>NZ_CP116936.1:4597249-4908874 GCF_028475105.1 Micromonospora sp. LH3U1 | reverse complement strand
GCCAGGCCGCCGGGACGTGCCCGAGCGGCTCGGTGATGAACAGTTCGCAGCCGACGCCGGTCAGTACGATCCCCGCGATCATCACCAGGTGGGCGAACGCCATCTCGGTCGCGAGCCGGGCGGCGTCGCGGGAGCGGCTGATGGCAGCATCCAGCAACCGTCCCGCGAGGTGGAAGTAGATCCGCCAGAGCAGGACGGTGGTCGCCAGTGCGAGGACGAAGCCGCCCGTCCGGTCGGTGTCGAATTCGCCACCGCTGAACGCCAACCCGATGACGAAGATCGCCTCACCGATCGCGATGAGGAGGAACTGTTGGTACCGCTCGGCCAGGTGCTCTGCCGCGATGGCCCGGCCGCCGATCCGTTGCGCGCCGATGCGGGGGGTCGGCCATCCGAGGAACAGCCCGGTGTAGTCGATCAGCACGGCGATGGTCCAGAGTGGCCCGCGGATCGTACCGTCGTCGACCAGACCACCGACGATCCAGAGCGGCGCGCTCAGACCGAACCAGACCAGGACCCGGTAGGTCTGGTTCGGATCGGGTCGGCCGTGCCCGGCGATGTGGAAGTAGAGCACGCGGCCGATCTGGAGGCACACGTAGGTGATGGCGAAGAGGGAGGCCCGTGCGCCGAAGCCGTCGGGCACCGCGACGGCCATCGTCATGGCGCCGACCGTCGTCATGACGATGACGGCCTGGACTATCGGCGCCTCCGGGTCCAGCCAACTTGTCGACCAGACGGTCAACGACCAGACGGCCCACAAGGCCAGGAACAACAGGAGGGTCTGACCGAGACCCGCGAGCACGCCTCGCTGGCCGTCGGTGAAGTCGTCGATCACCCGCTCGGAGATCCGGGTGAGGGCGAAGACGAAGACCAGGTCGAGAAAGAGCTCCAGAAAGGTCGCCCGCTGGAGAGTGGCCTCGCCGCGCACCAGCGGCGTGCCGCGGTCCTCGCTCATCGGCTCGTCACGGGCCGGTGCCGCCGAACGACCACGTGCCCTCCCGTCGCGGTGATCTCCTCACCTAACGAGCCAGCGTCGGTTGTGGCCGTGGGACCAGCGACCGCGCACGGCCTGGACCGCGCAGGCCGGCAGTCACCAATCCGTCACCACGAAATTGCGGAGGGTGTCCGTCGATACGCTCGGGGGCGTGTCCGGACCTGCCGATGAGGCCACCACAGACGACCGGCGGAACCTCATCGTCACGGTCGCGCGCGAGTTGGCCGAGGCCGAGGGCTGGGCGGGACTGAGCGGTCGGCGGCTCGCCGAACGGGCTGACGTCGACGTCGGCGATCTCTACCGGCACTTCGCCGACCAGGAGGCGGTGCTGGCCGCCGTCGCGGTGTACGGCTTCGCCGACCTGGCCGCCGCGCTGACCGCCGCCCACGCCGACAACGCCTGCCCCGAGCGGGCCTGGGCGGTGATGGCGAGCGCGTACCTCGACTTCGCGTACGCCAATCCGGCGGTCTATGACGCGATGCTCGCGTTGACCCCGGACCTGGCACTCGGCGCGGACGGGGTGCCGGCGGCGCCCCGGGCCGTCTTCGCCGCATTGCGGGCGGCCCTGATCCCACTGGCCGAGGGGCGTGACCCGGACACCCTCGCCGAGATGGGCTGGAGCCTGCTGCACGGCGTGGTGATGCTCACCCGGGGTGGCCGTCTGCGGCCCGAGGCTCAGGAGGAACGCGAAACGATGATCGCGGAACGGCTGCTGCGGTGGCCGTGACCAGGGCGCTGCCGGTGACGCTGCTGGTCACGGCCATCGGCGTGCTCGCCCCTGGTCAGTTGAGGGGCTCACGGTCGGCCGGGCCCTTGTCGACGAAGCGGAACGTGCTGCCCAGCGGGGCGGCACCCAACTCCTTCAGGATCAGGCCGTTGCCGGGAAGATGCTGAAGGAAACGGCTTTCGCTGCCGATCGCGTACGTGCCGTTGCCCTTGGGGATGATGGTGAAGCGCTGAATCGGGTCGTCCTCGTCGCAGACGACGGCCCCGATGGTCAGCTCTGGCTCGATGTCCAGGGCATTCACCTGCCAGCAGGACGGGTCGTCGTTGGCGGGGTGACCGTCCTTCGTGCCGAATGCCTTGATCACGTACCGGTCCCCGCCGATCGGCGTCGGGACGAACAGCACTCGTCCGCCGGTGTCGCCGCCCTCTTCGAGTCGGCCGCTGAGCTCCAGCGCGCTTCCCGATCCCTGCACCCGGGTCATCGTGATCTCGCGCTTGCCGGACAGCAGCGGGTCGATGGCGACCGCCGGGGCCGACGACGGCGTCACCGCCGCGGGTGACGCTGTGCTCGCCGCCGCGTCGGACGGGGTCGCCGTGCCGGAAGCGGCACCCGGCGCCGTGTCGGCGCCGCTTCCGCACGCCGCCAGCGCACCGACGCACGCCAGCATCGCCGCGCCGGTGACCCACTTCGTCGTGAACATGCCGTACTCCTCAAGAGCCTGTCCGGGACCTGTCGGCCGGGAACCATCACGGGTGCCGTGTCTGCGAAGATCGCTGCTACATGGTCCAAGACGACCGCCACCGCGAAACGGTTCTCGGATCGGCGGGTGATTTTGGGAGTTGAGGAGGCCGCCGATGACAGTCAGTGGGACCGCGCAGGTGTTGATCTTCGACGCGGACGACACCCTGTGGGAGAACAATGTCGTCTTCGAGCGGGTGATCGATGACTTCCTGGCCTGGCTGGAGCACCCCACCCTGGACCGGGGCGCGCTGCGGGCCGTCCTCGACGACATCGAGCGGGCCAACACGGTGGCGCACGGCTACGGTAGCAAGGTCTTCCTGCGCAGCCTGCGGGAGTGCCTGGAGCGGCTGCGCGAGCGGCCGGCCACCGACGTCGAGCGTCAGGACATCGACCGGCTGGCCGTGGCACTGGTGGAACACCAGGTGGAGCTGATGCCCGGGGTGGCCGAGGCGCTCGACGAACTGGCCAGCCGGCACGAGCTGCTGCTGCTGACCAAGGGCGAGCGGGAGGATCAGCAGCGCAAGCTGGACGCCTGCGGCGTGCTGCACCACTTCCAGGCCGCGCACATCGTCGCGGAGAAGAACGTCGACACGTACCGGTGGCTGGTCCGGGAGCACGGCTTCGAGCCGGCCCGCGCGTGGATGATCGGAAATTCCCCGAAGTCCGACATCCTGCCGGCGCGGGCCGCCGGGCTGAACGCGGTGTTCATTCCGAACGAGAACACCTGGGTGTTGGAGCACGATGAGCTGGACCCGACCGACCAGGGTGTGCTGCGACTCGCCGCCTTCCCCGACCTGCTGCGGCACTTCTGATCGCCGAGCCGGAACAGCGCCGCCGGCCTTGATCGCGTTACGTCGACATGCCGTTTTTTCACCTTGAGATCAGTCACGCCACCGACGGTCCGCCGCGGCTTGTCCGGCTCGTCGCGACCCGCCTAACCTGGGCCGGCGTTTCCGGTCTCCGGGGTGTGCCGGGGCGCACCGGCGTCCGGTTGGTGGGCACCGTGGAGCTGAGTGCAGAGCGGCAGCTCGCCCCGTTCACGCGTGTGCGTCATGCGACGCCCGCGCGTCGGGGTGCTGGAGCTGTCCGCTCCCGCGCCGGACGGCCGGGGGGGGTCAGGGCCGGGTAGTTGCGGACCCGGTCCTGGCCCGGCCAGCGCACCCACCACTTCCGGCGGGCGGGACAGACGGCGAGCCGGCTCGACTGTCAGGATGGCGGCATGAAGCGCAGATCCCTCTTGCTCGGCGCGGCGGCAGGCTTGGCCGCCCCGGCGGTGCTCACCCCGGCGGTGCCCGCGCTCGGCGCGAGCGGATCGTATGCGCCGGCCTGGGGCACGGCCCCGGTTCCCCGATCCCGGCTGGCCCTGCCGCTCCACAACCGGGCCAGTGAGTTGACCACCCTGCCGGCGCAGACGAAGCAGGCGATCATTGTCGGCGCCAGCAGTTACAGCACCACGTACGCCACCCTTCAGGCGTACGTGCGGGTCAGCGATCGCCACTGGCAGCCGGCCTCGGCGTCGTTGCCCGCCCGGATCGGCTCGAAGGGATTCAGCGACAACCACGTGGAGGGTGTGCCGACGACACCGACCGGTGTCTACTCGATCGGCCCCACCATCTACGGCATCGCCGCCAACCCGGGCGTGCGATATCCATACCACCGGCTCGTCAGCGGTGACTGGTGGAACGAGAACCCGTCGTCCTCGCGGTACAACACCTTCCAGCACAGCTCGACCAATCCGGGCGGGGCCAGCGAGGCACTGTGGCAGGAGACTCCCGCGTACACGCACTTCGCGGTGATCACCTACAACATGCCGCCGAACGTGCCGACGCCGGTGCCGAACGCGGGCAGCGGCATCTTCCTGCACCAGTTCAGCACCACCGCCGGCAACGCCACCGCCGGCTGTGTCTCCCTCGCCCGCAACCATCTTGTCGACGTGCTCAACTGGCTGGACCCGGCGCTCTCGCCGCGCATCGTGCTCAGCCCGTACGACCAGCTCCGCCGATACTGAACGCCGCCGACGGACGTCAGCCGGCCTCGCGTCGGACGATCGCCACCGCCACCCGGCAGAACTCGTCCATGTCCGGGTTGAACCCGGCCGCGATGTCGGGGTGCAACCCGGAGCGGGTCTCCTCCAACAGTCGCTGGCAGACCTGCTCGACCGGCTCGCCCGAGTAACCGGCGCGGACTCGGTCGGTGGCCGCCTGAAGCGCCGAGGTCAGCTGCTCCTCCAGCGGGCCCCGCAGCTTCTGCTGCACAGGGTCCAGCCCGCGCGGGTCGAGCGTGACATGTGGCTCCGACATCGGTGCTCCCTTCGTCGGCGTCCGCGATACCCCACCGCGGACGTCGGTCAAACCCCGGTCGGTACGGCGGCGACCCGCACCTGGTACGAGAAGTCCTCCGCCGGTTCCTCGTGGTACGACAATCGGCGGATCTGCCGGTCGTCGTCATAGAGGGCGACGTCCACCAGGACACCGAGGTGGGCCAGGCCGATGGTCGACACCCGCCTCTTGTCCTGCAGTACGGCGCAGACGCCGCCGAGCAGGGTGCTGGCGTCGGCCGTACGGTGCCCGGGCGGACAGCGCAGGACCAGGTCCACCTCGATCGGCCCGGGCAACGGCGTCCAGCCGGTGCGCTGGGCCGCCGTGAGGGCGGCCTGGAGCAGGGTGCGGACCCTCGTCGCCTGCCGATGCCCGGCGGCGAAGATGGACAACGCTTCGGTCTTGACCGGTGGCAGGCCGCTCACCTCGAATGTCAGGGCGAGAGCGCGGGTGTCCTGCACGACGGCACCTCCTCGTTGGGACGATCCTGCCGAACGGGGGCAGCGGCGGTGGGACGTTCCCGCGATTACCAACCGATCGGGCAGGCTGGGGTCGGCCGGAGGCGTGTCGACGGCGGCGGCGAACGCGCTGGCTGCGGCGCTAGGAAAACGCTAGCTGACGCCGCCCGCGCTCGGTAGTCGGTCGTTCACCCGGTGGGACGCGGTGCGAAGGCGCAGAACTCGTTGCCCTCGGGGTCGGCCAGCACCCACCACCAGTGCGCCTTGTCGAGCGGTTCGCGCAGCAGCGTCGCGCCGGCCGCGATCAGCGCCATCGGCTCCGGGTCGACCAGCTCGACGTCCCAGTGCATGCGGTTCTTGACCGTCTTGGGCTCGGGCACCCCGTCGAAGACCCAGTAGTCCCAGGGGAACCCGGACGCGCCGACCACCGACGCGTTGGTCGACCCGTACTCGACGGTGCCGCCGAGCACGCCGGCCCACCAGGTTGCCTGGGCAATCGGGTCGGCCGAGTCCACGACCAACTCGAACGGGCCCGGCGTGGTGCCCTCGCGGGCCGAGAACGCGCAGAACTCATTGCCCTCCGGGTCGGCCAGCACCCACCAGCCGGCCTCGTCGTCCGGTTCGCGGACCAGTCGGGCGCCGGCCGCGAGCAGCGCCGCCGGCTTCGCGTCGGCCAACCGCAGATCCAGGTGTACGCGCGTCTTGCCGACACGCGGCTCGGGCACCCGGTTCACCCAGATCGACTCGGCGTCGGAGCGCGCGAAGCGGGGATCGATTCGGGTGTCGCCGTCGCCGGCGTCAGCCACGTCGGCCTCGAGCATCCGGGCCCAGAAGGCGCCCAACGCGAGCGGGTCGGCGGCGTCCAGGCAGAGATCCTTGAATCGGGCGATCATGCTCCCAGCATGCCTGGTCCGGGCGGACCTGTGGGGCTCAGTGCTGCTTGGCGTAACCGACGAACGCCTTCCAGGCCGCCGGGTCGGTCGAGTGGTCCCGACCGTGCCGGCGACGCCGGTCGCGGGAGCTGGCAGGGTAGATCTTGGACAGTTTCCGTTCCGCCCGAACGGTAACTGTCCAAGACCGCCAGATCTGGCGGGTGATGCAAGCATTCGGCGGCACTTCACGCGGGTCTGAAAGTCGTGGCGTCTGTGTGGGAGGTGGCGGAAGCTGCCTGACCCTCGCGGAGCGACAGGTGACGTGCCAGAACCGTGGCGCCAGCAAGCGCGGCCAGGACCATGGCGATCAACTCGTAGCCGTGCGCGGGCTCGCGTGCCAGCAGTGCCAGCAGGCACATGTCCAGCGCGCCACGAAGGAGCCAGGTTTCGTTGCTTCGCGGGTGGGGCAGTGTAGCCGCACGGAGCATCCGAGCCTGGAGCGTTTCCGCAGCTCACGGGCTCGGAATACCTCGCCGTGCACCGGGGCACGGATGCCCTCCCCGGTTCTCGCCGAAGAGAGGGGGAGGGCAATGACAGACCCCGAAACGGCTCGACACCGGCGTCGGTCGATTGTTCGGCTTGGCGCGGCGGCCGCCGCGCTGGCGCTGGTCGCACCGCTGGCCGCGTGCGGAGCGGACGACGCGGGTGGCCCACCGACGATCAACCTGTACTACCCGCCCGAGCAGAATCTGCAGAAGGTCGTCGACGACTGCAACGCACAGGCACAGGGGCGGTACCGGATCGCCTACCGGGTGCTGCCCCGACAGGCCGACGACCAGCGGGTGCAGATGGTGCGCCGGCTCGCCGCCGAGGACAGCGGGATGGACCTGCTCGGCCTGGACGTCACCTGGACCCAGGAGTTCGCCAGCGCCGACTGGATCCGCGAGTGGACCGGCCAGGACAAGACGGAGGTCGAGCAGGGCACGCTCGCCGGACCGCTGGACACCGCCCGCTACGAGGACAAGCTGTACGCGGCGCCGAAGAACACCAACGTGCAGCTGCTCTGGTACCGCAAGGACCTGGTGCCCCAACCGCCGACGACCTGGGACCAGATGATCAGTGCGGCCCAGCAGCTCAAGGAGCAGGGCAAGCCGTACCAGGTACTCACCATGGGCGCCCAGTACGAGGGTCTTGTCGTCCTCTACAACACCCTGGCCGAGAGCGCCGGTGGAAAGATCCTCAACGACGACGGCACGAAGGCCGTGATGGACGAGGGCACGGTGCGGGCGCTGGACCAGTTGAAGCGCTTCGCCACGTCGGGCGTGACCTCGCCGTCGTTCACCAACGCCACCGAGGACCCGGTCCGGCTGGAGTTCCAGTCCGGCTCGGGCGCGTTCCAGGTGAACTGGCCGTTCGTCTACCCGGCCCTGCAGGAGGCGAACCCTGACCTCGCCAAGCAGGTCGGCTGGGCCCGGATTCCCGGCGTCGACGAGAACACCCCCAGCAAGGTCACCATCGGCGGGGTCAACCTGGCCGTCAGCTCCTACTCCAAGCACCCGGAGATGTCCTTCGAGGCGGGCCGGTGCATCCGCAGCGCCGAGCACCAGAAGTTCTCCGCCATCAACGACGGCGTGCCGCCCACCATCGAGGCCGTCTACGACGAGCCGGAGATGACTGAGGCGTACCCGATGAAGGACACCATCCTGGAGGAGCTGAAGGACCCGGCGACCCGTCCCCTGACCCCCGCCTACCAGAGCATCTCCACAGTGATGTCGGCGATCCTTTCGCCGCCGTCGGCGATCCGTCCGCAGCAGACCGCGGACGAGTTGCGCAAGGCCATCGCCGACGCACTCCAGTCGAAGGGGGTCCTGCCGTGACCCGGCCCGCCGCCACTGCGACCACGGAGAAGACCGACGGCCAGCGCGCCACCGTGCCCACCCAACGCGGCGGGCGCCGTAAGCCGCCGCTGAGCGAGAACAAGAAGGCCGAACGCAAGCTCGGCCTGCTGCTCTGCGCGCCCGCCGCGCTGGTCATGGTCGCGGTGACCGCGTACCCGATCATCTACTCGGTCTGGCTGTCGTTGCAGCGCTTCGACCTGCGCTTCCCCGACGAGCGCAAGTTCATCGGGCTGGAGAACTACGTCACCGTGCTCACCAACGACTTCTGGTGGACCGCCTTCGGGGTGACCATGCTGATCACGGTGGTCACCGTGGCCGTCGAGCTGGTGCTCGGCATGGGCCTGGCGATCATCATGCACCGCACCCTGATCGGCCGCGGTCTGGTTCGGACGTCGGCGCTCATCCCGTACGGGATCGTCACCGTGGTCGCCGCGTTCTCCTGGCGGTACGCCTGGACGCCGGGCACCGGCTACCTGGCCAACCTGTTCAGCGACGGCGCACCGCTCACCGAGCGGGCCAGCTCACTGGCGATCATCATGCTCGCGGAGATCTGGAAGACCACCCCGTTCATGGCGCTGCTGCTGATGGCCGGGCTGGCGCTGGTGCCGGAGGACCTGCTCAAGGCCGCCTCCACCGACGGTGCGACCGCCTGGCAGAAGTTCACGAAGGTGATGCTGCCGGTGATGAAGCCGGCGATCCTCGTCGCGTTGCTGTTCCGCACCCTGGACGCGTTCCGGGTCTTCGACAACATCTTCGTGCTGACCGCCGGAGGCAACGAGACCTCGTCGGTGTCGATGCTCGCCTACAACAACCTGATCCGGGGTCTCAACCTCGGCATCGGCTCGACGATGTCGGTGCTGATCTTCATCACCGTGGCGATCATCGCCTTCATCTTCGTGAAGCTGTTCGGCACCGCTGCCCCGGGCAGCGACGACGGGGAGAGGCGCTGACATGGCCACCGGTACCGCAACCACCACCCGCGCCAAGCTGCGCTGGGGTCTGCTGGACGTCCTCGTGGTCGTCTTCGCGCTCGTCCCGGTGCTGTGGATCGCGTCGCTGTCGTTCAAGACACCGGCCACCCTCACCGACGGGAACTTCATCCCCCGGGAGTGGACGCTGGACAACTACAAGACGATCTTCGACACCGACCAGTTCGTCCGGGCGCTGGTCAACTCCATCGGCATCGCGCTGATCGCCACACTGATCGCGGTGGTGCTCGGCGCGATGGCCGCGTACGCGATCAGCCGGCTGGACTTCCCCGGAAAGCGACTGCTGGTCGGCGTCTCCCTGCTGATCGCCATGTTCCCGCAGGTGTCACTGGTGTCGCCGCTGTTCGAGATCGAGCGTCAGCTCGGCCTCTTCGACACCTGGCCCGGGCTGATCCTGCCGTACATCACCTTCGCGTTGCCGCTGGCGATCTACACGCTGTCGGCGTTCTTCAAGCAGATCCCCTGGGACCTGGAGAAGGCGGCGAAGATGGACGGCGCCACCCAGGGTCAGGCGTTCCGTCGGGTGATCGCTCCGCTGGCCGCGCCCGGGTTGTTCACCACGGCGATCCTGGTCTTCATCTTCTGCTGGAACGACTTCCTCTTCGCCATCACGCTGACCTCCACCGAACGCGCCCGTACGGTGCCGGTCGCCTTGTCGTTCTTCACCGGCGAGTCGCAGTTCGAGGACCCCACCGGGGCGATCTGCGCCGCCGCAGTGGTGATCACCGTTCCGATCATCCTGTTCGTCCTCTTCTTCCAGCGCCGGATCGTGTCCGGTCTGACCTCCGGCGCAGTCAAGGGATAGGTGAGTAGTCATGGCTGACATCGTGCTCGACAAGGTGAGCAAGAGTTTCCCGGACGGGACCGTCGCCGTGCAGGACGTCGACCTGGAGATCGCCGACGGCGAGTTCGTGATCCTGGTCGGACCCTCGGGCTGCGGCAAGTCCACCACCCTCAACATGATCGCCGGGTTGGAGGACATCAGCTCCGGTGAGCTGCGCATCGCCGGCCAGCGGGTCAACGACAAGGCTCCCCGGGACCGGGACATCGCCATGGTGTTCCAGTCCTACGCGCTGTACCCGAACATGACCGTGCGGGAGAACATGGCGTTCCCGCTGCGGCTGGCGAAGCTGGACAAGGAGACCATCAACCGGAAGGTCGACGAGGCCGCGAAGGTGCTGGAGCTGACCACGCTGCTCGACCGCAAGCCGGCGAACCTCTCCGGCGGGCAGCGGCAGCGGGTGGCGATGGGCCGAGCGATCGTCCGCCAGCCGAAGGCGTTCCTGATGGACGAGCCGTTGTCCAACCTCGACGCGAAGCTGCGGGTGCAGATGCGGACGGTGGTGTCCCGCCTGCAGAAGCAGCTCGGCACCACCACCGTCTACGTCACGCACGACCAGACCGAGGCGATGACCCTCGGCGATCGCGTGGTGATCATGCGCGGGGGCGCGGTGCAGCAGGTCGGCCCTCCCCAGGAGTTGTACGACCACCCGCGCAACCTCTTCGTGGCCGGCTTCATCGGTTCGCCGTCGATGAACTTCCTGCACGCCGCCGTACAGGACGGTGGGCTGCACACCGCCCTGGGTGACGTGCCGCTCGGCGACCGGGTACGCCGCGAGCTGGAGGCGGCCGACGCGCCCCGCGAGCTGATCCTCGGCATTCGCCCCGAGCACTTCGAGGACGCCGAACTGGTCGACGAGGACACCCGCCGCCGGGGCATCGAGTTCGAGGCGCCCGTGGACATCGTCGAGTCGATGGGCTCGGACAAGTACGTCTACTTCACCGTCGAGGGGGAGCGGGCCAGCGCCGCCGAGCTGGAGGAGCTGGCCGCCGACGCCGGTTCCGCTGACTTCGCCGGCGCCGGAGGCAACCTGGTGACCCGGCTGTCGGCGGAGTCCCCGGTCGCCGAGGGACAGTCGCGACGGGTCTGGTTCAACCTGGAGAAGATCCACCTGTTCGACCCGACCACCGGCCGCAACCTGACCCTGCACGAGGGCCGGGCGGCCGGCGCGCTCGCCGACTGACAGCGTCCACCGTGGTGGGGCCGGCGGGTTCGCCCGCCGGCCCCGTCGCGCCCTGCGGCGCACGCCCGGCCGTGGCAAGGTGGTCGCAGGTCGCGTCGCGAAGCGGGGTACGGGATGAATCGACGACTGGCCGCGCTGGCCAACGCACACGGCGTGTCCACCTGGTATGAGGACTGGCGGCACCGCCGCGTCGAGGTCGCCCCGGAGACGGTCGTGGGCGTGCTCGGCCTGCTCGGCGTGGACGCCACCAGCCCGTCGGCCATCGCCGACGCACTCGCCGCCGCCCGCGCGGTCGATCGGGGCGCACTGCCGGAGACGGTCGTGCTCGCCCACGGCACCACCCGGGCACTGCCCGGCGCCGGTGTGGTGACCCTCGAGGACGGTGGCCGCCGCGCTGTCGACGGCGAGTTGCCGTCAGACCTGCCGCTGGGCTGGCACCGGCTGGCCTGCGCCGGCCGGGAGGTGACGCTGGTGGTGGTGCCCCGCCGGCTGCCGGTGCCGCCGCGCACCTGGGGTTGGATGCTCCAGCTCTACGCGCTCAGCTCGGAACGCTCCTGGGGCATGGGCGACCTCGGTGACCTCGCCGAGTTCACCGGGTGGGCCGGTGCCACCGGTGCGGGGCTGGTGCTGCTCAACCCGCTGCACGCGGTCGGGCCGGCGCACCCGGTCGCCGCCTCACCCTATTCGCCAGCCAGTCGACGCTTCGTCAACCCGCTCTACCTGCGGGTCAGCGACACCGGCGCGTACCGGGCGGCGGACCCGGCGACCCGTGCGGTGGTCGACGCGTTGCGCCCCGACCGTGGTGACCTGATCGACTACGACGGGGTGTGGGCCGCCAAGCGGCACGCCCTGGAGCTGCTGCACCCGTACGCCCAGCCGGTGGACCTTGCGGCGGACCCGGCACTGGTCAGCTTCGCCACCTGGTGCGCGCTGGCCGAGCGGCACGGCAACGACTGGCGTGCCTGGCCGGCGGAGCTGCACCACCCGGACGCCCCGGCGGTCGCCGAGCAGCGTCGGCAGCTCGCCGACCGGGTGGCCTTCCACGCCTGGCTGCAACACCTGTGCGACGAGCAGCTCGACGCCGTCACGGCGGCGGCCCGGTCGGCCGGGATGCCGGTCGGCGTCGTGCACGACCTGGCCGTCGGCATCGACCCGGGCGGCGCGGACGGTTGGCAGCTCGCCGACGTGCTGGCCCAGGGCGTGCGGGTCGGCGCACCGCCGGACGACTTCAACCAGCTCGGCCAGGACTGGGGGCTCGCCGCGTGGCGCCCGGACCGGCTCGCCGCAACCGGCTACGCGGCCTACCGGGACATGCTGCGCCGGACCCTGCGGCACGCGGCTGGCCTGCGGGTCGACCACGTCGCCGGCCTGTGGCGGCTGTGGTGGGTGCCGCCGGGCGGCGGAGCGGCCGAGGGCACCTATGTCCGCTACGACGCCGAGGCGATGCTGGGCATCCTCGCGCTGGAGGCGCACCGGGCCGGCGCGGTGGTGGTCGGTGAGGATCTCGGCACCGTCCAACCAACGGTGACCCGAGGGTTGCGCGGGCGCAACATGCTCGGCTCCACCGTGCTGTGGTTCGCGCGCGACGACGAGGGTGACTTCGTCCCACCGGCCCGGTGGCCGCGCAACGCCCTCGCCACGATCTCCACCCACGACCTGCCCACCGCGCCGGGCTTCCTGACCGGTGAGCACGTACGGGTGCGCGACGAGTTGAAGCTGCTCAGCACCGACGTGACGGTGGAACGGGCCCGAGCCGTCGCCGACCGGGAGCGTCTGCTGACGATGCTGCGCGACGAGGCGCTGCTGCCGCAGACGCCCGACCCGGGGTCAGAGCAGGCTCAGCCTGACGACGGTGAGGTGGTGGTCGGGATGCACGCCGCGCTCGCGGCAAGCCCGGCCCGGCTGATCGGTGTCTCCCTCTACGACGTGCTGGGCGAGGTGCGCCAGCCCAACATGCCGGGCACGGTGGACGAATATCCGAACTGGCGACTGCCACTGCCGGCCACCGTGGCGCAGATCCGCACGGACCCCCGGGCAGCCCGGATCGTCGACCTCCTGACCACAGCCCGGCCGCGTGGGGGTCAGCCGCCGGCCACACCGACTGACGCCGTCTAGGCCGACCAGTCGAACCGGGGCGGCAGCCCCACGAAGTCGGCGTACCGCATCAGGGCCTGCTCCACCCGGGCGCGCGTGGTGGTGGCGAGCGGCGTCAGCGGCTTGATCGTCACGGTGACCGCGGTCCGGCCCAGCCGGCGCTTCCACAGGCCCACCACCCGGCCCGCGTGGACCACGGTGGCCTGGAAGATGCCGTTGTTTCCCGGCACCACGGCGGCCTGGTGCGCGGGGTCGAGCATCAGCGTGCGGTCCCGGTAGCCGAGCAGATATTCGTCGAACCCGGGCAGCGCCAGCACGTCGTCGACCGTGGTGCGCGGCGCATCGGCCACCGCCGCGTCGACGTGCATCGCCTCGTCGTCGACGCGTACCGTGCTCAGCTTGTCGCCGGCGGCGCCCAGCCCTCGCCGCGCGTCGGTCAGCGTCAGGCCGGACCAGCCGGCGAACTCGCGGGCGGTGACCGGGCCGTGCCCGCGGACATAGCGGTGCGCGAGCAGGGCGAGCGCCTCGTCCCGGTCCAGTCGGCGTGACTCGGGCGCCCACTCGTCGAGCAGGGCGAAGGTCTGGTCGGTGCCGACGTTCGGTGCCACGCAGGTCACACCGCGCACACTCGCGTACCAGATCAGGTGGTAGCCGCGCTGGCCGTCGGTGCCCAGGCCGGCCGCGCGCAGGGTGGCCAGGCACTGCGCCCGGGTGAGCCGGCCGCCGCCGGCCAACGCGGCGCCGAGGACGTCCACCGCCCGGTCCGCGTCGGCTTCGGTGAGCCCGAGCTGGGCCCGGCGGGTCGCCGCGCCGGCCAGCGAACGGACGCCGGTCAGCTCCAGCATCCAGCGCGCGTCGGCGGGTGGGACGAGGTGCACCGTGCCCCGCATCGGCCAGGTGCGCAGCGCCTCGCGCCGTTCCAGCGCGGCCTGCACGTCGGCCAGGGTGCGGCCCGGCAGCCGGGCGCCCAGCGACCACAGGCCGCTCGCGAGGTCCTGCGCCTGCATCGCGCCGAACCAGTCGACCACCTCGGCGACGGTGCCGGGCCGGATGCTCGGATGCGGGCGCAGCAGCAGACTGGTCATCCGCAGCGCCAACGCGTCGGCCGCGCTGAGATCGACAGACATCGGGCGCCCCTTTCCGGTGGCCGGGCCGCCAGCCTAGGGCCGGTCACCGACACTCCTGCTTGACGGGAGGCGTAACGGCGGTCGTCGTGGGAAAGCGGCTCGCTGGAAGTGCGCGCGCCGCGCGTGCGGAAGGGAATCTCATGACTGCCGCAAGCGAGCCGGCCCGGGGTGCCGGCGCACCGGCCGGGTCCCGGACCCATCGGGGGGATGCCCGCGCGAAGACGAGCGCCGCCGCGACCTTCGCCCTGGTGTTCGGGGTGGCCGGTCTCTTCAGCGTGTTGACGGCGATCCTGGCCCCGCTGGGGCTGGTGCTCGGGATCATCGGGATCATCCTCGGCGTCGTCGGCCTCAAGATGGCGGGCCGACCCGGGGTCACCGGCCGTGGCGTGTCGATCGGCGGCCTGGTGCTCAGCATCCTTGCCGTGCTGATCGGCCTCGGTCTGGCCGCGGGCATCTCCACGTTCGTCAACAACGAGAACGCGGTGGACCGCCTCCAGACCCAGGTAGACAAGCTGCGCGACAAGCTGGACTGACCCACGGCGGGCGCGGGCGGAGATCACAGTAGGGTGGGCGACGTGCTCCGCCAGGTCACCGCGATCCGCTACGTCACCCCGCTGCGCGAGGGCGGGTCGCTGCCTGGCGTCGTGGAGGCCGACGACCTCGGCACGTACGTGGCGAAGTTCCGGGGTGCCGGCCAAGGACCCAAGGCGCTGATCGCCGAGGTGATCTGCGGCGAACTGGCCCGCCGTCTGGAGCTGCGGGTGCCCCCGCTGGTGGTGCTCGACATCGACCCGGTGATCGGGCGGGCCGAGCCCGACCAGGAGGTGCAGGAGCTGCTGCGCAACAGCGGCGGCGCCAACCTGGGCATGGACTTCCTGCCCGGGGCGCTGGGCTTCGACCCGGTGGCACACCCCGTCGACCCGGCGCTGGCCTCCCGCGTGCTCTGGTTCGACGCGTACGTGGAGAACGTCGACCGGAGCTGGCGCAACCCGAACCTGCTGGTGTGGCACCGGGAGCTGTGGCTGATCGACCACGGCGCCTCGCTGTACTTCCACCACAACTGGCCGCGTGCCGAGGCGGCGGTGCACCGGGCCTACCGAGCTGAGGACCACGTGCTGGCGCCGTACGCGACGAGGATGGCCGAGGCCGACGCCGAGTTGGCCCCTCGGGTCACCCCGGAGCTGCTCACCGAGGTGCTCGCGCTGGTGCCGGCGGAGTGGCTGACGGCTGCCGACTTCGAGACGGCCGACGCCGCGCGTGCCGCGTACCTGACGCACCTGTCCCGCCGGGTCGGCCGCACGGCCGACTGGCTGCCACAGGGGAGCGCCGCGTGAGGCAGCCCTTCGAGTACGCGCTGATCCGGCTGGTGCCCCGCATCGAGCGCGGCGAGCAGATCAACGTTGGGGTGTTGCTCTACTGCCAGCAGCGCGACTTCCTGGCCGCGCGGACACACCTGGATGCCGACCGGGTCCGCGCACTCGCACCCGACGTCGATCTGCCGGCGGTCGCCGCGGTGCTCGACTCCTGGGACCGGACCTGCTCCGGTGACGGGCCGGCGACCCGGATGAGGCTCGGTGAACGGTTCCACTGGCTCGCCGCGCCGCGCAGCACGATGATCCAGACGGGGCCGGTGCACACCGGGCTCACCAACGACCCGGCGGCCGAGCTGGACCGGCTGATGGCGGCCCTGGTCCGCTGAGCGTCGGCGGCGCCGAAGGGTGCCAGCTGAGCGCGGCGGGCGTCCCCTGATCGCGCTACGCCAGCGCCGTTGCTGGCGGAGCGCGATCCCCCGTTCAGGTGCCCGGTGCGGGGCGGCGGATCAGTCCCGCCGGCACCGATGGCTTCAGGATCGCCGTCCGCGCGGGGCGCGGGGCGGGAACGACCGGTAAGTTGCGGAAAACTTGAGCCCGGTGGACCGGTACGTGGGACCGTGCGGGCGTCCTCGTTAGGGATCGCGCTCGACGGGTAGTCGCGGGAGCTGACCCGAAACGAGAAGGGGAACATCTGATGGCTGCCCAGACCAAGGTAGCGGTGATCTACTACAGCGCTACCGGCACCACGTACCAGATGGCGCAGGCCGTGTGCGAGGCCGCCGGAGACGCGGGTGCCGACGTGCGTCTGCGCAAGGTGCGAGAGTTGGCGCCGGACGAGGCCATCCGCTCCAACTCCGGCTGGCAGGCGCACCGCCTGGAGACCCAGGACGTGCCCGAGGCGATGGTCGACGACCTGTCCTGGGCCGACGTGGTGATCCTCGGCGCGCCGACCCGGTACGGCATGGTCGCGGCCCAGCTGAAGCAGTTCATCGACACCACCGGCCCGCTCTGGGCGCAGGGCGCGCTGGCCAACAAGGTCTACTCCGCCTTCACCTCGACGGCGACCTCGCACGGGGGGCAGGAGACCACGCTGACCTCGCTCTTCAACGTCTTCTACCACTGGGGCGGTGTCGTGGTCACCCCCGGTTACACCGACACCAGCCAGTTCATCGCCGGCAACCCGTACGGCGCCTCGCACACGAGCAACAACGGGGAGATCGCCCCGGACGCCGTGGCGCTCGGCGCCTGCGCGCTCACCGCTCGGCGCGCGGTGCTGATGGGGGCTGCACTGAAGGCGGGCATGGCCGGCTGACGGGCGACGGTGACCGGTGGCGCGGGCGGGGGCTCTCGGCCCGTCCGCGCCACCGGTCGATCCAGCCCTACCCCCGGGGTAGGGCGACTATGCGCGTCCGCCCGTTGCGGACAACTCGTCCGTGTGCGATGCCGGCAGCAGGTCGGTCACCAGCTCGGTCAGCACAGCGAGCCCGTCGGGGCTGAGCACCGACTCCGGGTGGAACTGCACCCCGGCGAAGCCCTGCCCCCGTAGGGCGTGGACGGCGCCGTCGCTCTCGTCCCGGGCCAGCTCCACCGGCCCGTACGCGGTGGTCAGGTGGTCCGCCTCGGCGCGGGCGGTGAACGTCGAGTAGAACCCGACCCGGCGGCTCCGGCCGAACAGTGACACCTCCCGCTGCAACCCCTGGTAGGGCGCGTCCCGGCGGTGCAGTGGCAACCGCAGCAATCCGGCCAGCACCTGGTGGCCGAGGCAGACCGCGAGGGTGGGTCGGCCGGTCGCCAGCAGCCCGGCCAGCAGGCTCCGCAGCGCCACCATCTTCGGCTCGTCCGGGCTGCCCGGGTCGCCCGGCCCGGGACCGACCACCACCAGGTCGTAGGTGTCGACAGGGCCGCTGGCGTGCCACGGCCGGATGGTCACCGCGAGACCCAACGCGCCCAGTTGGTGCGCCAGCATCCCGGTGAAGGTGTCCTCGGCGTCCACGATCAACGCTCGGCTGCCGGCCAGCCCGGGCAGCCCGGGTGCGTCCGGTGCCCGCTGGTCCAGCCAGAACCGCGCCAGTGGTGCGTTGCGCGCGGCCAGCGCGTCGCGTACCGCCGGGTCGTCGGCCAGCCGCGCGACCGGCCCGCCGCCGCCGGCGGGCGCCGCCGGCCCGAGGCCGAGCGCGGCCAGCACACCGGCCGCCTTGGCGTGTGTCTCGGCCACCTCGCCGGCCGCCGTCGAGTGCCGGACCAGGGTGGCGCCCACCGGCACCCGCAGCCGGCCGGCGGGGGAGATCTCGGCGGTACGGATCAGGATCGGGGCGTCGAGGGTCTGCCGGCCGGCCTCGTCGTGGCCGAGCAGCGCCAGCACGCCCGCGTAGTAACCCCGGCCTCGGCGCTCGTGCCGGGCGATCACCCGGCAGGCGTTCTCCATCGGGCTGCCCGTCACGGTGGGGGCGAACATGGTCTCGCGCAACACCTCCCGCACGTCACGGGTGCCCTGCCCGGCGAGCAGGTACTCGGTGTGCGCCAGGTGCGACATCTCCTTCAGGTACGGACCGATCACCTGGCCGCCGTGCTCGGCGACGGTGGCCATCATCTTCAGCTCCTCGTCGAGCACCATGTACAGCTCCTCGACCTCCTTCTGGTCGGCGAGGAAGCGCAGCAGCGCCGCCCGGTCCGGGGTGCCACCGGCGCACCGGAAGGTGCCGCTGATCGGGTTCATCATCACCAGCCCGTCGTCGACGCTGACGTGCCGTTCCGGGCTGGCGCCGACCAGCGTCCGCGTGCCGGTGTGCACCACGAAGGTCCAGTACGCGCCGCGCTCGGCGACCAGCAGCCGGCGCAGCGCGGCCAGCGCGGCCGTCAGCGGTGGGCCCTGCACGGTGGCGTTCAGCGTGCGGTGGATGACGAAGTTCGCGCCCTCGCCGCTGCCGATCTCCTCGGCAAGCACCCGCTGCACGGTCCGCGCGTAGTCCTCGTCGGTGACGTCGAAGGCGGCGTCGACGGTGCGGACCGGTTCGTCGGGCAGCGCGGCCAGGGCGTCGGCCAGGGCGATCCGCCGATGCTCGCGGACCTGTAGGCACTCCAGCGGAGCGCCGTCGTCGACGCAGGCGAAGCCGCGCTCGATGATCTGCCGGAACGGCACCAGGGCCAGGGTCTGCGCCCCGGGCGTGACCGGCGTCAGCGGGATGTCCGCGAGCCGGTCGACGGTCTCGACCGGGCCGGTGAACAGCTCCAGTTCGTCCGCGCCCTCGCGGCGCAGCAGCGCGAAGGGGCCAGGGTCGACACCGTGGGCGACGGCGGCGAGCAGGTCGGTCAGGTGGGTCATCGGAGTCTCCGTCGGGCCGGGCGCCGCCGTCGGGCGGCCATTCGGCCGGGAGATCCGGCGACCGCCTTGAGGGCGGCCGCGTGGATGGAGCTACGCGCGGGAGATGGCCGCCGGGTTGGCGGGCCACCAGCAGGACAGATGCGCGAGCATGTGATCCACCCTACGCGCCCGTCGGCCGGCTGGCACCGGGTAACTTGACCGGCGATGAACATTCTCGCGCTCGACCTGGGCACCTCCTCGGTACGTGGGCTGGTGCTGGACGAGGACACCCGACCGCTGCCCGGCGCTCTGGCCCGGCGCAAGGTCGACCTCGCCATCGGCGATGACGGCACCGGCACCCTGTCCGGCCCCGACTATCTCGCCTCCCTGGTCGAGTGCCTGGATGAGCTGGCCGACGCGGGGCACCTGCACGACGTCAACCTGGTGGCGGTCTCCGCCCAGTGGCACTCCGTGCTTCCGCTGGACCGCGACGGCGCCCCGCTCGGCCCGGTGGTCACCTGGCTGGACACCCGGCCCGCGCCGGTCGGCGATACGGCGGGCCCGTCCGACCCGGACGGCTTCCACCAGCGCACCGGCTGTTGGTGGCACCGCTCGTACTGGTCGATGCGGTTGCCCTGGTTGCGTGAGCAGTCCGGCACCCCGATCGCCCGGTTCGTCGGCCTGCCCGAGTACGTGCTGGGCGAGCTGCTCGACTCGGCGCCCATGTCGGTCTCCCAGGCCTCCGGGACCGGTCTGCTGGACCTGCGTACCCTGCGCTGGGACGAGGAGGCGCTGACGCTGGCCGGGGCGCGTCCGCAGGATCTGCCGCCCCTCGGCGAGCTGGACTGGCACGGCCGGCTGCGGGCCGACAAGGCCCGCCGTTGGCCGCAGCTGGCGCAGGTCCGGTGGTCACCGCCGGTGGGTGACGGTGGAGCGTCGAACGTCGGTTCGGGCTGCGTCGACCCGAGCCGGGCCGCCGTCACCGTGGGCACCTCCGCGGCCGTACGGCTGATGCAGCGGATCCCGGCCGGCGAACCGATGCCACGGCTCCCCGAACGGCTGTGGCGTTACCGGGTCGACCACGACCACGTGGTGACCGGGGCGGCGTACTCCAGCGGTGGCAACCTGTTCGCCTGGGCGAACCGGGAGCTGCGGTTGCCGCAGGGCGCGGAGCTGGACGCGGCGCTGGCGCTGGTGCCGGCGGGCGGTGGCCGACCGGCCGACCCCCGCTTCGGTGGCGACCGTCCGCCCGGTCTGGTGCCGGCGGGCTCCGGCCAGCTGCACGGCCTCAGCTTCAGCACCACCTCGGTGGACATCCTGGCCGGGCTGATGCAGGGGCTGTGTGGGCTGGTCGCCGAGGATCTCGCGGTGCTCGAGTCCACGATCGACAAACCGGTCGGTGTGGTGTTGGGCGGGGGTGCGGTAGCAGCTTCGGTGTGGTGGCGGCAGGCCTTCGCCACCGCGCTCGCACCGCGACCGGTGTCGCACCAACGCAATCCGGAGATCGGCGCCACCGGGGCGGCACTGGTCGCGCTGGGTCGGTTCGGCGAGGCGATCGAGCTCGCCGATATCGGCCGGACGGACGAGCTGGTTCTGCCGACCACGGCAGGACGATCCCACCCGCAGTATCCTTCCTGAACCTCCGCGTTGCCCGGGCCGTTGACAGCGCTCCCGAGCCTGGTTGGATGGACTCCGCTCCCCGGACCGCGGTGGACGCGGTTGGAGGGAGGAGACAGGGTGGCGGTAGGTCCCGACCCGGCGAACGGCGCGGTGTCGAACCATCGCCGGCGCCGCTTCGACGTCCGAGTTGTTCCACACCGGCGTCGGTCGCCATTCCGGCTGCAAGACTGGCGGATGAGCACGAAGCTCGCCACCGTGCTGATGGTGCCGTCGATGGCGTTCCTGCTGCTCGCCGGTGTGCAGACCAGCGCGCTGGTGGGGCGGACGACGGCCTTGAACGACTTCTCCGGCCAGGTCGGCATCGGCCGGCAGATCACCGCTGTGGTGCACGAGCTCCAGCAGGAGCGCGACCGCTCGGCGGGAGAGCTGGGTGAGCTGCGCAACGGCGGCGACCGGGGCACCGCGGCGACCGACCTGAAGCCGTTGCAGGCGGCCTCCGATCGGGCCATCGTGGACCTGCGTCGGGCCGCCGAGCCGCTGGCGGACGCCGACGCGTCCTGGCGGGTCGCCTTCTCCGAGGCGTTGGCGGCGTACGACCAGGTGGTCGACATCCGGCCGGCGATCCTGCCGGCGGTGCTGAGCAGCGACACCATCCTGAGCAACTACCACCGGGCCATCGGCGCGATGCTCGACCTGCTCGCCGAGCCGGACCCTGGTCAGGACCAGCCGGCGTTGAATGACGCGGTGCTGCGCTACGTCCAGCTGGCCCGGGTCAAGGAGCTCTCCTCCCGGGTTCGGGGCGAGCTCTACGCCGCCGCCCGCGCCGGTGGGTACAGCACCGACGACCGGGTGCTCCTCACCGATCTGCGCGCCCAGCAGCTGACCGCGCTCGGCGCGTTCCGGGTTGCCGCGACCACCGACCAGATCCGCCGGTACGACGAGACCTCGTCGGTTCCGATCTTCCTGACCGCCACCCGGCTGGAGGAACGCAGCCTGCCGGCCGGCGGCGTGCCGCCCGCCGTGCTGCCGTCGGAGCAGTGGTGGTCGGCCAGCCAGCAGCGCCACGAGCTGCTGCGGCAGCTTGAGGCGGGCGTGCTGGACGACGCCGTGCGGCAGGCCGACGATGCCAGCGACGGTCAGCTCCGGGACACCCTGCTGGTCGTCGGCGGGATCGTCGCGGTCCTGCTGGTCGCCCTGCTGATCTCGTTGCTCGTCGGGCGGTCGGTCGCCCGGTCGATGCGCCTGCTGCGGAGCCAGGCGCTCCGGATCGCGCAGGTTGAGCTGCCGGACGCACTGGACCGTCTGAAGGCCGTCACCGGCGGGGTGCCCGCCATCGAGGTCGCGCCCGCGGTGGTCCGCTCACTCGACGAGATCGGCGAGCTGGCCGAGGCGTTCGTGGCGGTGCACCGCAGTGCGGTCACGGTCGCCGTCGAGCAGGCGCTCATGCGTCGCAACGTCAACGCGATGTTCGTCAACCTGGCCCGCCGTAGCCAGGTGCTGGTGGAGCGACAACTGGAGCTGCTGGACGATCTGGAGCGCGAGGAGAGCGACCCGGACCAACTGGAGAACCTGTTCAAACTCGATCACCTGGCCGCCCGTATGCGCCGCAACGACGAGAGTCTGCTGGTGCTCGCCGGCACCGACTCCACCCGCCGGTGGAACCGGCCGGTCGGCCTCGGCGCGGTGCTGCTGGCCGCCGCCGCGGAGATCGAGCAGTACAAGCGGGTCCGCATCGAGTCGGTGGCCGACGTGTACGTGGTCGGGCACGCCGTCGGAGAGCTGGTGCACCTGCTGGCCGAGCTGTTGGAGAACGCCACGGCTTTCTCCCGCCCGGACACCACAGTGCTGGTGACCGCCCGGGTCGAGGGCACGACCCCGCTGATCGAGATCGCCGACCAGGGCCTGGGTATGAGTCCGGACGCGCTGGCTGAGGCGAACGCGGTGCTGGCCAGCCCTCCGGCCGCGGACGTCGCGGCGGTGGAACGGATGGGCCTCTTCGTGGTCAGCCACCTGGCCGCCCGTCTGGGCCTGGGGGTGCGGCTGGACGGCGGCCAGGGTGGCTTGGTCGCCCGGCTCGCGATGCCTGCGGTGCTGCTGGCCCCGGCAGGCCCGGCGGAGCTGGATCCGCCCGCGCCGGCCCGGATGCTGGCCACGAGCGCGGCCCGGGGAGTGGCCCCGCAGCGCGGTGTCACCGGTCCGGGCACTGGAGTGCGGGACCTGCCGGTGGCTGGCCGCCCGCCGGGCGTCGCCGTGCCGCGTCAGGCCCGTCCGGTGCCGGTGCGAGCCGAGGACGTGCTGAACCCGGCCGCCGCCCGCGAAGACGGCGGGGGTTGGTGGTCGCGGCAGGGCCCGTTCGCGCCGGCAGTGCCCGCGGCGGCGGCACCGCCGGCCATCCCGGTGACCGCCGGCACGAATGAGCGGGGGTTGCCGATGCGGGTGCCGATGGCGCAGTTGAGCGCGGTCACCCGGTCGGCGCAGCCGGTGTCGGCGGCGACCCGCGTCGACCCGGACCCGGATGCGGTCGGCGGCATGCTCTCCCGGCTCTACAGCGGGGTTCGGCGCGCCGAGGCCGAGGACACCACCGAGATACCCGTGCCACCGTACGGGGGGCACGATGAAGGGGGACGACGACAGTGACGACGTTGAGCCAGGAAGCGCGTGACCTGAGCTGGCTGGTGAGCGCGTTCGCCGACCGGGTGCCGGGCGTGGCACACGCGGTGGTGGTCTCCTCTGACGGGTTGCTGGTGGCGATCTCCGATCACCTCCCCCGAGACAACGCGGACAAGCTGGCCGCGGTGACCTCCGGGCTGATGAGCATCACCGCGGGCGCGGCCCAGCTGTTCGACGGCGACATCGTCAAGCAGACGGTGGTCGAGATGGGCCGCGGTTATTTCCTGGTGATGCAGGTACGCGACGGTTCGATCCTGGCCACGCTGGCCGCGGGTGACGCGGACATCGGTGTGGTGGGCTACGAGATGGCCCGGCTGGCCAAGCAGGCGGGGGAGATGCTCACTCCGGCGCTGCGGGCGGAGTTGCAGCAGGCCCTGCCCCGCTGATCAACCCGGCCGGGTCCCGGACGGTCACCGGCTCAGCGGAGCCGAACCGTCCGGGCCCGGACGTCCGGGTGGCGGCCTGTTTTCAGAAGCCGCCGTCGGCGATGACTGAGCGGTACCAGGTGGCGCTGCTCTTGAGCACCCGCCGCTGGGTCGGGTAGTCCACGTAGACCAGTCCCCACCGCTGGTCGTACCCCTCGGCCCACTCGAAGTTGTCCAGCAGCGACCAGACGTGGAAGCTCTCCAGCGGCACCCCGGCGGCGATGGCCCGGTGCGCGGCGGCGAGGTGGTCGCGCAGGAAGCTGATCCGACCCGCGTCGTGGACGGTGCCGTCCGAGGCGAGGGTGTCCGGTGTGGGCAGCCCGTTCTCGGTGACGGTGAGTGGGATCGGGCCGTAGTCGCTGGTGACCCGGGTCAGGATGTCGTACATCCCATCGGGGTAGATCTGCTGCCACTCGGCCTCGGAGGTCGACCAGCGGTGCTCGGTGCCGCCGTCGGCGGTGACGTAGATCGGCGTGTAGTACTGAACGGCCAGCAGGTCGACCGGCTCGGAGATGATCGCCAGGTCGCCGTCGCGGATGCCCTGGACCATCCGGCTCTGCGGGCCCAGGTCGGCCAGCACGTCCTCCGGGTAGCTGCCCTTGAGCAGGGAGTCGAGGTAGAGGCGGTTCTCGTAGCCGTCGTAGAGGCGGGCGGCCGCGGCAGCCTGGGGGGAGTCGTCGGCGGGGTAGCAGGGGTGCAGGTTGAGCGCCGGGCCGATCCGGCTGCCGCTGCCGGTGGCCCGCAGCGCGCCGACCGCGAGCCCGTGCGCGAGTTGCAGGTGGTGGGCGACCAGGTAGGCGGCGTCCGGGTCCTGCCGGCCGGGGGCGTGGTGGCCGATGAGGTAGCCGTTCTGCACCACGGTCTTGGGCTCGTTGATGGTGAGCCAGGCCGGCACCCGGTCGCCGAGGGCGCGGAAGACCGCGTCGGCGTAGTCGGCGAAGCGGTGGGCGGTGTCGCGCGACTCCCAGCCGCCGGCGTCCTGCAGCGCCTGCGGGGTGTCCCAGTGGAACAGGGTGGCCATCGGGGTGATCCCGCGTTCGAGCAGGCCGTCGACGAGGCGGCGGTAGAAGTCGAGCCCGCGCTGGTTGGGCGCGCCGGTGCCGTCGGGCTGGATCCGTGGCCAGGAGATGGAGAAGCGGTAGCTGCGCAACCCGAGGTCGCGCATGAGGTCGAGGTCCTCGGCGTACCTGTGGTAGTGGTCGGCGGCCACGTCGCCGGTGTCGCCGTTGCGGGTGCGCCCTGGGACGCGGCTGAAGGTGTCCCAGACCGACTCGCCGCGCCCGTCCTCCTTGGCGGCGCCTTCGATCTGGTACGCGGAGGTGGCCGCGCCCCAGCCGAAGTTGTCAGGGAAGCGCAGCGGGCCGGCGGGCCCGGTAGGTATCGACATGGATTCTCCTCATGGATACGGGGCCACCGCCGAAATTCGGGAGCGCTCCCATGATAGGGCAGACGCGGCCGACCCGGTCAGCCGGCTGTCCTGGCGGCCGGCGATGGCGGGTGGGAGGCGGGTGGGGCCCCGAGCAGCGAACGAGGCCGCCGGGCGGCGCAGCGCGCCTGTCCCGTCGGCCTCTTTTCCTATCGTGTACGGGGGTTTAGTGTGGGGACGGGGGAGGGCAACCCCCGTCCCCACCGTAACTGCACACACACGGGCGGAATTTGGGTCCTGCCGTGCGTGTCGCGCGGGAGCCGGGCCACGCGAGTGGCTCTGGTTCCACCTCCCTCCATGTGGCGGGACGATGGCTGATGACGGCGTCCGGGCTGGCCCGTCGTCAGCCCTCGGGCTGGTTCCCCGGGCCCGTCAGAGACGGTCCCGGCGATCTTCTTGTTGGAACCTTGTCGATGGAAGCGCTCCCATCGACCGATGTTGCGACTGTAACGCCCGTCACGCCTTTGTGAAAGCCCCAAAACGAGATCGAAACAAGGAGCTGATCCGGCGTCGCGCGCGCTTGTTGTGGGAGCGCTTCCATGGCAGACTGTCGATTCAACGCGACAGGAGCCAGATCGCGTGAGCGCGGGTCCACCGAGGGCAGCCGGCAGCGCATTTCCGGTCACGGTCACCCGAACTGCCCCACCCCGGCCGGGCCCGGGGAGACCACCTTCCCGGCGCCTCGAATCCCCCGCGCACCACCACCCTCGCGGGCAGGCGCCTCGCCGGGGACCATCCCGGCCTGGTCCGAGGAGACACCGCGCACATGAGACAACTGGCACGCCGCCGTCGCGTGGCGATCATCGCCGCCATCGCGCTCGCCGTCGGCGGGGTGACCCTGCCCGCCGGCGCCGCACAGGCCGCACCCGCCTGTGACGTGGTCTATGCGACAAACGACTGGAACACTGGCTTCACCGCCAACGTCACCATCAAGAACCTGGGCGACCCGGTCAGCAGCTGGACGCTCAAGTGGACCTTCCCGAACAGCAGTCAACGGGTCACCCAGGGCTGGTCGGCCAGGTTCAGTCAGTCCGGCAGCGAGGTCACCGCGACCAACGAGTCGTACAACGGCAACCTCGGCACCGGGGCCTCCACCACCATCGGCTTCAACGGCTCCCACTCGGGGAGCAACCCGAAGCCCACCGCGTTCACCCTCAACGGCACACCCTGCAACGGCACCCCGGCCAACCAGCCGCCGACGGTCTCCCTCGACCTGCCGACCGGGCCGTTCACCGCGCCGGCCGACGTGCCGCTGACCGCCACCGCCAGCGACCCGGACGGGACGATCAGCAAGGTCGAGTTCTACCGCAACGGCCTGCTGATCAACACCGACACCACCGCTCCGTACGCCTACACCCAGGAGGACCTCCCGGCCGGCAGCTACACCGTCCAGGCCAAGGCGTACGACAACGCCAACGGTGTCGGGGTCGCCGAAAAGGCGTTCACGGTCACCGCCGCCACGGGCCCGACGCTGGTCGCCACCCCGTCCGCGGTGAGCGTCACCGAGGGTGGCACCGCCACCTTCAACCTGAAGCTCAGCGCTGCGCCGACGACCAGCGTTCCGGTCACCCTCGTCCGCACCGGCGACACCGATGTCACGGTCTCTCCGGCCACCGTCACGCTGACTCCGACCAACTGGAACACCGGGGTCACCGTCACGGTCGCCGCGGCGGAGGACACCGACACGGCCGGCGGCACCGCCACCATCACCGCCTCCGCCACCGGTCTCGCCCCGCTGGTGGTCACCGCCACCGAGATCGACAACGACACCCCGGGCGGTGACAACACCTACGTCGCCCGCTTCCTGGAGCAGTACGGCAAGATCAAGAACTCGGGCTACTTCAGCCCCGAGGGCGTGCCGTACCACTCGGTGGAGACGCTGATCGTCGAGGCGCCCGACCACGGGCACGAGACCACGTCGGAGGCGTTCAGCTTCTGGCTGTGGTTGGAGGCGAACTACGGGCGGGTCACCCAGAACTGGGCGCCGTTCAACAACGCCTGGACGGTGATGGAGAAATACATCATCCCGACGCACGCCGACCAGCCGACCGCGGGCTCCGCGGGCACCCCGCAGTACGCCGCGGAGTACAACCTGCCCAGCCAGTACCCCTCGGCGCTGAACCCGAACATCTCGGTAGGGCAGGACCCACTCCGCTCGGAGTTGCAGTCCACCTACGGCACCGGCGACATCTACGGCATGCACTGGCTGCTGGACGTCGACAACACCTACGGCTTCGGCCGCTGCGGCGACGGCACCAGCAAGCCGGCCTACATCAACACCTTCCAGCGGGGCACCCAGGAGTCGGTGTGGGAGACCGTCCCGCAGCCGTCCTGCGACACCTTCAAGCACGGCGGTCAGTACGGCTACCTCGACCTGTTCGTCAAGGACACCGGCGCCCCCGCCAAGCAGTGGAAGTACACCAACGCCCCGGACGCCGACGCCCGCGCCGTGCAGGCCGCGTACTGGGCGCTGACCTGGGCCAAGGCGCAGGGCAAGCAGGCCGACGTCGCCGCCACCGTGGCCAAGGCCGCCAAGATGGGTGACTACCTGCGGTACGCGATGTTCGACAAGTACTTCAAGAAGATCGGCAACTGCGTCGGGGCCAGCACCTGCCCCGCCGGCAGCGGCAAGGACTCGGCGCACTACCTGCTGTCCTGGTACTACGCCTGGGGCGGCGCGTACGACACCAGTCAGAACTGGTCCTGGCGGATCGGCTCCAGCCACAACCACTTCGGCTACCAGAACCCGTTCGCGGCCTGGGCGCTGACCAACACCCCGGAGCTCAAGCCGCAGTCGGCGACCGCGGTCGCCGACTGGACCAAGAGCTTCGAGCGGCAGCTGGAGTTCTACACCTGGCTCCAGTCCGCCGAGGGTGGCATCGCCGGTGGCGCCACCAACAGCTGGGACGGCAGCTACGCCCAGCCGCCGGCCGGCACCAGCACCTTCTACGGCATGTTCTACGACGTCGACCCGGTCTACAACGACCCGCCGTCCAACCAGTGGTTCGGCATGCAGGCATGGTCGATGCAGCGCATCGCCGAGCTGTACCTGCAGACCGGCAACGCGAAGGCCAAGGCACTGCTGGACAAGTGGGTGCCGTGGGCGATCGCCAACACCACCGTCGGCACCAACTGGTCGATCCCGTCGGACATGGCGTGGACCGGCCAGCCGACCACCTGGAACCCGAGCAACCCGCAGCCCAACACCAACCTGCACGTCGAGGTCACGGTCAAGGGCCAGGACGTCGGCGTCGCCGCCGCCTACGCCCGGACCCTGACCGCGTACGCGGCCAAGTCGGGCAACGTGGCGGCCAAGAACACCGCCAAGGGGCTGCTCGACGCGCTGTACTCCGTCAGCGACGCCAAGGGCGTCTCCACCACCGAGAAGCGTGGCGACTACCGGCGCTTCGACGACACCTACAACGCGTCCACCGGGCAGGGCCTCTACGTCCCGTCGGGCTGGACCGGGAAGATGCCGAACGGCGACAGCATCGCCGCCGGCAAGAGCTTCCTCGACATCCGGTCCTTCTACAAGAACGACCCGGACTGGCCCAAGGTGCAGGCGTACCTGGACGGTGGTGCGGAGCCCAGCTTCAACTACCACCGGTTCTGGGCGCAGGCGGACGTCGCCATGGCGTACGCCGACTACGGCAGCCTGTTCCCGAACGGCTGAGGCGACCCGGGGTGGGTGGCCTGGACCGCCCACCCCGGGTCCGGCCAGGGTCCCGGGGAACGCCGGGCCCTGGCCGGCGGGCGGCCTGACTCCCACGGTCAGGCCGGGGTGGGTCAGCGATCTGGTCAACGCAGCGGATCGGCTGGCCCACCCCACCGCCCGGACTGGAGCTAGCCGCGAAAAAGCCCAGAAATTCAGGCCGTCACGGGATCACGCCGAAGTCCATGACGGAGTAACGTACGTCACCGGAGAGGCCGCTCCCCCCGTGGCGGCCTCTCCACTTTATTGCCCGCAAACCGTCCCCGGCTTCGCCCGGGTCAGCGCTGCGGTGCGGCCGGATCCACGGTGACCGGATGACGCAGACCCGGGTGCCCGACCGGCAACGACCGCCGCAGCACCACCCAGCTCAGTGCCAGCGCCGCGGCGACCAGCGGCCAGGTCAGGGCCACCCGGGCAATCACCAGCGCAAGCACCTGCCCACCGGCGTACAGCGGCACGAACACCGCGAGCCGCACCAGGTAGGTCGCCGTCCACACCCAACTGGCCCGGCCGTACCCGCGCAGCAGCGCCGGGTCGCGCCGCCACCGGGCGCGTTGGCCCAGCACCGCGCCGACCAGCACACCGAGCAGCGGCCAACGCACCACGATGCTGACCGTCCACGCGAGGGCGCTGGCGGCATTGGAAAGCAGCTGGATCAGAAAGAAGTTCTCAGCCCGGCCGGTGCGCACCGCGATGATCGCCGCGACGCAGACGGCCAACAACCCGATCAGCACCGCACGCGGCCGGTCACCCCGACGCAGCCGTACGCCGGCCACCACCGCGCCCACGGCCAGCGCCGCGCCGACGCCACCCCACAGCGACTCGCCGCCCAGCAACCAGCCCGCCGCGAACGCCAGCGGCGGCAGGGTGGCGTCGACGGCACCGCGTCGCCCGCCCAGAAGATCCGCCAGCGATTCGACCCGCGCCGGCCCTCCGAGGCCCGGGTCGGCGCCCGTCCGCTGGTCCGGGCCGGGTTCGGCCTGGCCGCTGTCGCGCTCCGGTGTTCCGCCCACCACCGCCTCCTCGCCTCCGGCACAACCTAACCGGCCATTGACGGCGGGCCACCGGTCGGCTGGCTGAGACAGGCCGCTACGGTGTGCGGATGCGCGCGACGGCACGGGGTTGGACCGCGGTCTGGTTGGTTGTACTGGCCCTCGTCCAGGCGGCCGCCTTCCTCGCCGTGTGGCGGGTGGCCGTGCACTCCGAGATCGGCCAGTGGGTGGACACAGTCGCCCTGACCGGCAACCGGATCGGGCAGGACACCATCGACGGCCCCGTCGACCGGATCCTCAACGCGATGTCGGTGGTCTCCCTGCTGGCCGCCACCGCGACGATCGGGTTCATCGCGCTGATCCGGGGACGGATCGCCCTGGCCATCACCGCGACGCTGCTGATCGCCGGAGCGAACGTCACGACCCAGCTGCTGAAGTATGGGCTGAGTCGGCCCGACTTCGGTCTCGACCCGGAGCGCGACGGGGTGGGCAACAGCCTGCCCAGCGGGCACGCCACGGTGGCCGCGTCGGTGGCCGTCGCGCTGATGCTCGTGCTGCCCCGCAAGGTACGAGCGGTCGGGGCCTTCATCGGTGCCGGCTACGCCGCCGCCGCCGGAGTCGCCACCCTCTCCGCCGGCTGGCACCGGCCCAGCGACGCGGTCGCCGCGTATCTGGTGGTGGGGGTCTGGGCGGCGTTGGCCGGGCTGGTCCTGCTCGTCACCCAACGGGAGCAGGCCGAGGTCGCGCCCGGCGACGCGCACCGGATCGCCGCGCTGGTGCTCGGGGTGGGCGGTGTGCTCGCCCTGGTCGCCTGCGGGCTGTCCCTGGCCTGGCTGATCGAGCTGCGCGACACCGGGCCGGACGAGTTGGCCCGCCGGCCACTGTTCGCCGGGTACGCGGGCAGCGCCGCCGGGATCGCCGGCACGATGGCGGTGGTGATGGCGCTGGTGCTCAGCGTCGTGCACCGGCTGGTGCCCCGGGTCAAGGGCTGAACTGGCGATGAACCCGGTCCGCGCGGCGTTCTCCGCCGAGTGCGCACAGCTCACCGAGGTCCTGGCCGAGTTGGTCGACGCCGACCTCGACCGGCCCACCGACTGCCCGCCGTGGACCGTCCGGGAGCTGATCGCGCACGTACGCACCGGGGTCGGCCGGCTGCCCGACATGCTCGCCGCGCCGGCCCCGCCACACGCGGAGGTGGACGCCGCCGGCTATTTCGACAGCGCGAAGTTCACCCCGCAGCTCGACGCCGAACGGATCGCCGGTGGCCGGCGCGACGCCCGGCAGATGGACCGCGCGGAGCTGGCAACCGAGTTGGACCGGGCCTGGCGGGCCACCGACGCGGCGGTCGCCGCCGCGCCGCCCGACCGGGTCGTACGGACCCGGCACGGCGACGCGATGCGCCTCACCGAGTTCCTGCGGACCCGGGTCCTCGAGGTGGGCGTGCACGGCCTGGACCTCGCCGCCGCGTTGGACCGGCCGCCGTGGCTCACCCCGCAGGCGGCCACGGTGACTGCCGACCTGCTCACCGGCGGGCGACCGGCACCGGCGGGCCTGGGCTGGGACCGGCTGACCCTGATCCGCAAGACCACCGGGCGGACGGCGCTGACCGCACCGGAACGGGCCACGATCGACGCCGCCGGCTTCCGCTGGCTCACCTTCGGCCGCTGACCCAGGCCCGGCCCGGGCGGGTCAGCTCGCGGAGCGGGGTGCGGGGACGTGCGGGGCGACGCCGCGCAGGTGCGTCAGCACCACGGGGTCGATCCGTCCCGGCACCAGCCGCTCCTCCAGGTTCTCCAGCCCGGCCCAGGAGACCAACGCCGCCTCCGTCCCCTCTTCGGCCACCGGATGGCCCAGCGCCCTGAGCAACGCTGCCACCTCCTCGGCGACCGCGCCGCTCAGGTCGAGCAGAGTCGCCGGGTCGGGCCGGCTGAACAGCATGGTGTGCACGGCGAGCAGGCGACCCAGTTCGGCGACCGGATCCGGGTGGTCGTCCACGCGAAGGTCGACCACCACGTCGCTGGTGCCGCCATACCCGCCGCCGCGCTCGACCACCAGCAGACCGGCGCTCTGCCGGCCCCGTCGGTCGCCGCCGGCCTCGTCGCCGGCCCGCAGCGCGGCGACCAGCCGCTCGGCGAACGGCAGCGCCGACCCCGCCAGCCAGGCATCGCCGAGGGCGTCGACGACCTCCGGGCCGGTGAGTACGTTGCCCTGCGCGGCCCAGCCGTCGCCGGTCCGTCCGCCGGCCCACGGGTGGCAGGCCGGCCCGGTCCAACTGGCGCCCGGACCGTCGGCTCCCACGACGCCGAGCTGGCGGTGCTCCCGCTCAGGGTCGGCGGCGATCAGCCCCGCCACCACGTCGGCGGCGATCACCCCGGTGCGCAGCAGGGTGAGGCCCTGCGGACGGTAGGCGAGGTTGACGTGCGCCTGGGTGGCCAGTGCGCCGACCTCGGCGGCGGCGGCCGGCACCAGCGCACCGGCGGCGAGGAACTTGCTGGCGACGGCGACGCCGTGCAGGCGGCCGTCGGCGGAGCGGGCGACGAGCGAGAAGGTCACCCGCCGAGACTAACCGGCCGCGCGGGCAGCACATCGTCGTGCGTCGTTGTCTCAGAAGGGCGGCGCGGCGGGCTCCGGTGGGGCGCCCCGTGCTCGACGGGCGTCGACGACCGCGACCGCGGCCAACACCAGCACCCCGACAGCGGTCGCGGCCACACCGGGCAGAAACAGCAGCGGCACCGCCGACGCCGCCAGGACCAGGAGGGCGATCCACCGGGATCGGGAGACCCGCGCGAACACCTCGCGCTCGAGGCGGGCCCGGCCGGCCAGGAACAGGACCGGGCCACCGAGCACCATGGCCAGCCACGGCCCCGGGATCCGTTCCAGCGGATGCTGGATGATCAGCTCGTAACCGATCGCGGTGGAAGCGAGACCGACCACCATCACCAGGTGGGTGTCGGCCGCCGAGCGGCCGATGTTGGCGGGGTGTCGCGCCTTCATCACCGCCTCGCCCAGGATCCGCCCGGCGCGCTGCACGTAGATCCGCCACAGCATGATCGAGTTGGCCAGCGCGAGCGAGAACGCCCAGGCGTGCCCCGACTCGTACGGTCCCTGGCTGTACGCGAAACCCGCCACGAGGATCGTCTCGCCCAGCGCGACGAGGAAGAACTGCTGGTACCGCTCGGCCAGGTGCTCCCCGGCGATCTCCCACTTGGAGATCGTCGAGCGGCCCAGCCCCGGCACCGGCCAGCCGAAGCGGGCGGCCAGATACTCGAGCGCCAGCGCCGCCGTCCAGAGCACCACCTGCGCGTTGGTCCTCAACAGCGCACCAGTGATCCACAAAACCCCGGTGACCGCGAACACCACCGCCATGCGCACCTTCAACCGGCGGTACGGGTGCGGTCCCAGCGCGATCGACAGGATCAGCGGCCGGGTCACCTGCGCGACCACGTACGCCACCGCGAACATCAGCGCGGTCTCGCTGAACGCCCGGGGGATCGCCACCCCCATCAGCATGCTGCACACCAGCGCGGTGATCACCACGGTCTGCAGGGGCACCTTGTACGGGTCGTACCGGCTGGTCGTCCACGCGGTGCCCTGCCAGACCGCCCAGAGTGCGAGCAGCAACAGCAGTGTCTTACCGCCGCCGGTGACCGTTCCCCAGCCATGCTGCCGACCCGGTTCGTGGGTCAGGTCCTCGAACGCGCGTGCCGAGATCCGGGTGAGCGCGAAGACGTACACCAGGTCGAAGAAGAGCTCAAGGAAGGTGGCCCTGCCGGGAGTGGCCGCCCCGGGGACCGGCTCCAGGTGTCCCGCCACCTTGGAACCCATGGTCAGCGGCCTGCGCCGTCGGTCCGGTCCACCTCGCAGTCGTAGCACCCTCCGCTCGCACGTACGGCCGGAAACCGGCGATTCTGCCTAGTACGGGGATCTTGCTCGCGCGCCCTGTCAACCGGCACGATCGACCGGTGACGAATCGATGGGGCATGACTGTGCCGTTGGGCGGGATCGCACTGGCCCACCATGATGCGGCCTACGCGGCCCTCGACCGGGCCGGGTTCACCGACGTCTGGTCGTCCGAGGTCGCCGGGACCGACGCGTTCACCCCGCTGGCGCTCGCCGCGGCCTGGCAGCCCCGGCTGCGGTTGGGCACCGCGATCACGCCGGTCTTCACCAGGGGCCCCGGGCTACTGGCGATGAGCGCGGCGGCGCTGGCCGAGGCCGCCCCGGGCCGGTTCTCGCTCGGCATCGGCGCGTCCTCGCCGGTGCTCGTACGGGACTGGAACGCCGTGCCGTTCGACGAGCCGTTCCGGCGCACCCGCGACGTCCTGCGTTTCCTGCGCGCCGCGCTGAACGGCGAGACGGTCGACGAGGTCTACGACACGTTCACGGTGCGCCGGTTCACGCTGGAACGACCGCCGGAGGTGCCGCCACCGATCCTGCTCGCCGCGCTGCGCCCTGGGATGCTCCGGCTGGCCGGAGCGGAGGCCGACGGGGTCATCCTCAACTGGCTCAGCGCGGACGACGTGCCGCGCGCCCTCGGCGAGTTGGGCGAACGGCGCGTCGGCTTCGAGGTCGCCGCCCGGATCTTCGTCTGCCCCACCGAGGACGCCGCCTACGCCCGCGCGTTGGGCCGCCGGCTCATCACCAGCTACCTCACCGTCCCCGCGTACGCCGAGTTCCACCGCTGGCTCGGCCGCGACGAGACGCTCGGGCCCATGTGGCAGGCCTGGGCCGCCGGTGATCGGCGCGGCGCCAGCGCGGCGGTGCCCGACGAGGTGGTCGACGCCCTGGTGCTGCACGGCACGCCGGAGCGGTGCCGCGCCGAGGTGCGCCGCTACGCCGACGCGGGCGTGGACGTGCCGATCTTCGCGCTGCTGCCGACCCCGGAGGTGACCGCCGGCGGCGCTGCCGCGCTGCTAACCCTCATCGCCCAGTTGGGCGTCAACCCCGTAGGAGCGTCCGCGTGAACCTCACCGACCGGATCGTGGTGGTCACCGGAGGCGCCGGTGGCATCGGTGCCGCGCTGTCGCGCAGGTTCGCCACCGAGGGGGCCACCGCCGTGGTGGTCGCCGACCTGGACGGCGACGCGGCCCGCGCGGTGGCCGAGGACATCGGCCCGATCGCGTACGCCACCGCCCTCGACGTCACCGACGAGGAGCAGGTCCGGGCGCTGGTCGCCGACACCGAAAAGCGGTACGGCCGCATCGACCTGTTCTGCGCCAACGCGGGCGTGACCACCGGCGGGGGAGTGGAGGTCGACGACGCCGGCTGGGACCGGGCGTGGCGGGTCAACGTGCTCGCCCACGTCTACTCGGCCCGGGCGGTGCTGCCCGGAATGCTCGCCCGGGGCGGCGGCCACCTGCTGCACACCTGCTCGGCGGCGGGTGTGCTGACCGCGGTGGGCGACGCCGCGTACACCGCGACGAAGCACGCCTCGGTGGGGTTCGCGGAGTGGCTGGCCATCACCTACCGGGACCGGGGCATCCGGGTCAGCGCGCTCTGCCCGCAGGGGGTCGACACCCCGATGCTCGCCGGCGGGATCGTCGAGGGGCATCTCGGCGCGCGGGTGATCGCCGCGTCCGGTGCGGTGCTCACCCCGGACCAGGTCGCCGACGCGGCCATCGCCGGCCTGGCCGAGGAACGCTTCCTGATCCTGCCGCACCCGGAGGTCGCCGACTACGCGCGCCGCCGCGCCGAGGACCCGGACGGCTGGCAGGCGGGCATGCGAAAACTCATCCGCCGCCTGACCCCCTGACCCCGGGACCTGCCTTCGGTGATCAAGAGGTTTGCGTCAGGAATGGGGCCGGAGATGACGCAAAGCTCTTGATCACTGCGGGGTCCGGGGGGTCCGGGGGGTCCGGGAGGACCGGCGGGCGCGGCGCAGGGGGGCTGGGTGGATGGACCAGAGCAGGCGGCGCCACCAGGGGCGGGCGGAGCGCAGGGTGGCTACCCAGACGGTAGCCACCTCGGCGGCGCGAGCCGCCTGGTCGGCCGTTGGCGCCCCCGGAGCGAAGCCCACCTGGTTGAGCAGGGCCGCCAGCTCGTCGACCGTCGGCCCGTCGACGGTCGGCCCGTCGACGGTTGTGCCGTCGCCGGTCGTGCCCGTTCGGGCTTCGCGGAGGGCCGTGCGGGCGTGCCCGGCCACCTCGGTGGCCGCCAGGTCGTCACCGACCGGTCGGCCGGCCAGCCCCAGCGCGTCGGTGACCTCCCGCCAGGCGCCGGCGATGCGCTGCCCGGGATCGCCCCGGACGAGTCGGGCGCGAGTGAGTGAGCGGCGCATCGCCACCAGGGTGAGCAGTAGTGCCCCCACCAGCAGCAGCAGGCCGCCACTGCCGCCAGCGACCAGCACCGGCGTGGAAACCCCGCCACGGCCGGGCGGCCCGTCGGCGGCGGCGACCGGCTCGGGCGACGCGGTCGGCTCCACGGTGGGTGGCGGCGCCTCCGAGGGCGGAGGGTCCTCCGGCGTTGGGCGGAAATCCTCCTCCACCGGCCTCGGCTCGTCGTTCGGGCGGGGCAGCGGGTCGAACGACACCCAACCCAGCCCGTCGAAGAGCACCTCCGGCCAGGCGTACGCGTCACCGGCCAGGACCGGCCCCTGCCCGCCGGCTCGGAAACCCACCACCACCCGGGTCGGCAGCCCGGAGAGCCGGCCCAACACCGCGAACGCCGCCGCGAACTGCTCCGAGGTGCCCTCCTGCCCGCCGCCGGCACGGGGTCCGAAGAGGAAGAAACCCAGATTCGGGTACGCGTGCCCGCTCGGCGCGTCCGCCACCACCCGGTAGTGCTCGGCCAGGAACTGCTCGATCGCCAAAGCCCGTGCGAACGGGGCGCCGTTCTCCTCCGCGAGTTGCGCGGCCAGCCGGCGCATCGGGTCGGGCACCCCGTCGGCGACCCGCAGCACCCGGGCCACCTCCTCGCCGGCGGGTACGTTCGCGCTGGCCAACAGGTTCGAGTCCGGGTGCTCCTCGCCCGACGTCACCGTGTACCGCAGTCCCGGCGTCAGCCCTTCCGGCCGGATGAGCGTTCCGCTCGCCGGGTCGTACGCCACCCGCGCGCCACTGACCTCGCGGGGCGTCGCCACGGCGGGCAGGAGACGACCGCTCAGATCCGCCACGGTGATCTGCTGGTGGACCGTCCCCACCGTGCTGTCGCGGGGCGGCGTGGCGGCCGGCAGGATCCGACCAGCGTTGCGGTACGTCGCGCCGACCCGCCACGTCACCCCGTCGTAGTCGCTGAGCACCGCCAACCGGATCCGCACACTGCCACCGGCGCCGTCCGTCGCCGGTTTCCCCTCGGTGGACGGCTCTGTGCTCGGTGCGGCACCGCCGGGCGCCGGGGCATCGGAACGCTCCGTGCTCACGTCGAGGAGTTTCTGCTCCGGGTGCAGCGCCCAGCCGGAGATGCGGATCAACGGGTTCTCGTCGAGTGTCTGCACCTGCGGCGGTTCCACGTACCGGCGCGGATCCACCGGCCGGCCGTCGACCTGATCGGCGACGACCGGGCCGAGCAGTGCGACAAGCCCGACCACCAGGGCCACCCCGAGCGCCGCGCTGGTGGCCAGCCGCAGTCGCACCGCCGCGCGTACCCGGGGGCCAGATCGGTGCCCGGATCGCCGCTGGCCGGCGCCGCGCTGGTCGGGGTCGCCAGGCCGACCGCCGCGACCGCGACGAACGCCAGCGTCGCCCCGACCGCCGGTTCGGCGTTCGGGCCGACCACGTAGAGGGCGGCGGCGTAGAGCCCCGCCGCCGGCAGGTAGCCCAGCAGCACCCGGCCGGCGCGCAGCGCCACCTCCGCACCGGCCAGCCCGGCCAGCCAGGCGGCGACGACGGGCACCAGCACCGTGTCCGGTGTGGGCTCCACCGGGATCATCGCGGTGAGCAGCCGGGGGATGCCGTTGCGGGCGGCGTCCGCCGTGACCTCCAGCAGGCCGCCCGGTAGCTCCGCGTGGGTGGCGGCCAGCCGCAGCGACCAGAGCGTCCAGCCGGCCATCGCGGCGACCGACACCGGCGCCACCAGCCAGGACGGCAGCCGCCGGATGGCCACGCTGACCAGCACCGAACCCGCCGCGGCGCCGATGACCAGCCAGGTCAGCAGGTCGCCCGCGTACACCCGGCCGAGCACCACCCCGGCGAGCGCGGTCAGCCCGATCAGCGCCAGCGGAACGACCGCCACCCGCAGCACCCGCACGGCGCGCGTCACCACCGGCGGACCCCGTCCCACTCGGCGGCGAACTGCGCGCCGTCCGCCGCGTCGACGACCACCAGGCCGGCCGCGCCCGGCGGCGTCGGCTCGGCCGCGCCGAACACCCCGACCACCACCGACGGGTACGCCCCGCGCAGCGCCCCGAGGTGGCCCAGCTCGTCCCGACCACCTGGCCCGGTCAGGAAGATCAGCGTGTCGCCGAGCCGGTCCTGCCGCAGCCGGGTGGTCGCCGCGCGTACCGCGTCAGCGTCGCCGGACAGTTCGGCGGCGGCGAGCCGGTCCAGCGGCCCGAGCGCGGGCCCGAGGTCCGCCTTCTCGCCGGGTGCCCCGGCCGGCGGGTCCGGCTCTGCGGCGGCGAACAGCAACACCACCGGCAGGTCCGCGCGGTGCGCGGCGGTGACGATCGACGCCGCCGCCTCGCAGGCCGACTCGAACGACTCCGCCACCCCACCCACCCGCTGCGGGTGCGCGGCGGCGCGGTTGTCCAGCAGAACGACCAGGCGCGGCAGGCTGGTGTCCACGTTCTCCCGCACCATCAGCTCACCCACCCGGGCGCTGGTCCGCCAGTGCACCCGGCGCAACTCGTCGCCGACCACGTACTCCCGCAGCGAGTCGAACGTGATCGACCCGTGGGGCACCCCGTCCACCCGACCGTCGAGGCTGCGCCCCGCGCCGGTGGGCACCGCCGTCAGCGGGTGGATCCGGGGGTACACCCAGACCGGCACCGCCGCACCGTACGGGCGGGCCAACGCCACCAAACCCAGCGGGTCGCGACGGGTCACCCGCAGCGGCCCGACCGGCACCACCCCGCGACGATGGGTCGGAACGTCGTAGCGGACCTCGGTGTCCCGGCCGGGCCGAAGGCGCAGCACCGGCACCGGCACGCTGCGCTCCCCGCACCGGTCCTCGGCCAGCAGGTTCGCCGACCGCAGCCGGCCGGCATTGCGCACGGTCAACGTCATGCTCGCCGGCTCGCCGCGCGCCACCCGGTCCGGGTCGGCGCGGCGGGTCACCGTCAGCCGGGGCCGCCAGGCCGCGACAAGGGCGGCGTAGCCGACGGCCGCTCCGGCCGCCGCGCCGAGCAGCGTCAACTCGGGGTACGCGAACCGGAAACCCACCCCCAGCAGCACCACGGCGGCGACGAGCAGCCCGACCCCACGGGCGGTGATTCCCATCGCGCTGCTGCCGGTCAGCCCTGCACCGGAGCGGGTTGCCCCGACGGCAGCGGCACCGGCACCGAGGCGACGGCCTGGCGCAGCACCTCCGCGGGGGTCATCCCGCGCACCTGGGCGTCCGGGGTGAGCAGCAGCCGGTGCGCGAACACCGCCTCGACGAGCGCCTTCAGATCCTCCGGCATGATCCAGCCCCGCCCGTCGATCAACGCGTACGCGCACGCCGCGCGGGTCAACGCGATCACACCCCGGGGACTGACCCCGACGCGCACCTGCGGGTGGGTGCGGGTGGCGGCGGCCAGCCGGACCGCGTACGCGTAGAGCGGCTCGGCGATGTGCACCCGGCGGGCCATCCGGACCATCTCCCCGACGGTGGCGGTGTCGGTGACCGGGGCGAGCGCCTCCGGGGAGCGTACGGTCGCGCCGCGCAGCACCTCCACCTCGACCGCCTCGTCCGGGTAGCCGACGGACAGCTTCACCAGGAAGCGGTCCAACTGCGCCTCGGGCAGCCGGTAGGTGCCGTCCATCTCCACCGGGTTCTGCGTGGCCACCACCAGGAACGGCGACGGCACCGGATGCCGGACCCCGTCCACGGTGACAGTGCGTTCCTCCATCACCTCCAGCAGCGCCGACTGCGTCTTCGGCGACGCCCGGTTGATCTCGTCGGCGATGACGATGTTGGCGAAGACCGGCCCCGGATGGAACTCGAAGTCCCGGGTCGCCTGGTTGAAGATCGTCACACCGGACACGTCCGAGGGGAGCAGGTCCGGTGTGAACTGGATGCGCCGCCACTCACCCTTCACCGTGGCGGCGATGGCCCGCGCCAGGGTCGTCTTACCGACCCCTGGCACGTCCTCCAGAAGCACATGACCCTGCGCGAAGAGCGCGGTCAGCGCCAGCCGAACCACCTGCGGCTTGCCGAGCACCACCGCGTTGACGTTCTCGGCCAGCCGGGCGGCCAGAGCGGCGAAGCCCTGGACCTCCGGCTGGGTGAGCGGCTCGTGGGTGTTCACGATCGGTGGTGCTCCTTGCCTGGTGGCTCAGCAGGTGGGCAGGACGTTGATGGTGTCGCCGCCCTCCAGGTTGAGCCAGGCCCACGGGATGTAGTTCTTCCCGCCGAACTCGACCCGCACCCACCAGGTGCTGCGCTTGTTGTCGTTGTAGATCCAGGAGTCGACGTCCTCACCGGACTTCTTGCAGTACGCCTTCAGGCGGGTGCCGGGCTTCGCCCAGCCAACCTGCTGGTCGTTGTCCTGCCGGGTGACCTTGAAGACCTCGTTGCCGTTACGGCCGTCGACTTCCTTGTTGCAGTAGGTGCGCTGGTCGCCGTCGGGCCCGTTGTTGCAGGTCGCGATCCCGTAGAGCGGCGGCGTGTCCTGCGCCCTCGTCGCGGTGCCCTTACCGGCGGCGTTGGTGGCCGTCACCGTGAACGTGTACGTCGTGCCGGGCGTCAGGCCCGGCACCGTGATGCTGGAGCACGCCCCGGCCTTCGCCGGCTCACCCGTCGTGCTCACCGAGCAGGTGGCCTGGCCGCCGCCAGCGTCCACGGTGAACGTCACCGTCGCCGCGGTGGCGGTCGACGACGAGCCCGTCACCGTCACCCGTGGTTCGGCGACCGTACGGGCGGTGGCGGTGGCCTCCGGGCCGGGCCCCGCCTCGTTGACCGCCTTCACCTTCACGGTGACGTTCTGGCCGTTGCCCAGCCCGGTGACGGTCGCGCGGGTGTCGGTCACCTCGCTGGCGCGGCCACCGACGTCCACCAGGTATTTCGTCACCGGCCGACCATTGGCCTCGGCCGGTGACCACTGGACCGTGACCGCGCCCGGTTGGTTGGCGACCGTGCCGGCGCGCAGATCGAGCGGCCGACCGGGTGCCGCGAAGGGCACCACCGTGTTGCTGACCGGGGACGCCGCCGACCCGGCGCCCTTGTTGTTGACCGCCACCACGGTGAACGCGTACTGGGTGCCGAACTCCAGCTCACCGGCGGGCACCACCAGCTCCGTCTTCGTCGACTCACCGGCCGGCGCGTTCGCCCCCGCCGAACTGGCCGTCACCGCGTACCTCGCGATGGTGTTGCCCTGCCCGTTCGCTGCCGGCCACTTCACCAGCACCGTGCCGTCCGGCCGCTCCTGGGCGGTGACACTCGCCGGCGGGTCGGGCACCGCAGCGGTCGGGGTCACCGGGTTGCTGTTGCGCGACGGACCGTCGCCCTTGGCGTTGACGGCGTGCACAGCGAACCGGTACGTCTCGCCGTTGGTCAGACCCTTGACCTCGACCGCGCGCTGGTTGGCGCCCACCTCCAGGCGTTGGTCGGCGCCTTCCACCACGTACTTGATGATCTCGGCGCCGTTGGCGGCGGCTGGCCGCCAGCTCACCCGTGCCTGCGCGTTGCCGGCGGCGGCGGTGACGCTTCGCGGCGCGCTGGGCTTGCCCACCCGGGGCTTCTTCGGCGGGGGCGGCGGCGGGGGAACCGGTGGCGGGTCGCCGCCGAGCACGTCGTTGGCGTACTTGTTGACCTCGCGCACCTGGTGTTTGTCGTCCACCACCCGGGCGGTCGCCGAGTCGGGTGAGTTGATGAACAGATGATTCTCCCGGACCTCCAGCTCCAGCGGCCCGTTCGCCCGCCCACCGATGGTCTCGACCAGCTGACCGCCCGCGTCGAAGGAGTAGATGGTGCCGGTGGCCTCGTCGGCGCAGTAGAACCGGTCCGCCCAGGCCACCGCCGGGCTGAGCCGGTCGCCCTCGCCCGGCACGGTGAACGCTCTCTCCTCACCACCGTCACCCACCACCAGCACCCGCCGATCGGCGGTCACGGTGACCGGGACCCGGGACCCGCTGGTGCGCGCGGGCAGCGCCGCCGGACCGGACAGCGTCAACGACGTCGGATGCACCTCGCCGCGCTGCACCCGCACCAGCTTCCCGGCCGTCCGGTCGAGCACCGCCACACCGTCGTCCAGGGTGGAAACCACCAGCTCGTGGCTGGCCTCGGCGACGTCGTACGACTCCACGCGCTCCGGGCTGAGCCCGGCACCGGCGTTCGCTGCCGAGGCCGGAGCGGACGGCAGCTTCGCGGCGGTGATCGCCGAGACGGTGCCCTCGCTGGGCACCGCGATCCAGAGCCGGCCCACACCGTCGAAGGTGCCGCCGGTGATGCCCGGGGGGTAGCGCACCGGCTCGCCGACCGGAGACAGCGACCGCGGGTCGAGCTGTCGCACGATGCCCTGCACGGCGTCGACGACGAACGCCGCGTCCTCGTGCAGGGCGACGCTCACGCCCAGACCAGGAGTGGTCCGGGTGGTTGCGGTGAGCTGCAGGGTCGCCAGGTCCAGTGAGCTGACCTGCCCCGTCTGCAGGTCACGCAGGATCAGCAGCCGGTCGGTCTGGGTGACCTGCATCGGGTGCCGGTTGGCGCCGGGGATCTCGGTGCGGGTGTCCACCCGGGCGGTGACCCCGTTGACCCGGGCCAGCTCGCTGCGCGCCGCGCTCCACAGCCAGGAACTCGCGTCGTAGTTGGCCACCGCGTTGTCGGCTGCGCCCAGCCCGAGGACGGTCAGCCCCATGGCGGCCAGCAGCGCGGTCACCGTGCCGACGGTCACCAGCCCGCCGCGAAGCCGGGACCGAGAGCGGGGGGCATCGGTCGGTATGGCTTCCTCGATGATGGCCACAGCCGGCTGCCTCCCCTGAGTCGTGGCAGGTGGCACGCCTTCGCGGCGACCCTCCCCTGAGCCGGGTGCCATCATATGGCGCTGCTGGTGACGGGGGAACCCGCACGGTCACCCCTGTGGATACCCAGCGTGTGCGTTGTGGACGCCCAGCTCAGCTCGGTTCAGCGCGGCGACGGTCGGCCCGAGGGCTCTCGGGCCGACGGGGTGGTGCGCTCGCGCGCGGTGCAGACCTGTCCCGATGTCGCGAAGCTGTCAGTGGAGTAGACCGCCAACACGGTGAAGCAGTGATCCACGCGCGAGTTCAACCCGTTGACCGTGTAGCTGGTCCTGCCCGGGTCCACGGTGGCCAGCACCCCCAGAGCCTGCCCGGCCCGACCGGCGGCGACCATGAACGGCACCGCACCGCCGGACGGGTCCGTCCAGGTCAGCGTGATCGTTGCCGAGTTGTCCCGCAGCTTCACATCCCCGGGCGGCGGACCGGCCGCCGTCGGCGCCGCCGACGTCGGTGCCGCAACCGTCGGCGCGGTCCCGGTCGACGGCGGCGGGTCGTCGCGGGCGAACACCACCGCACCCAGACCAGCCACCGCCACGACGGCCACCCCGGCCGCCACCACCGCGCCGATCAGCGTCGCACGGTCCCGGCCCGTCGACCCGGCGTCATCGGCGTACGCCGGCCGGAAGGCGTCCTGCAACGGGCGGTACTGCTGGCCCGGGTACGGCGCCTGGGCCGGGTACTGGTCCTGCGTCGGGTACTGGCCCTGGTGGTGCTGCTGGGCCGGTCGTGGCGCGGTTGGTGGCGGCGGTGTCGTCGGGTCGGTGCCGGCGTTCGGTGACCAGACTGCCGGAATTGTTTCGGCCGATGTCGCGACGGGGCCCGACTGGGCGACGATCGGGCCTGGTGGGGCGGCCAATGGCTGGCTCGAACTGGCGTCGCCCCCGGCCGGGCCACTGCCCGCCGGAATGGACGGGAACACCTCGGTCTGGTCGGACGGTGCGACCCGGGCCGGCTGAGTCGGCACCATCGGGGCATTGGCGGTGGTCGACCCAAGCTCACCATCTGCGGCCATCGGAGACGGGTCGGCGGAGCCGACGGCGGGCGTCGGCAGTGGCTGCGGTGGCGCGCTGCTGCTCCACGGGGGTGCGGTCAAGCCCCACGGCGGTACGGGTGGCCCGCTCACCGGAGGCCCGGAGACGGGTTGTCCGTAGGGCGGCCCGGAGACGGGTTGCTGGACCCCGGGCGGAGCGGACACCGGGTAGGTGTGCCCAGGTGGTGCGGACACGGGTTGCCCGTAGCCAGGCGGTCCAGAGACCGGGTACGTGTGCGCTGGTGGTCCGGAGACCGGGTACGGGGGAGCGGGCGGCGCGCTGACGGGGTGGGCGGGTGGTCCGCTCACCGGGTACGGCGACCCTGGTTGGTCACGGGTCGGGGATGGCCTGCCCGGCGATGTCACCTCGGCGCCGGACACGTTGTGCGATCCGCTCGGCCCGGTTGACCTGGCTGCGGCTCGGGCAGCCTCCTCGGCGAGCAGCGGTTCGATCTGCCGTACCTGGATCGTGGGGTCGTCCCAGCGGGGTGCCGGCAACGCCGGTGCTGCCGGGCTGGGGGCCGACGCCGGGGCGGGGGTCGAGGGCCGGGGTGGCACGTCGACCGTCGGGTGGGCCGCCTGGTCGCTCAGCCGCTGACGCGGTGCTACACCTGGCCCGGACGCCGGTCGGTGCGGTGGCCGCTGATCGGACGGCGGCGTCGGCTGGCCTTCAGCCCTCGGCCGGGGCAGCGGGCCGACCGCTGGCTGGGAAGGCCCGGGTGGTTGCTGACCGGCACGCTGGCGCGGCGGCGTCGTGGACCCGGGTGGTTGCTCAGCGCGTTGGCGCGTTGGCGTCGCAGGCCCGGGTGGTTGCTGGTCGGCACGTTGGCGCGGCGGCGTTGCAAAGGTGGGTGCAGTCGGTGGCGGGCCGGGCGGCGCCGGTGTGATCGAGGAAGGTGCTGGCGGGCCTGGCGGCACCCGAGGGACCGGCGCCGGCGCCACGGCGGCGTCGCTGGGCGGGGTGGGTGCGCCGGGTGCGCGTACCCCTGGAGAGGTTTGCTGGGGTGTGGCCGCCGGTTGCGGCGGAGCCCAGGGTGAGGTGGCGGCCGACGGGCCGCCAGCAGAGGGTCGCATCGCGGCCAGGGTCGCCAGGGACAGAGTCGGGCCAGACAGTGCCGACCGGGCGCCCGACTCGGTTGCCGCGGCGACCAGGGCGGGGCTGGACGTCGGCGATGAGTCGCGCTGCTCGCTCGGCGTCGACGTGGACAGGCCGAGGTAGGCGCGGGCGGCGCGTACCGCCGGGTGGTCGTCCCCGAGCGCGGCGGGCCCGGCGGTGGCGACGCGCGTGTAGTTGCGGCGGGCCTCGTGCCGGTTGCCCAACTCCTCCGCCACCTCGGCGAGCTCGAAGGCGAGCGCGAGCATCACCGGATCGGAATGCTCCCAACGCCGCTCGCCCGCCGCGAAAGCCTCCTCCAGCACGCGGCGGGCGGCAAGTGGGTCGTCCGCCTCCCGGTGCAGCCGAGCCAGCAGGTGCGCGGTGTGCAGCACCTCGGGGTGGTCGACGCCGTACGGCGGGGGAGCGGATCCGACGGCCTCCGCGAGCAGCTGCCGAGCGGCGCTGAGGTCGCCCGCGACGCGCAGGGCGAGAGCCCGGTGTTGGGCGGCTGCCAAGGGGGAGGGATGGGACACGTGGCAATGCTGCCGTCAGAGGGTGGCCGGACGCTACCCGGACACGCGTTGGTGGCGTGTCGCTGTGGTCGTTTGAGGCGGCCTGAGCAGCGGCGGGAGCGCCGGGAGAACGGCACCGGAAGGCGATGTGCATGATCCACGAGCGGCGTGTACAGTAACTCCCCGTGCGGCCCGCCGTACCGACCATCAGATGGAAAGATCATTTGGGTCGGCGAGGTAGGCTGCATGTGTAGGTCCGGGTGGCGGAATGGCAGACGCGCTAGCTTGAGGTGCTAGTACCCGTATAGGGTGTGGGGGTTCAAGTCCCCCCTCGGACACCACTTCTCGTGGATATCCACGCGAGATCAACTCCCCTCGCGTGGGGACGAGAGCCGGTACGTGGCATACGTGCATTCAAACGCCGGGAGTGGCTTCTCTCTGCGCTGACACCGCTGCGTCCGCCCCGGCGGGGGCCTAGGTGAGTCCCGGCCGCCCGCGTCCCCGCCAGCCCGACGAGCAGCTCGTCGAGGCCCTCGTGCCAACCCCGCTGCCCGTTGCGGTACCGGAGCCGGCACCGCTGCCGACATTGCCCACGTCCGCCGCCCCCAGTGGCGATGGCCGCCTGCTGTTCGACGTGGCGCGCCCCGACGCCGCCGGCCGCGTCACCGCCCGTACGCTGCTGCGGGCGTTGGGCTGGACACCGGGCCTCACCCTGCACGTCGACGTCGTGACCGGCGCAATCCTGATCACCCCGGCCGCCGAAGGCGCGCACGCCGTGGGGACCCGCGAGGAGCTGCCCCTACCGGCCGCCGCCCGACACCTGTGCGGCATCGCTCCCGGCGAACCCGTGCTTCTGGCTGCCCTCCCCCGCCAGAACCGCATTCTCGCGCACCCCTCAAACACCATCGCGGCGGTCCTGGCCGACCTGCACGCCCGCGTCCTTGGAGAGCCCTCATGACCATGGATCCCGATCGTGTCGCCACCGCCCGAGCGATGCTCGAGCACCTCGGCCTCACCGCGGCCGACCTCACCGACAGTAACCGGCCTGCTGTGCCGACAGTCGCCGAGTACCTTCCTGTTGTGGTCGCTGCGGCGAGCCCGGCCACCCGACGCACCTACGGCAGCTTCTGGCGACGAATGGCCGCAGCCCTCGGCGATTTGCGCATTGACGCGGTGCGGGCCAGCGACATCGAAGCCCTCATGCGGCAGGCCGTCGCAGGCGCCCGCCCTCGCCGCAACTCCCGAAACGGCCGGTACGCCGGCGAGCACCTCATCGCCGCAGCCCGCGCCTTCTATAACCGCGCTATCGCCGACGGCTACCTGACCATCGCGGACAGCCCGGCCCACCGGGTCCGCAAACCCCGCCGGTTGCCCAACACCCGCCGCGCCCTCACCCCCGACGAACTCTCCGACGTCAACGCTGCCGCTCGCAGCGGCGGCCACGACATCGTGCTCGACGCTCTAGTGCTGCGCCTGCACACCGAAACGGCCTGCCGACGCGCCGGCGCCCTCGCGCTGCGCCTGATCGACCTGGACACCGACCACGCCCTCATCCGGCTGCGCGAGAAGGGCGGCACGCAACGCTGGCAGCCCATCACACCGATGCTCGCCAGCCGACTGAACGACCACGCCCGAGCCCGCGGGGCCGTCGCACCGACCGATGCGGTGCTGCGCTACCGCAATGGCCAACCCGCCACGTACCGGCGCTACGACCTGATGTGGAAACGCATTGGCCGGCAGTTGCCGTGGGTCGCCGTCCAAGGCATCTCCATCCATTGGCTGCGCCACACCACCCTCACCTGGGTCGAGCGGCACTTCGGCTACGCCGTCGCCCGCGCCTACGCCGGCCACACCGACAGCCGTGGACCCGCCACCACCACCTACATCAAAGCCGACCTGCACGCCGTCGCCACCGCGTTGGCTGCCCTCACCGGTCAGCCACACCCGCTGGCTGTACCTGAGAGCGAGCAGCGGTTCCCCGGCCAGGAGGCGGAGGATGGGAGCGGCGGCATACCGCGGTGGAACCCGCCGCTAGACGGGTCGTGAAGCGCCGACGGATGGGGGCCCGGTGCTCTGCGTCCGGCTCACGGCACAACCCCCGTGGTATGCGATGACCGCTCGCGTCGCAGCAGCGGGGAAGTGTCGGGGGTGCTGGTTAGGCTGACGGCAACAAGAAGCCCCGCAGCTACTCGCGCACGGGGGCGACGGGTTACGAAGCCGTTCCTTGATTCGCACCCAGGAACATACCCGGTGAGGGTCCTCGGCGGCAGATGATGTCGCGACGGGCAAACTTGCTTACCCGCGCCTCCTTGTGCTGTGCCTGCGAGGTACCGCCACGGCCGGATTCCGGCCGAGAGGAGGACCGCGATGTCGTTGGAGGACCAGCTCGATGAGGGCCGTAAGACCCTCGAGGTCACGCTGGACGAACTGCGTGAGGCCCGCAGACGGCGAGGGTTGCTGGGTGCCGCGTTGCTCGACGCGTTTCCCGGGGCCCGCACCTACATCAACGGCTCCGTCGCGCACGGCGACGCGAACACGCCGCTGACCGACGTTGACCTTGGCGTCGTGGTCGACGTGGCCGGGTACGGGCCGGACGCCGAGGGACCGTTGCCGCTGCTGGAGCAGGCCCGCGATGCGATCCGCGAGCACCTCAAGGATGAGTTCGACAACCTGACGGTCACCGTCGAGGGTCAGAAGCGGTCCGTGCTGGTGCGGTTCGGCGCCCCGGTGACGGCGGGCGAGAAGGACTTCACCGCCGACGTGATCGTGGCCTTAGACCATCCCGATGAGGGGTTGTGGATCCCGAACACCACGATCAAGGTTGGGTGGGACCGGGCGCACCCGGAGAAGCACACCGAGCTGGTGCTGCAGGCCAACGAGGACACTGGCAACGTGTTCGCCCGTACCGTGCGGCTGCTCAAGCACTGGCGTGCCCACCACGGCAAGCCGCTGTGCTCGTGGAACATCAAGGCATTGGCGCTGGGCTGCATCGCGGACAAGGAGCGGCCGCTGCTGCAGGCGCTGCACGATTTCTTTACGTATGCCGCCGACGAGATGGACGCCGGGCTCACCGATGACCCTGCGGACGTCGCGGGCACGATCAAGCTCCCGTCCGGGATGACCCGCGAGGGCGCGGCCTGGCGGCTCGGGTTGGCACGGGACAAGGTGGCCGCGGCCATCGACCACGAGCAGGCCGGCCGGCCCGCTCTCGCGCAGCACGCCTTGCACAGCGTGCTGCCGCACGTGGTCGCCGACAGCGACCAGCGCGCGCAAATGGCCGAGCAGGCCCTGCTAACCACCGGCGCGTCGGCCGCCAGCCTCATCATCGCAGGACCGGAGACCTCCACGCGGGCGTGGTCACCCCGGTGACCGACTGGTATGGCCGGCGGGCGCCGTGGTGGGTTCCGCTGGAAGCCGCGGCCCGGCGGCGGCTGGGGCCCACCCTCTCCCACCAGTACATCTTCGACCCTGCCTGCTCCGCTAGGGAGTGCGAGATCCTCGTCTACCAGATAGAGGCGCTGGAAGTAATCGGCGACCCGGAGCCGGTCGAGGTGACGATCCGCTTCCATACGCTGCCGCCGTACGACACTTACGGGCTGCCTCCGCAGGACTATCCCCGGGTTTTCGCCAAGCCTGGCGCCACCTCCAAGCACCGCATGCCCGAGGACGGCGCGTTGTGCATCTGGATGCCGCTGGACCCGCCGCAGCGGCGGTGGACCCACGACAAGGGGCTGCTCGAACTCATCGAGCTGACCCGCCAGCACCTGTTCCTCGAGAACTACTGGCGACAGAACGACGGGGTGTGGCTGCTCGAAGACGCACCCCACGGACTTCCTCGAACCCAGGGAGGTGACAGCACATGGTCGACGCCCAAGCCGCGCAGAGCGGCTGGACGGCCGCGCAAACGGCGGTCGTCATCGTCGCCGTGATCGCGATCCTCGGCGGCGTCGTCTCCGCCTCGGTCACCTACACGCTGAACCAGCGCGCGACTCGCCGGGAGCGGCAGGCCAAGGCGTTCGCCGAGGCCCTCAACGCGGTCGAGGACTACGCCGAGATGCCGTACCGGATCCGCCGCCGCCGTGACACTCCTGAAGCCCGCTACGACCTCACCGACGAGGTCAGCAAGATCCAGTCCCGGCTTGCCTACCACCAGGCCCTCCTGCAGATCGAGGCACCCGAGGTCGCCGCCAGCTACGCCGCACTCGTCCGCGCCACCAAGATCCAAGCCGGCGGGCAGATGCGGCAAGCATGGCAGCAGGCCGCCCTCACCACCGACGCCGACATGAACCTGCAGGTCCGCTACCCCCGAAACCAGGTGGATGCCGCCCGCGGAACCTGCATCTCGAGCATGCGCGACGCCCTCCGACGACACCGGGCCCGCCACGCACCTACTCTCCCCACCGCCAACAGCGACCAACCCCAGATCCCCCGCGTGGCCGGCAAAGGCGATCACTAATAGGCGCGTCGAGGGCGCGCATTCGGCTTGTCCGCCGTACCTGTGCAAGGCGACGATCGGTGCTTCCTTGGCAAGGTGACTTACGGGGGTATACGTGGGAGCGCTAGACGGTGAGGACCCGACTGACGCTTCGTGATGGAGGGAATGGGCCGACGGCCTGCGCGAACTCGCGCCGGGGCGCGCCGCCTACCTTCGAGTTCCAGGGATGATCTACCCGGGATGGTGCCCGCGGACGGAGACGGCTTGCTCGCCGCGGGCGGTCAGGGCCTGTCGTGCGACAGCAGTCTGTTGTCGACAACGGCGACATCGCTGCGTTCCGAGAAGGATTTTCCGAACATGACCCGACGGCTCCGCCCGTCACTAATCTCATCTGAGCTGGCTCTTCACCGGGCACTGCTGGAGATCAACATGATGGTGGCATCCTCGGTGCATGGGATTTTGGGACATCAATGATTCGATCGGGTCGATACTTGCCGGTGCGGCGGGTGTCGCCGCAGTGGTCGTATCGGGGGTGGAGGCTTTGCGTGCCCGTGATCGGGCTCGGGCGGAGGCGGAGGAGACACAGCGGCAGGTTGCCCGGTTGTGACCGCAGACATCGTCTCTGAGCCAAATGTGCACTGGGACAACGACCATCTGCCACGCCCTGCCAACGCCCCGCCTCGCGAGTATGACCAGGTCATCGTTCAGGTGGACAACCACAGCGGCGAGCCAATCTCATCCGTGATGGTCCTTCTTCCAGAACGGGCATTGCCCCTGCATTTCGGGACGATCGGACCCGGCAAGTCGAAGCGCAACGGCTGGCTTGATGCCCCAGAGCTTTGGCACGTGATGCACATCGGCCCTGGTTGTCCTGGTCACCCCTGGCACCTCGACCTTGAGTTCGTGTTTACCGATAACCGCAGGGCTCGCTGGCGCCGCAACGGTGAGCAGGAGCCGGTTCGGCTCCTGCCGAGCGATGACGTCGTGGAGGACTGGAAGCGGCGGCAAGAGGTCATTGAGGAGGAGCGCCGGTTGGCCAACGAGCGGTTGGAGGCGGACTGGGATGCGACAGGCAGCCTTTAGCTCCGCTGTTGCAGGGATTGAGAGGCTGCTCGTCCTGGGCCGGGAGGCCTGAGGGTCTGACGTCACCGAATTCTTTGATCAATGAATCGACTGTATCGGACGGCGGTGCTGGGACAGCCCCCTTGATCGCGAGGGATCACCGTGACCGGTTGCATCCACAGGAGAATTACCGCGGCGACTCGCCGGCGCCGGGGCACTGATGTCGGTGTTCGGCTTCGAGCAAGCCCTGTTCCCTCCGCTGCTACTCGCGGCCAGCGGGGCCCGACCGGCCGTGGTTTGCGGAGTGGACAAGGCCACGCTTGGGAAGACTTTCTACGGGGCGTCATCATCCGTTACACATGGTGTGTGAATCACCTCTACTGGGACCTTGGTGAGTGCGCCACCGGCGCGTTGTTCGAGATCGGGCTGCGCGGCTCGACCGCCAGGGTCTGCCTCATGGACGACGACGAGTACCAGGCGTACGTCGACGGCGACGAGTACGAGTTCTTCGGCGGCTTCTACGACCTCACTCCCGTGGTCCTAGAAGTGCCCTACGACGACCACTGGTGGCTCATCGTCGACAGCAACCCTGACCGCATCCGAATCACGGTCAACCAGGTCTTCAACTGACGCTGGGGGACACGTACGAGCAGTGGTGTTGTCGCACTGCTCTGCCATGCTCGACGTACACGCGTTTCCATAATCATCGGTGAGAGGTCCGCGTTGGCGAGATCCGCATGGCCACCAACAGCGGCCCGGTTGTAAGCGGCAAGGGTCGACGGCAGCGATGAGAGGGCCTTCGCGGCGATCCATCCCGCGGCTCGCCGCATCGATGCCAACTTGCCCGACATCGGCTGCGACCTGACCTGGTCAGCGGTGCACAGCACTCGGCCGCGGGTGGCGTTGCGGTGTCCGGAGTGCGGGCATGGGTTCATGCCAAGGTGTCCGCCCGCGGGCTGCGGTACTTCGCCCATGCCCCTGCACGCCCCGCCGACTGCGAGGGAGCGCCGGGGCCGCGACTCCGTCCCGACCGGCAGCGCGCACGATCCTCGTCTGCGTTCGGGGTAACTCCTGCTGGGGTGAGAGCAGCTTCGCTTCTGAGTTGCGGCGCCGGCACGGCCGAGGCTGTCGGTTGGTCGAGCAGGACTACCTGCGTCGCATCGTGCTGCGGGATCGGACAAGCGCGCCCGCACAGCATCGACTCGGCCGGGCATCGACCGGGTCGTCGTTCAAGCGCAAATGACGATGAGACCTAGACCGTGGTCGTGTCCTTGATCTGGAGTACCACGGGCCCTGCCGCTGTTGGAGCGATCCAAGCCTCGTAGGTGGGATTGCGAGTGTCGGTCTTCGTGGTACCAAGCCAGGTGTAGCGCACGGCCAACTCGTACGTGCCCTTGACGCGGTAGATCGCGAACTTCGGATCGAAGGTAGCGCGAGCGGTCAGGAGTGGATCACCCGTAGAAGACCATTTGATCTTCTCGGCGCCCGACGGCGGACTCCATTCGGGGCATCCAGCCGGCATAGCCGACTTGGCGTCTCGCACGCATCGTGTGAACGCGTCGCTCAGTTTTGCGGCGACCAGTTCCCAAGGCACCTTGGGATCCTGCTTCACTACATCGGGGTCGCCTATGGCCGAGTGCTCCTTGATTTCCTGGACGTCAAGCCTCCCATCGACCCACTTCACCTTGGCCCAGTACTTCGCTGGCGTCACGACCCGGCGTAGATCCTTTGAAGCGGTGTAGTCCGCCGTCACCATGACAGTCCCGAGCATGTCGAACCGGCTCTCCGCTTCGGTGTAGTGAATGACCGCAGCTTCCAGAGGGTTGCCGTAGAAGGCCCAACGGACCTTGGAGACATCCGAGGTCTCGACAATGGATTGCGGGCAATTGGCCGGGGTCGCAGACGGTGCCTTCGCGCATTTGTCGAGCCAGCCACCTGCAGCCGCGACCACGGCCTCCTGCTTCACCTCGGCCGGCCAGGGATCTGACGTCGCCGGGAACGGCTCATTTCCTCCGAAGATGAAGTAGCCCAAGACAGCAAGAACGACGACGACGCCCAGTCCACCCCCACCCGCGGCTGCTGCCGCGCCACTTCCCGAGCCAGACTCCGTTGCCTCATCTTCCCTCAGGTCGACATTAGCCCTGGGTGCGTAGTGGCGATGGTGATGCGTGTGGGTGCTCTTATCGACGTTCCCTTCGTAGTAGGACCCCTTGACGTTGGCCTGACGTTCGCCACCAAAGCCAGTTTGCCGATCTACCACGCTCACCTGCCCTCGCGGTCATCATGGCCTCGCTCGAAGTAGTCGCCCGCGACGTTGGCCTGACGCCCGCCACTGAACCCGACCTGGTTGACCACAGGGCTAGCTCTGCCCGACTTCGCCAGGCCGCTCAAGCTGTCGCGATCCTGAGCGCTAGACGAGGATGCCGAGCCGCTGGCGCTTCGAATCGTCAAGATCACACCGGCGATCGCTACCGGTAACGCGATGATGTTTGCCCACGCTGCCGCGCCGTCGAGGCTCCCGCTAAAGATCATTACTAGTAAGACAACGATCATCAGAAGGAGCCCGCAGGCGGTCAACAGTCGTTTGGGCACGACGTCCATCATGGCTGATGGATGCAAACTTGCGGAAGCTCCGACGATAAGAAGTGTCCTTGATCTGCCACGTCGGAGACGTACATCTTCCTGGTGCGGCTTGCCCGGCGTTCAAGAGGCGCAAGGCCCTCCGTGAGCAGCAGCCCGTGTGGTCCCCGGCGATGCAGCAATCGACGCAACGGCTCCTGGCCGCGGCATCGGTCGCTCACGAGCTGCTTGCCATGGCTGGGTTACATCCGGATCCCATCGTCGCTAAGGCGACCGCCACCGCCGAAGCCGAGGTCAGTGACGCATGACGACGATGCTCCCGGGCCGGGTCGTTGCCACCGCTCTTGCAGGCCTTAGCGGTTAGCTGCAACCCCTTCGATTAACTCCGAAACGTCGGCATCCGAAGCTGATCAATGAGGTGTTGAAGCCGACGCGCAACCGCCTGGTGGAGTCAGCGCAGGCCCCGCTGCACGGCGACGCTCTCGGCTATCTTCCGGTGAGTGCCGGCCAGTCCCTGGGTGTCGAGCACGCCGGCGAAGGGCTTGCGGCTGTCTGGTTTGACCAGCGCGCCGCGGCGGACCCAGACGTCGGTGTGGCGGATCAAATAGTTGGTGGTCAGGATTGTGGCCCTGTGCGCGAGAAGGAATTCGAGGATGCGGTGCAGTTTCTCGCTGTTGCGCGAGTACCGGCTGAGCGCCGACGTGCACAGTACGAAATCGCCTTCGGCTGCCTTCCCGAGCAGATCCACCAGGCCCTGGTCGAAGCGCGGGTCGATCGCGCTGAACACGGTCATCGTGCCGTCGTCGGACCGTGGTGCCGTGACTACCTCATGGCCGGAAGGCAGGCTGGGCGTAGGTGCCGAAGGTAGGCGCAGTGGACCGCGGCCACCTGCGGCGAAGGTGTCGGTCAGAGCGTCCAGACACGCCCACGCACGCGGATAGCGCCCCGCCAGCCCGGCGAAAGGGCTCGGATCCTGAGCCGCGATGGGCTGGCGGCGGCGCGCGGCCAGCAGATGCGACAGCGGGCCGGCCGCGTACTCCGTCGCCGCGATGATCCCGCTGCCAAGTTGGCCGTCGTGGTGTGCCTGCTCAAGCAGGCTGTTCCGCACCACGAGGGTGACCTTGGCCCTCAGATCCAGCGGTGACGCCAGCGGCTCGTGGTCGAACACCTCCTCGACGAACGGCGCGATCAACACGTCCTGCTCACGCTGCGGCAGAGCTGCCAGCGCCTCAGCCCGCTGCAACACGTCGTCGCCGATACGGTGGGCCAGATCCTCGTCCACGTCGCATGCTTCGATCAGCATGCTGGGCAGCACGTCGCGGCAGTACTTGACCATGTGAGTGGGATCAGGGGCGGTCATCCCAAATGCCTCCGTCGGATAAGGACCAGGTGTCGACAGCGCCACACCCTAAGCAGATCGACGCACTGTCGCGACAGACGCGGCATGGCGAAATCGTCAAGGACCGTGGAGGACTCAGGCGGGCAGCATCGCCTGTGCCGGCGTCAGCCAGTCGGCGCGTATGTGTTGCTGGGTCTGCTCGGTGACGCCCCAGCGGCCGCCGTAGGGCATCGTGTCTGAGGGGAAGACGTACGACGCCAGGGGGTTGTCGAACCGGGTGATTCGCGGCCGGTAAGGGCCACCGGGGAACCACTCGTGCACCGAGAAGACGGCCGAGACCCGCTGGTGCTTGCCGGTGGTGCGGTCCCGGCCGGTGCCGAAGAACCCGTCGCCCCTGCGGATCATGGCCCCACTCGAGATCTGGATTGCTGACGTGCCGGTCAAGGCCTCGTGAACCTCCCGGATGTCGCACATGGTGTCACGGATGCCAACCACGATCGCGAACGGCTTGTCGCGTAGCTCGTACTTCACGGCCTTGTCCTCAAGCCGCTGCCGTAGCCTGGCTGCGGAATCGACAGCACCGCCGATTGCCGCGCCATTGACCACGATGTCGTCGTCGGCGCTGATGCGGTAGCCGGCAGGCAGCGCAAGGAAACGGACGTCGATGTCGACGGCTGCGCTGCGGTACATCGTCCCGGGCACACCATTTTCGACTGGCAACGCGCCCGGATTGTCGCGCAGCTGGGCGATCGTCTTGTCGATCCAGGCGACGAGCGGGCGCATCCGGGGTGCGCGGTCCCACCGGCGGATCTCCACCATGATTGAGTGGGTGGTCAGTGTCAGCCGAGCGTTCAGGTCATCGACCAGCACGGCATGGCGGCGCTGTTCCGCGGTCCAGTCCTCGCGCAGCGTCAGCGTCAGAACCTCCACCGCCCCCACGTACGAGCCGTCGGCCGCGTAGAGGCGAAAGTCGGGACGTGTATCGGTGCCCTCCTCGTAGCTCACCTGGTACCGGCGAGACAGCAGGTCGTGCACGAGCAGCTCGTCGAGCGCACTGTACAGCCGTGTGTCGTCCGGCGCCCGCAGCTCGGCGTGCAGCCGTCCATCACGGTCCGGAAAGCGCGAGTACAGCTCGTTGATGATGCGCCGCCCGTGTGCGGCCTGCGACCGGGTGCACTCCAAGAACCAATTCACCGTCGGCTCCGTCGGGCTAATTCCACGCTCTCGAGTGGTACGCGGATCTTCGAACAGCCTGCCCATCATCGCCGCGACCCTAGTGGCCGATCGCTCTGCCGACCAAGCCAAATTTTGCGGCGCGTCGCCTGCGGGACGGCAACCCATCTAGACGGCGGCTCGCCTGACTCATAAGGGCTGAAGACCAACGCCAATATCGGTCACCATCCTTCGTGTCTCGGTGCTCACGATGAGGAACATGGGCACGGCGGGCACAGGCACCAGGGCGAGAAGAAGGTGCGCAGCGAGTGCCTCACCCTTGCTTCCACGCGGTCCACGCGACCACCCATTCCGGTACCGGCCGGACTGCGGGCAGTTGTTCTCGCCCCAGGAGCACTGCTTCGACTGCTTCGATGGCAGCCTGCTGTTCAGCCTCGCGGTCGCCGAGTGACTCGCACACCACCATCAGCAGGTCGTTGTGGACGAAGGTCCGACACGGCTGGCCTGTCTGCTGCTTGATCAGCAATCGAATGGCTTTGCGCAGTGCAGACAGCTGGTCGCCGGGCACCCGCCGCACCTCTGCGTACCCGTGCTGCCGCACCAGATCGACGACCAGCTGCGCCACAACCGGCACCCGCTCATCGACGGCAGGAGCCGGGAACAGACGGTCCATCAACGCCAGACACCGTCGACACGTTGGCGCAAACGCCGGCTCCCGGTACCGGCTGACGGGTCCGCCATCACCGCCGGCCATCACCAACCAGGCCCGACCGCACATCGTCGTCTGCGCCCAGACCGGCTCCTCAAGCGCGGCGAGGTCATATCGTCGCTTGACCAGTTCCCAGTCGCTGTCCGCCTGGTAGAAGTGGGCGTCGGACAGGGCACTGCGGCCTGCTTCAGGCGGGTTGTTACGGCGTACGAGGTGAACAGCGTCACCTCCACTGACCACGGCGAGGAGAAGCTGCGACGTTCCGGCCGTGATGGCGTTCGGTCCGTGTAGCCCTTCAGGCATGACAGCGTCCCCTCACGTCACGAGGTGTATCGGACTGACGTACCGGTAACGGAGGCATCCTGCCAAACAACAGCGGGCTCCGGGTGGGGCTGTCGACGCTGATGCGATCGCGCTACGGCCGTTTGTCGGGATCGAGGGCGTGGATGAAATGCCCGATCCATTGCTGGTCGGGTGCCGGGCCAGTACAAGTAGCGCGGACCGAGGAAGCAGTAAAAAGCGCCGCACGGCCCCTCAGAGGTGGTCGTGGCCCACGCAGTAGCAGCCGTGCAGCTGCCGGACTCCGTGCAGCTTGTGGTAGTTCGCGGGTAGCCGGGGCGGGTGCCCGGCGGGCGCTCACCGGTACCGGCCTGCGGGTGGATCACCAGGGGCCCGAACTCGTCGAACGCGAACAACCGCTGCGGGAAGTAGCTGCTCACGTACTGGATCCGGGCGAGTTCTGTCTCCCGATCAGGATCGGTGGACTCGTTCCCGTCGGGTGGAGTGAAGGCGCAGGTGGTCGGCGAGCTTGCGGATACTTCAGCGGGTGAGCGCTCGCCCTAGCTTCTCGGGGCGGGGTGTTGGCCGTCTCGACGATGAATTGCTCTACCATCGCCCGTCGCAGTCGGATCGGGGAGCCAGTTCCCCAGCGGGTGATCTTGAGCAGCTGCAGACCTTACTGGTCACTCAGCCGCCGAGCCCGTGCAAGTCCGCCACCGCCACCGCCTGACCGCCGCGACGCCGCCCAGTCGACAGGCCGGATGACGTGTCACCCAACACCGTGAACGTTCGTGGTCACAGCACTAGGCGGGCGGTGGGGCGAGCCAATCCTTATCTCGCATGACGTCCAGCGCTTTGTGAACCTGGCCTGACGTGAACAGGCGGGCTTTGCGTTTGCTCCATCGACGTACCGCCGAAGTGATGTCGTCATCCGTTCGGCCGGAAGCCCCGGGCTGTGCTGCCACCCAGTGCACCGTTGCTAAAAGTTCCAGGGAGTTGCTTGACTCAAAACCGCTCGTCAAATCCATAACTCGATCGATGCGTTCGAGCGTTGCGCCCCTCTCGTCAAGGATCTCCCATGCCGCCTCCTTGGCGCCCGGTAGTAACCGGAAGGGCTCGCTGACTTCGATGCGTTGGCTGCCGTCACCGAACCCCTCAAGGTAGTGCCCCTCAACGTCTCTCAGGACGGCTCGTAGGTTGTCCGCGTAGGGACCGTAGAAGTTCCGCTCATAGCGAAGTCCTAGATCTTCTCCAGCGGCCTGCAAGAAATACATTAGTTTCTGCACTGCGATGGGTGTAGCACCTTCTAATGCCATAAACGAATACCGTCGGATGATCTCGATCAGCGCTGCCCGCCCTGCCGTCATGCGTGGTTTCGGACCTGCAGTGTGCATATCGGCGGCCATCGGTGCGCCTGCCGGCGGGTAGATCCGAACGTCTACGTCACGGAGTGGTCCAAGCTTGGCACGGATTAGAGGCTCCACCTCTGCCCAATCCAAGCCTCCATGGCCACAGCCAAGCGGAGGGACAGCTATCGATCGAATCTGCTCCTGCTTGATCACCGCGACCAGATCGTCTAATCCCGCCTCGATGTCGGCGAGTTTGGAGCCTGCGCGCCAGTGCCGCTTAGTTGGAAAGTTTATGAGAATCCTCGGGCCATCCAGTTGGCCAGTGTGCCAAACATGCATGCGACCAATAGCTACATCTCCACGCTTTGCTGCAGACGCGTAGTCCTTGAACATGGCCGGGTAGGCGCGTTTGAACTGCAGTGCGATACCCTTACCCATGACGCCAATAGTGTTCACTGTATTCACCAAGGCTTCGACTGGAGCGTCGAGTAGGTTCCCATTCGCGACAGAGATCATTGGATCCTTCTCCATGTCCTAGAAGTACCAGTCACGATTGACGATGATCGGCGGGGAATGATGCAGCCCGTCGATCAGTTCTTCGACCGCTGCGCGAGTCTTGCTAGTCTTAGTCACAACGACTTCTACGGCTTCCCACGGGACCCATTCATGAACGAGAAATTCTGCGGCTCGGAGGTCGGCCCCGTCCGCAAAATCCGGCCAGTACCTGGCTTCGATGACCTCCCAGCTGATGTGGCTTGAGAGTTCATGCTCATCGTCGGTGAACTCCGCCAACTTCAGCGCCGCGTTCCGGTCTGAGGCCACCCACTGACCGCCCAGTGCAATGAGCCTCGGAACGTTCGAGACGAGGTAAACGACTTCGTCGAATCCCTCTTGGAATTCGTAGTTGTTCCGACTGAGCGTAAACATCATGGGGCTGCGTGGGCCGAAGTACCACGGCACGTAGTCACCGACACAGCCGCCCGGGCCGACGTTGCCGACAGGTAGTTGCAGTCGCCGTTCCCTGATGCCCGCCGAGCCTACTTGAACTTGTGTAAGTCCTTCCCGTCGACAACTGGCATCCGACCGCAGCCCATCCTGGAAAATTCCTGGGAGATTGCGGAGGTGGGTGAAGTGGTAGACGTTGATCGGGGCAGGTGGTGCGGCCAAGTGACCTCCAGTCTCTGTTGCCTTCAAGGCGCATCGAAGGCGGTCCAGTCAGGATCGCCCGTCCCCCCATGGGGTCAGCATGTCACGTCGGTGTCCGCTAGTGCCGTGACCACGAACGTTAGCGGTGTTGGGATCAGGCTGCGCGTGTGGCGGGTTGGCCTAGCGTCGTTGTCGGTCCTTGCGGCTGCGGCTGCGGCTGCGCGCATGTTCGCGGCGTTGGGCGGCCAGGACGTCGGGCCTGGTGGGCGTTGGCGTTGCGCCGGCGCAGGTAGGCCAGCAGTTTCAGGTGTCAGCACGCGTGGTTTCGGGTGGTTCGAGCCGGCGATGACTAAGCTGCGTAGTGGCCCGAACTGGGCCTCGACGGGGTCGGCCCAGGAGGCGTAGGCCGGGGTGAAGCGCGAACTCGGCCTGGTTCCGAGGCGGCCCGTGCACGGATCTTTGTCCAGGGATCACGGAATCTGGCGGGTAGGCGGCGGCTCCGTCTGAGCCGCTATGCGAAGGCTGACAGCGAGGGCGGCACGATACTGCCGATCCGGGACGCCGGGCCATGCGGGTTCAGAGCCGGTGAGCACCGAGGATTCGCGCGAGAAGGACGTCGTGCTCTTGGTACACCGCTGCCGTCGCGGCAGTGAGCGTGTGGGGCGGCTCACCCTCGCGCAGCCTCGGCCAAGGTGTAGCCGGCGGGTGATGTCGCGCTTCGGAGGCGGTGTCGTCGTCCATCGCAACCAGTTCGGCGCCATAGGTCGTTGCGACGACCGCCGCGATCTGTCTGCCCGCAGTGTCGATGTCGCCGGCATAGCGCAGGCGCACGCCGTGCGCGACAGCGAGTTGAAATAGCACATGATCGATCGCACGTAACTGACCACTGGTGCAGGCGATCGGTTGCTGCACCTCGGCAGTGAAGGCGATCTCCATGACCGACGGGTTCTCCACGACTGTCAGGGTTTGCGACGCGAGAACAGGCGGATGTTGTACGAGGTCGAGCAATGTGAGCGCCACAGGTGCCGGTGAATCGCGCAGTCGCCGGTCGATCGGTCCGTCGCCGACAGCCTCGACGTTGAAGAGCAGGACCGTCGCGGAGAGCCGGTCGGCGATCACACCGACGGTGGCCAGCAGCGCGCGTACAAGATCCGGTCGATTCGGCTCGGTTTGGCCGGCGCGTTCGGCGATTGCGGCCACGAGGCGGATGCCGTTGAGGGTGGTCAGGTCGAAGTAGTGTGGGTCGCCGGTGATGTCGTGGGCGAGCTTCGCCAGAGGTACCGGTGGCCGGGCTGGAATGCGTCGCAGGGCTGCGGAGAGCGCTGCGATGCTGTGCCGGATCTCGGTATCGTCCTCGCCGACGCCGGTGACCCGCATCCGGGCGACGAGCTGCGGCAGGTCGGGAAGCTCCTCGGTCGCGTACTGCCACAGCTGCGCACGACGGTCCGCCGCGGCCAGTGTAGCGGCGCTACGGTCGATGACCGGTTCCCCCACTGCTTTTTCTACCAGTGCGATGAGCGTTTCGCGGTCGATGTCGAGCGCGGCGAGGAGTTCTCGCAGCGGGACCGTGGTGGTATCGCCGGACACGGTGACGGCGGATGTGCCGCGGCGTCGGCGTGTGGAGGTGTCGAGCCAGGTCCGCAGTTGAGCGATACCGGCTGTGCTCAGTGCCAGGACCCGAACCGTGTTGATCGCCTCGGGGCGGGTGCCGGCGCAGAGACGTCCGTGGACGGCGCGCCACAGAGGATGCAGGTCGACGTCTTCCGCCAGGTAGGTGAGGTCAGCCGGCATCGTTCAGTGTCCGGCGGGGGGTCGTGTCTGCGGCAGGTGCGGCGAGGGGTAGGGGCGTTGGTTCCCCGCTGCCCTTCCACAACCACGGGACTGTCACGCGGTGCCGGCCGTCAGTGATGACTTCGTGGACGACGACGTGCTGAGCTTCGCGTTTGATCAGCGGGGCGATCGTGGGGGTGGTCGCGAGGACGTCGAAATCCCAGGTTCGCAGCAGGGTGAGGATCTGGCGCAGGTTGCGGTCGTCGAAGGCGGCGTCGATCTCGTCGATGGACAGCAGGCGAGGCCCCCGGTAGGTGTCGCCGGAGTACATTGACCAGGCCGCGGCCAGCAGCGGGAGCATCGTGGCGAGTCGGGATTCGCCGGTGGACAGGCCTTTGAGCGGGTTGGATCGGGCGTTTACCGGCTTGAACTGGTCGGCGCCGAAACTGCTGTGCGTGACGCTGATCTCCCAGTGGTGCCAGGAGCGGTAGTCGAAGGTGTGGGCGACCCGGTCGGCCCAGGTTTCCTCGCCGGCGTCCTCCATCCGTTCCCGCAGGATCTCGTACATCTGGTCGAAGACCTCGTCGGAGGGCGGCGCTTTGAGCAGGGCGACCATTTGCTGGGAGTTGCCGTCGTCGCGGACCTTCCAGTCGACCTGGACGCCGACGCGGGCCACTCCGGTCCGGACGTTCTCGAGGGTGGCCCGGATCTGTCGGACAAGTTCCCTTGCCGCCTCGCGGCGGGTCTGGATGTCACGCCGCAGCTGGGTGAACATCGACGTCTTGAGAGTCGCTTTAACGTCCTGGCGCAGATCTCGTTCGAGGCCTTCGGCTGTGGCGCGGAGTGTCTCGGCGGCTTGCCGCAGATCCTCGCCGACGGCGGCGTTGGGTGCGGCGAGCGTGATGCGCCGCCACTCGGTGCCCTCAAGGGTGGTGCTGTCGAGCTGCTGATCGAACTCCGCGAGGGCCTGGTTGACGGACCGCATCGTGCTCTCGAGCTGCTTCTGCACCCGTTCCCGAGCGATCCTCAGGGTGTCCAGCCGGGCGCTGGTGGTGGGTTTGCCGGCGAGCAGTTGACGCGACCAGGTGAGTGCGGCGGTCAGGTTGGCCGGCCGGTTGTCGCTGTCACGCGGCAGGGTTTCCGGCACTTCCGCGAAGCCGTGGGTGATCAGCAGGCACATTCGATCGAAGCAGTCGGTGCGGTGCTGGTCGGCCTCTCGACGACGCGGCGCGATCTTGTCGAGCGTGGTGGTGGCGGCGACCGCAGCGTTGTCGTGCGTGCGGAATTCGGCCTCGCGTCGCTCGACCTCGGCCAGTTTGTCGGTCAGGTCTTCGGCGAGCCGGTCTTTCGTCTGGCGTAGCTCGGCGTATTCCGCCCCGTACAGCGCTCGGGTCTGCTCCATCCGGGCGTCCAGTTCCTCGGCGGTGAGCCGGATCTGGTCCGCGGCGGCGACCGCTTTCTGGAACCGGCCGGCGACCCGGTCCGCTGTCCGCTGCTCGCGCTGGGCTGTTGCGAGCAAGTCGAGGGTTCGCTGCCCGGCGCTCTGCCAGGCCCCGATCTGCTGCAGCAGGGTAGCGACCAGGTCCCGGTGCCGTCGTAGCACTTCTCGGTCGGTTGGCAGGATGGCGCCGTCGGGCAGCGTCGCGGCGGTATGCAGTGCGCGCAGCGCCGTGCGCACACGGTCGCTGGCTTGCTGGTGCCGGTGGCGGTGCTCGTCGACCGAGGCGCGGGCAGCGGCCTCGTCCCGTTCGGCAGCGTCCTCATCACGGGTGGTGCGGCGCAGCTGCTCCACGTCGGGGAATCGCTGTTCCTCGGCGGCGCACACTTGCTGAGCCGTTCGGGCCTCGTCCCGCCGCTCGGTGGCTTCCGCCAGCTCCTCCCGCGCGGTGGCCAGGGCGTCGCCGGCGTCGGACTCGGATTGCCGAGATCGTCCTAGTGCGCCGGCCGCCTCTTCACGTCGCCGGCGGGCAGTCTCCACCGTCCTGCCTATGGCGTTAAGGGCAGCGTCGAACTCGGCGAGCAGGCCGGTGAGCTGCGCTGCGGCGGTGGCCAGTGCCTGCGTGGTTTGCTGCTGAGCTTTCGCGACGCCGAGCTGAAGTTGGCTGACCTGCTCACGTGCCACGGCAACCACGTCGGCGGGAGGGAAGTCATCCCGCTCCCGGCGGGACGCGCGGACAGCGGCTTCAAGGTGCTCAATGCGTTGCTTCTCAGCATCGAAATCTTCGCGAGCGGTGGCCAGTCGCTGTTCGAGGTCGACGACGAGCGCGAGCCGCGCCCGTTCGCGGGCGGCCCGGCCGATGAACGTGGCTCGGTAGTTTGACGGAGCCGACGCGATCACGTTGCCCGTCCGCAAGTGCCCGATGCTGAGGTCACTACCGGTCAGATCGATGGCGACCGCCCGCAGCAGCCATTCGACGTGCCGCGGGTCGGCGCCCGAGCCGTTCTCCGCAACGAGGATGTCGGCGAGGCTCTGCCCGGCGACGGGACGGTCGCCAGCGAGCACCAGGTCACCGTCGCCGACTAGGCCCTCGCCGGTGATCAGCGCGTCGAGCAGGCCTGAGGTCAGCAGGGCGCCTTCGATACGATCGGCCTGCTCCGCGCTGATGTGTTCGGCGAAAGCAACGGCGGCCCACAACGGCACGCCACGGCCCGGATCGCGTGGTGCCCGCCACGGCGGCCCTTGCGGCACGGGCAGCTGTCGCCGGGCCTTTTCGAGCTCGTCCTCGATCCCAGTGACTCGTTGCCCCGCATCATCGACGGCACGCCCTGCCTCGGATATCGCGCGTTGCAGACCGCTGACGGCCGCCGAGTGGGCCCGTTCCAGATCGAGGAACGGCTGCCGCAGATCGATGGCATCCGGATCGTCGGGCAGGTTCACCGTACGGCCGTCGAGGTGGACGAGCGTGGCGCGCCACCCGGCCACCTGGCGGCTCCACTCGGTTGCTGCCAGGGTGGCGTTCGCTCGGCCGTTCGCCAGAGCTTGCTCAGCTGTGGCGGTGATGGCGTGGGCAGCGTCCACGTCGGCGTCATGGTCGGCTCGGGCTTGGCGGGCCTGTTCGTCGACGGCCGTACGGTCGATGTCGGCTTGGGCCTGCGCGTCCTCCAGGTCACGTTGGGCCTGATCGGCGATTTGTTCGGCCCTATCCCGAGCCTGTGCGGCCCGGTGTGCCGCGCCCTCGGCAACGTGTACGAGGCGGGTGCCGTGCACGACGTCCTGTTCCCGGGCTGCCAGGGCGATCCGTTCCCGTGTTGCGGTCCCGGCCTCATGCAGCCAGGCAACTAACTGGTCGGGGTCGATTCGGTCCTCGACATCAGTCGTCAGGTTCGCCGGTACGGGCGGAAGCTGGGCCCGGCGGCCCTCCCACTGCTCCAATTCGTCGAGTAGGTCCTGTTCGGCGGCGCGACGTTCGGCGCGGGCATCGCCGGCACGGTCGGCGGTACGATCCTGGGCCTCTTCGGCGGTGCGGAGATGCCCGGCCTCGGTTCGTTGCTCGATCTGTGCCATGTCGTGTTCGTGCAGGACCGTGTCGATGCCGTTGAGGGTTGTCGTGCGCGTCTCGATCCAGCCGCGGGGTGTTTCGGCGATCTGGGCGAGGTCAACCTTGGGTGGATCCTGGTCGAGGCTGTTGGCTGCCGTGACCTGTTCGGTGACCTCGGTGAGACGATCGACGAATGCGTGCGCCCCGACATCGGCGGCTGTCGCGCGTAGCCGCGAGCCGATCCCCGTCAGATGGCGCTGACTGTTGCGGAACTGATCCACGGACTCCACCGCCTGCTGGGCGGCGTCTTGCGACTCTTCCTGCAAGTCCAAGCCGGCTGCTTCCAGTTCGGATTGCTGCTTGCGTAGATCAGTCAGGCGTTCTTCGAGATGCGGAAGCTCGGCGCCGGCATGGTCACGCAGCGCATCCTCGGCGGCCTGCAGCCGGCCCCGGACACCAGCGATCTCGCCTCGCAGTTCCTCGCGCCGGGCCTGCACCCGCGCCGCCTGTGCCTGCGCCTCCGCCAACTGGTGCTCGGCGGTACGCGCTTCACGGGCGTGGTCGTCGAAGACCGTCTGGGCATTCGCCAGTCGGGCGGCCTCCTCGGCGATGATCGCGTCGATGTAGCGCTGGTACTGCTGCTCCGATTGTTCCAGCTGCCGAATCTCGGCACGGGCTTGCTTCAGTTGTGCCTCAAGGTCGGCGATGCGTTCCATGGTGTCGGCGATGAACTGCAACGCTCGTGGATCCAGCGCCGGAAGCGCCTCGGTCAGCACCGCGCGCATCTGATTCGGGGAGATCGCCTCTGCGGTGCGGACGCTGCGCAGGCTGCGCAACACTCCGACGAGAGCGTCGAACTGCACCGAGTCCAACGGCGCGAACAGCGTCGTGCGGATCGCGTCGCGGTACTGGCTCTCCTCGGCAAGGTTCACATAGTCCCGGACCTTTGAGGTGAGACGGTCCGTTGAGGTGAACAGTCGGCCGCTCGCGGCGGCAACCTGCTCGGCGAGCCCTTCAATCGGTACCGGATCCCGCTGTCGGGCGAGGAAGAGGTCGGTGCCGACACGGCCCGGCATGATGAAAAACGCCTTTTGCAAGCCACTGCTCTGCGAGCGCAGCCACAGGCCGGTCGTCAGGTAGCCAACGTCACCGGTGCTGCTATCGCGGTAGCCGTACTCCAGCCACCACGCTCCGGTGCGATCCTCCTTCGGGTTGCGGTCGGTGTGCCGGTCGATCAGCGTGCCGACGGCCTCACCAGACACCGACAGCGCCTTCTGCGACACCTCGCCGTCGAGCAGTACGGTGACCAGCATCGAGGCGGTCAAGGACTTACCGGATCCGTTTGGCCCGGCCAGCGCTAGCCAGCCGTCGGCGAACATGAGCGTCTCGTCGGTCCATGCCCACGAGTTCACCGCACCGGCTCGGGTTGGCTGCCATCTGTCGGCGGCGATCGGTCCGTCGTTCCAATCCGACATCGGGCCGGCGGTGTCGTGGCTTCCGGTTGGCTGTTGGCCCGGGTGCGCGATGAGAGTCACGCCGGCCCCTCCCTCGTGTCCGAGTCAGCTTCCGAGCGGTGTCGGCCTGGACGAGCGGGCTGGCCTTGCCGTGCCCGCACGCGCCACAGGTGCACGCCCGGTGTGATCTGCCACCGGTCTTCGTCGCCGGTGACCCGGAGCAGGCCGGCGGTGACCAGCTCCGCGGCAGCGGCTCGAGCTAGGACGGGCAGTTGTTCGGCGTAGCCGGCCGCCCACCGTGGCATGTCTCGACGGATCTCTTCGAACAATGTCGTGATCTCATCGGCGGTTACCTCGGACGCGTCGTGGTGCGGCAGGTGCGACAGCAGGGCTAGCGCACCCTGCCGCTCTGTCTTGCGGCCCTGCGGGAAGTCGGAGTCAGAGGCGGTTCCCGTCGGGTCGGTGATCTCCCACCAGTCGCGGCGCACGCTGGCGACCAGCCCCAGCGCGGCGGCGATGTTCAACGCGCGTTCCCGACCGGTCGAGGTAGCGAGGTAGCCGACCGGGTTCGGGTCGTCCTCCGGGTCAGCGGCAGGGTCGTCCGCCACTCGCCGCAGCGCGGTCAGCCGGCGCCCCTCCACGCTGGCCTGCCGTTGCGCGACGGCGTCCGGCTCGGCGTCCGGAAGCGAGACCGCTGTCAGCGTGGCGACGTGCTGACTGGGGGCCCGGCCGCTCAACGACAACAGCGTCGGAGACAACGAGGCGAACTTGTTGGCGAGGCTGTCGCGGTCAGCGGTGATGAACACCTCCGCGTTCTCGTCCGTCACCGCCCGGTCGAGGTCCGCGTCGACGCCGATCTCCCCGTCCACCTGCAGCAGCTTTATCGCATCCACAATGTTCGCCCGTGCGGCCTGTGCTTCACGCTTGCTGACCCCGTCCGCCGCCACGATCCGGAAAGCCGGTAGCCGACCCGTGGCCGCCTCGGCGGCGCACACCTGAGCAACCGACTGCAACAGCTCGCGCAGGCTGATCCGCGGACGCCGCCACAGCTGCTCACAGACCAGCGCGGCCAGCACCAGCACCTGAGCGGGAGCCAACTCGCCTCGTCCGCTGCGCCGCTGCAGCCGCGGTCCGCGATCCCCGGGAACATCGTCACGGCGCTTATGCAGACGCACCATCCCACCGACGTCGTGAATGTGCAGGGTCCACCCTAATTCCGTACGGAAGAAGTCGGTGATCTCCCGCCGGCCGCGCAGCACCGCCCGGTAACGAACCGGATCATCGGCCGAAGAGATCCGGCAGGTGAGGATCAGGTGGCGTGCCGCATCGGCGAGATCCGGGTCGAGAAGCCGCTGGGTCATGCAGCGCCCTCTGTCATCACGACCTGCGGATCCTGGGCGGCTTCGGTCGGGGTCACGGTGACCAAGAGCTCCGGCGCCACCAGGGTCCCTTCGGCGAACCGGATCGGCAGATGGGTCTCGGGGCGGCCCAACCGGACCCGGACGACCACGCTGGCACCCTCGGCATGGACTTCGCCGTATCCGGTAGCGACATCAATCATGTTGCGCGCTACTTCGATCGCGCCGAGCAGGATCACCAACGCCGCTGTCTCCAGACCGGTGAAATAACTCAGCGGCACTTCTCCGTCGGTGGCCAGCAACGCGCTGAAGCGCCGCCGATTCGCCGCAGTGGCGGCGGCCTTCTCCAGAGCGGCAGCCCGGGCAGCACCGGCGTCCGGGACCTTGCGGGGACGGCCGCTGGAGCGACCGACGCGTTCGTGCTCGCGCAGGATCACATCCACCTGGTGCCGGCTGGTCCCACCGGCTGCCAGGGTGGCGTGAGCGACGTCTTCTTCGGCCGTCCCGACGACCGCATGCACGGCAGGCCATTGGCCGAACGCGGCCGCGTACACCCGGCGGGCAGCCTCGTCGTCCGGCTGGGCGTACAAGCTGTACGCGAGTTCCCGGAAGTCGGCGGCCAGATCCGAGCCATGCCGCAGGGCTGTGTAGCGTCGATCGATGGCCACCAGGAGGGTATGCACGGCGCCGGCCGCCGAGGAGATCAGTCGCTGCACCGAACCCATAGGGGCGAACCAGGCGGCCAGGTCAGAGAGCCGACGCACCCGCTCGTCGATCCAGTCCTGCTGATCCCGGGCGTCAAGCAGGCCGGCGTGCATGGCGGCGGTCTCGACCAGCGGCCGGTGCCCGGCCGACTCCAAGTCGGTCAGGGCCGCCTCGACCCGGCGGAGTGCTCGCCCATACTCGCGCGGGAACTGCCGCAGGGCCTCGATGACACGATCACGGTTCTCCCCGAACAGCAGATCATCGGTGACATCGGACTGCACCATCTGCGCCAGCGCAGCGTAGAAGTCGGCGGTGACCCGCTGCATCTCGTCCAGCCTCGTCCGGACGTCATCCAGGTCGGTTGGCAGGAGCCCAGCGTCGGAAGAGAGATGCTCGATCAGATCACGGACCGTGCGTTCGACGCTGTCGAGAAGACGGCTCGGCAGTTGCAACGCCCGCCGCGAGTCGACGACAGCCGTGCGCACCGCGGCCACCACGGCCCGGCCGATCTTGGTCAGCGCCCAGGCCTCCTGCCGGCGGACTACCGCGTCCAAACCTGCGTTGAGCGCCGCATAGTCCCGGAAGGGCTCGACGAGATGCGCGCTCGTCAGGTAGTCGAGCACCGTCCGCAGTTCGACTTCGGTCACCTGGTCGCGGAAGCCGACGTCGCGCATCTGCGCGGCGATGTCGGCCGGCGTCGACATCGGGGCGCGCGTCGCCAACTCCTCCAGGGCTGCCAATACTGCCGTGTTGCGCTCGCGCGCCAGGTCCTCGGGTTGGCCGAAGCATCGCCACACGACCGGATCGATGTCCTGCCACCACAGCCGTGGCGGGTTCGGCACGCAGTTCCTCCCGGACGACCGTTACCTACCGCGCCATCGTCGCGGCACTCACCAACACTTCCTCGCTACTCTCCGAGACGCACCAGTGACCGACGCCGCAAGATTACGTTCTTCAGGGCCCGAAACGCAGCCATGGGCACAGGAATCGACAGCCGGACCACCACTACTGGGCCGTCCTCATCGAACGTCACCCGAACTCACTATCGACAGGTTGGGTCCACCTGCCCTCAGGGACCTTGCTATCAAGGACGCGGCTACCGACTCACGCACCGCCTCACGGTCATCGACGGCTAAGCCCACCTCACCTGACCCGGGCATGTACTGAACGTCCCCAGCCCGCCCTGCGCGCTCACGCTTTTCGTGATCATCGAGACCTCGACGCACATCAGCGACGGGACATGCCACCGAAGGCATGGTGGGACCAGCTCGCGCTGACCCGACCCGCACCGCAGCCGCACAGCGGCGAGGGGCGGGGGTGGCGTGCGGTAGCCGGGGTTGCCAAGACCGTCTCGCGGCAACGAAGCACATCGGCTGCGCTTGAGTCCTGGACAGGAAACGAGTCCTGTTCATCCGTCCTTACATGGGCCGTTCAGCCGTACGCCGACAGGATTCGTCTGCTATCGCGCGTGATCTTGAAGTCGGCGGCGGCGGTGAAGGTCCGGTAGGAGGCGGCCGATCGGATCGTGCCTCAGCATGTACTGCCTGAATGTGATTGTTCGGTCATGACACAACTTATCCGACCGAAGGAACACCTCGTCGGTCCACTCGTACCTGCTGTCCTGCCCGCGCGTCCGGGTCCAAGCCCGATGCCGATGCCCGCTCTACCTGCCCGAGTCTGTCCGTCGGCGATCACGGACGCGCCCCTGTTGCTGTGGATGGCTCTTCCGGCACGCTGTGGCCGGGTGAGCGCGCAGCACCTCCTGCGCGCGCTGGCATGGCCCCCGCACCACCGCCTCGACATTCAGCCGCGCCACGGCATGCTCGTCATCTGCTCGGCCAGCGACGGCCTCCACCAGGTGGGCAGCCGAGGGGACCTACCCTTGCCGGCGAATGCCCGGCACATGTGCCGCATCGAGCCCGGCCAACCCGTGCTGCTCGCCGCCATCGTCACGCACGACCTGGTCGTCGTACATCCCGTCAGCACCGTCGTACGCCTGCTCGCCGACCTGCACACTCACCTGGCGGGAGCCGACAATGACCGCTGACCTCGCCGCCATCGCTGCCGCTCGACAGGTTCTGGCTCACCTGGGCGTCACGATGACCGATCTGCAATCGCACCCCACGACGCCGTCCGTTCTGCCGACGGTCGCCGAATACCTGCCCCGTGTTATTGCCGCTGCCGGGCCCGGAGCACGCCGCACCTACGGCACCTACTGGGAACGGATGGCCGCCGCGTGGCCCGAGCGGCCCGTGGACACCGTCACCGCCAGCGACGTCGAGGCCCTGAAACAGGCGATGACCGCCAGCGCCGTGTCGCGGCGCAACAGCCGCAACGGCCGGCACGCCGGTGAGCACCTCATCGCCGCCGCCCGCGCCTTCTACCGACGTGCCATCGCTGACGGGCTGATCGACGCCGCCGCCAGCCCCGCTCACCGAGTCGCGAAACCCCGACGCTTACCCGGCACCCGCCGCGCGCTGACCGCACACGAGTTGGAGGAGATCAACGCGATGGCACGCACCAGCGGAAACGACGTCATCCTCGACGCGCTGCTCCTGCGCCTGCACACCGAGACCGCGTGCCGCCGCGGCGGCGCCCTGGCCCTACGGCTGGTCGACCTCGATACCACCAACGGACTCGTCCGCCTCACCGAGAAAGGCCCCACTGTCCGCTGGCAGCCCATCACCCTCGAACTCGCCGGACACCTGAGAGAGCACGCCCACGCTCGCGGCGCGGTCCTGCCGACCGATCCGCTCCTGCGCGCCCGCAACGGCCAACCGATCACCAGCCGCCGCTACGACCACCTGTGGAAACGTTTGGGTGAGCGCCTGCCCTGGGTAGCCGTGCACGGCATCTCGACCCACTGGCTACGCCACACCACCCTGACCTGGGTGGAACGGCACTTCGGCTACGGCATCGCCCGCGCCTACGCCGGACACACCGACAGCCCCGGATCCTCCACCACCACCTACATCAAGGCGGATCTGCACGACGTGGCCAACGCGCTGTCGGCCATGACCGGCCAACCCCATCCGCTGGCCCGTCTGACAGATCACGCCGAGCGGTGGTCGCAGACGAACTGCGCCGTCTCACCTACAACCGAGTAAGGGATGGGGAGCCGCGTGCGGTGCTCCGGGTGAGGCGGCTCCGGGGTCACCGCACGCGGCGAGGCCCCTGCGAGCCGCGCCCTACCCCGGCTGCGGCACTTGCCTCGTGAGCCGTCCACGCTCGAGCTATTCGACAATCTCCCAGGCCAGCGCCTGGGGTCGTTGCCCGTCGTTGGTGAGGAACTGTCGTGCGGCTTGCCGGGCGGTCGCGTTGGTGACGCCGGTACGTTCGGGCCAGGCGTCGGTGGGCGTGCCGGCGTAGTCGAAGGTGAACGTGGGGCCCGGTTCAAGGTCTGGCTGGTATCCCCAAGCGCTGCTGTCGTCAACGGCGACGTGATAGACGAACGACCGTTCAGCGTGCCCGACGCAGATGTCGAGCATGACAGGCAACCGTGCTGACCGATGCGGCGCCGTCGCCGCGTCCCCAGGTGATGTCGATGCTCATCGCCGGATCCCTTCGCCTGTTCCGACGTACAGCTTATGGAGCCACGTGCGGTCGCCGTCGGTGAGGAACACCGTCAGGCGTGTTCCTTGCGGCAAGATCGTGGCAAGGATCTTTTCGCAGACCAGGGGTCTGATCGGGTCGTCGCAGGGGGTGTGATTGAGCACGAGCGTGACCTCTGATGGGCTGCCGGGACGGCGCAGCTCGGCGGCGGCCTGCGCCTCGGCGTGGTCCATCACGATGGCCTGAGCCAGCGGCGGCTTGAGTCCCACCCCCGCGGCGGGAAGCCTGCCCACCCTGATCTGCCGGCTGCGCAACCGACCATCTGGCTCCGCCGAGAAGTCGGGATCGCCCACGATCGCCCCGTCGGCGAGGAGAAACGCCTTGGTCTTGTCCTGCGGTTCGCTGCGACGCGCCAGACTCGCGGCCGCCCGAAGAACCGCCTGCGGCGGGTCAGCGGGTGCGGGTGGTCGACGGATTCCGCCGCCACCACCGCCGTTGCCTGGAGAAACGTCAATGTAGCTGGCCGGTGGTGGGATGCGGTCAGGTCAAGCTGCTGAGGAGCTGGCCGGCCACGGCGTTGCCTCGACCGTGGAGGCGGGCGAGGACTTGCCGGCCGTTGTCTGCGGTGGGGCCGGAGCCGCGCAGCGGGTTCGGGGTGCGAGTGGAGATGGTGACCAGGAACTCGGTGACTGCGGTATCGACCCGCTCATTGGTGGGGTCGGAGGAACGTTCGCGGGCGGCGAGCCAGCCGACGGCGTCGGGGACGAACGCTGCCGCGGCCGGTTCCTGGAAGAAGCGGACGGCCGCGTAGGCGAAGTCATCTTGGCCCATGTGCGCGCCGAACCACGTCGACCACGCCGGATCGGCTGCGCGGATGGCGGCTGTCTGCTGCTCGCTGACCGGCGAGTGCCCCCACTCACCGAGGCCGGCGACGGCGAGCGCCAAGACGCCCCTGCCGGAGTGGCCTTGCCAGTTGCTGGCGGTGGTGGCGGCGAAGTCGAGCATGTCTGCGACTAGGGTGGGGAAGTCTGCTGGCAACGGGTCCTTCGCACAGGCGGTTTTCCAGACCTGGCTGAGGTAGTTGCCCACCCAGGAGGAGGCGGTGGCACCGAGGGTGAGGATCGGCTCCCAGATCGTCCGGGCCTGTCTGGCGTTGGCGCTGATCGTGATGTCAGCGAGTAGCTCGAGAGCGCCACGTTCCTCGTCGTTGGGGTAGCGGGGGGAACGATTGGCGGTCCTGGCCGGGGTCAGCCCGGAGGCGAGGAACGTCGCGAGGTCGGCGGCGAACTCGACCGCCCGGGCTCGCGTGAGCGTATCCGCCGCAGCAGCAAGGGCTGTGAAGTGCGGGCGGGAGGCGACGAGGTAGCCGAGGTCGAGGGTGCGCAATATGCGGGAGCGGTCGTCACGGGCGTCGGGGAATCTGGTCGCGAGGGTAGTGGCGATCCAGTCCGCCAGCCGGGGAACCTCGGCGGGCAGGCTGCCGTTGGCGAAGGCGTCGACTGCGGCCTCGACGGCCGCCGCCAGCTCCGGGAGGTCGTCGATCGGGCCATGACCGGGCTCGTCGTCCTCCTGGTTCACATCGAGTCCATCGGCTTCCTCCGGGTCGATGTCGGTGTCGAAGTCGAAGTCGTCGACTTCTTCGAAGTGTGGGTCGATGTCGTGGTCCCACATCGACAGCCGCGCCCGGTGCAGCGTCAGGTGCTCGAGCCGGCGCAGGTCGCCGGCGAGGTGGGGGTGTGCGGCGGCGAGTCGCATCACGGTGGTGAGGGTGAGGCGACGCGCAACGAGCAGCAGCCGTGCGATGGCGGCGCGCACGGTGACGTCGTCGGGGGTCTCGGCCCACAGGGCGGTGAGCGCTTCGGCGCAGAAGACGTCCCATTCATCGTCGGAGGGGCTGTCGGGGTATGCGTGGGACCACGTGGCGGCCGGGTCGGTGAGGGGGCGCAGCAGCACGGTCTTGCACCACGTCTCACGGTCGGGGTGGTTCCGCAGCCAGTCGCGGGCGCACAGCACCAGCCATGCCGCGTACCCGCATCGCAGGTCATCCACCGCGCTGATCGAGCTCGGCGACTCAGCGTCCGGGGCGAGAGCGTCGAGTTGAGGCTGGACGCTGGCCCAATGCTCCTCGAGCTCGGTGTCGCTGGGGCGGACATGGTCGGTGATGTTGCGGCGCATGGTGTGGGCGAACACCATCCAGGCGCGATCGCGGTCGAGGTGGTCCCGCATCTCGCGGGCTTCTTCCTCAAGGACCGCCGGCGGGGTGTACTCGAGGTAAGTCCTTCCGTCTGTGGCGCGGACGGCCTGGTAGTTCGCGATGTCGGTCGCGGCGAGCATCACCCGCCACCGGTGCGCGTCTGTCGCGGCCCAGTGCTCTCGGGCGGTAGTGAGCTGCTCGGTGAGCCGGCCGGTGACGAATGCGCCCAGGCGCACCATGTCCAGGAGCGGGGTCTTGCGGTGGTCCATCGTGTGCCAACTGCGGGCTCGCAGCGCTCGAGTGGGATCCATGACGAGCGGGAGCACACTGAAGGAGCGCATCTGCACGCTCATCCGGTCGTCGTCGAGCAGGTCGGCGCTGGTGACCAGGGGCGCAAGCGGGCCTTCCAGCAGTGCAGGAGTGTGGCGGGCGATGTCGGCGAGCAGCCCCCACGTCGCGACCGATCGGCTGCCGGTGAGCTGGGCGAGGAGCGTGGTGATGTCGCGGCCGGCGTCGAGGGCTTTGTAGAGGTGGGCCTCCAGGGCCATCATCGCCGCCGCCAGTATGTCCGGTACCCGGTGGCCACCGTGGCTCCAGGCCAGGACGGTGGCGTCACCGATCAGCGCGACGGGTGCGCCGTCGATGAGCAGCTCGAATGCCGGTCGCTCATGCGTGGGTTCCTGGCCGCCTGACGTCGGGGTGTTGCGGGTGCGTCTCCAATGGGTGGTCGAGTGCTCGACGAGGGCGAGCACCACTTCGACGCCTTGCGGTTCGGCGTTGACGAGCATCGCGCGGAACGGCCCGCACTCGGGGATCGGATCGAAGGAGCGCGGGGCGCTGGCGATGCCGAGGCCGTCACGCAGCCGGTGGTGCGAGTACTGGCGGCCGTGATGGTCGGAGTCGACGGCTGCTCGCAGCACCAGGTCCCGGGCCAGCTGCGCGGACGCCGGCAGCAACGGCATCACGGTGTCGACGTCCAGCAAGGCTGCACGGAGTCTCGTCTGGCCGCGACGCTGGCGGCCCCCGACCTGGCCGCTGTGCTCGAGCTGGCTGTCAACAGGGGGCAGCAGCGTGTCGAGGAAGGTGGCGACGGCGTCGGGTTCGACCGCGCCGGCGGCGATGACGCACCGCCACAGCACCGGCTCGACTGTGTCGTTGAAAAAGCCTCCGCCGTCGATGTGCGCGACGATGTGCCGTCCGACCGCCAGGCCGATCACAGCAGCCTGATCGCGGGCCGGCCACGTGTCGGGAGCGTGTCGCAGCCACAGGTCGGCGATCGCGGCGACCTCCGGGGCGACCGAGGCGACCGCGGTCTCATGCTCCGCCGCCAGGACGCGCAGGACCGGAAGCCACAGCGGCCATACCGGCAGCCGCGACTGCGCGGCGGCGTACACCGCCACGTCCGGTGTGTCGGCGAGCACGGTGATCCAACCGCAGTCCGGCACGGTCGCGGAGAACCTGAACCTGCGCAGCAGCCGTGCCAACAGAGCGCTGTCGGCGGCGAGGCGCGACCACAGCTCGCCCAGAAGCCGGTCGGCGTCGTGGGCGTAGAACACCGCGTCGAGGTATAAGTCCGCCACGAGCGGCTGGTCGGCGGCGTCCAGCGCAGACCGGTCGGCCTCCCACCGGTCGACACCGTGCTCGCGGAGCACGCCGGCGGCATACAGGCGGATCGCTCGGTGCCACGACGGCAGCGCCGCCTTCTCCGCGATCACGCCGATGACGTCGTCACGGGAGCGCAGGTAATGCAACAGCGTCCAGTCGTCGAACAGGTCGTGAGTGAAGGAGACCCGGCCGTCGACCTCCGAGAGGATCCCGTCGACGCGCAGTTGGTCGACGAGCCCGACGGCGTCGACCGGGAGGTCGTCCAGGGGAGTGTGGGCCCGCAGGCGGTCGGCCTGCTCGACGGCGATCCGCCGCAGCATCGTCTGGTGGGTGGCGCCGTTCGGGCCTGCGCCGGCCAGCCGCTGCCACCACAAGCCAGCGATCGACGGCTCGTCACGGATAGCGGCAACCGTAGCCCCGGGCATCCGCAGCACCAGGTCGAGGACCTTCGGGCGTCGAAGGACGCCACGGAGCCCGCCGGCGACGACCACCGCGGCCAGGTCTGGGTGCCCGCGCAACACCAGATTGACGTCGGCGTCAGACAGGTCACCCATCACGAGCGGGGTGGCCTGCGGGCCGTTGGCCTGCACCAAGTGCTCCGACACTCGGGGGAACTCCGCTTGCTGCGACGTGATCAACAATCGGATCCGGCCGCCGGTGGCGGCGGCGAGGCGTGCCAGGGCGGCCGTCGCGGCGAACGGCTCGTCGGTGTAGACCCGGTCGAGGCCGTCGACGACGAGGCGGACCTCTCCGGGGGCAAGTGTCAGGACCTCCTCCAGGCCCCAGGTCAGCCTGAGACGCGCGCCGACGCCGGCCTCGAGGTCCGCGGCCGACAGCCACACCGCGTGGTGCGTGCCCAGGGCGGCCAGCCACCTCTTGGCGGCCACGGTCTTGCCGCAGCCCGACGGCCCGGACAGCACGCTGACCACCCCGGCGTTGGCGAGCACGGCGGTCACGTCCTCACGGGCCAGGACCACGTCGTCGCCGAGCCGGTCCCGGACCCGGGCCGTCATGCTGGCGGTGTGCGCGGTGAGAAGGCTCCAGTCGGGGGCGACATCCGGGCGCAGCTGAAACGCGAACTGCCCGCCCAGCCGCTCAGCCAGAAGCTGCCAGGTGACTGCCCCGCCTCTGGGCCGCATTTCGGCGACCATCTCGAGCAGCGCCGTCCACAGATCCACGACCCTCCCGGCCTGCTGCGGCACGAGCGCGGCGCGGCACCACCGGATCGCGTCCACGATCGCCTGGGAGGTAGGGGTGAGGAAATCCAGACGCAGAGGCAGAAGCAAGGCCAGCAGCCGGGCGGGAGAGGAATCCACGTTGACCCCGTGCTGCTCGGCGAGCTCGGTCGGGCACTTCGCCGAGCCCCACAGCGAGCGCTTCGCCTCGTTGAACGCGCCAGGCACGCCGATCCGCGAGGCGATGCCAGCCTGGTCGGCGGCGGCCTCCTGGATCAACTCCCCGAGCTCGACCCAGGTGCCCTGCGCCGCTGACCCTGACACCAGGCCGACCCGGTCTGCAGCGGACTGGAACCTGTCGGCGAGGATGTCGCACCAGGCGGCCTGCACGAACTCCGTGTGCAGCTTGGCTCCGGTCAACATGTCGAAGGACTTCACCGACGCCGACCACCGCGGCCTGCGGGCTGCGTCACCGGTGACGACCATATCGTCGAGGAAGAAGCCCGACGCGCTGCCCTGGAACCGCACCTCCACCGGGACCGCTACCCCGGCGCCCAGCGGCATCTCGCCAGCGGCCATAGCAGCGGCGAGCCACGCACCAACATGGTCTTCGAAAGCGAAGCCGCCACCGCCCGTGATGAACGCCGTCGCCACCGACCGCCCGCCCGACGCCTCGCTGCTCGACATCGCATGAGGCTACCGGCCCACACCTCACCCGGCCGCACTCTGCGAAAGCGGGGGGAATTCAGTGGCGGGGTCGTGGCCAGGGCCACGGTGGGCGTTGATCCGGGCGGCTACGCCGAGCTGGTGGCCCTGGCCGGACAACACTCGGGTTGCGGGCGTGGGCGTTGGAGGGCTCCGGCGGCTATGGCGCCGGCCTAGCCCGGCACCTGGCCGACGTCGGTGAGCTGGTCGTCGAGCTGGACCGACCGCTGCGACCGGCCCGTTACGGCGGGGCGAAGTCTGATCCGATACGCCGAACGCGCTGCCCGCGACGCCCTGGCCCGCCCCCGGCTGGCCCAGCCCAAAACTGATTCCGGACGCGCGGCACTGCAGATGCGCTTGATAGTCCGCCGGGCCGCCGTGGAAGCCAGCGCCACGGCCCAGCGGCAGCTGCACGCGATGGCGATCATCGCCCGGAGGTGGTGCGGACTCGGTTCCGCGGTCAGAGCACCCGGAACATGCTCAGCAGCGCCACCTCCGGGCGATGCCGGCAATAGCATCAGCAGCGCGCATGTGGACACCTTGGTCGCCATGGCCACACCGCGCCCGCGATGTCAGGCCACCGCACAAAAATGCACTGGGCGCGGTGGAACTAGCTGGTCCGCGAGGGCCGTGATCACGCAGGATAGGCGCCGTGCACGTCACTCGCTACCAGCCCACCGGCGCCCGTAACGACACTGGGACTCAGCCGCGATGGGCCCTGATCGATCGGGCGCTTGCGTCCTTCGCGGGCAAGTCCATCCTCGTACTGATCGCCGCGGCACTCGACTCCCCGTCATGTCGCCCCTGGGAGTACCACCTGACGTTGCTATGGGGACGAGCACTGCGGCGGCCGCCGGCCGGCGGTATCGATGCCCAGCCCGCGGACCTGGTCCGCTTGGTCGAGAGTGCGTTGCGCGCTGCACCGATCCGCGTGCCAGAGACGTCCCGGACGCCCAACGATCCTCGCCGCTTGGTTGGTTTTACTCTTGGAAGCCGCCGCTGGCGAGTTCACCCCGGCGATTTTGACCATCCCGTGGTGCTGCTTCGCCAGCTCGAACAGACCGCCCGAGCGGTGGACGAGACCGTAACGGCTCGCATGGGATTTTCCCTCAGTGACGTCCTTGAGGTCTGCCTCGCGCATGGCGACCACATCATCGAGGAGCTCGCGCCGGCCTGGCAGGCAGGCCCGGAGGCTAGCGCTGCTGCGCCTCGTGTCGGTGACGCTGACGTGTCGGCAGTCCTGCGGCTGGTCGACGCCGAGCCGTTTGGATGGATTGACCAGTGCAGTAAGCCTGCGGCCGCCCGACGGGCGCTGACCTGGCTGACCCGCGACAGGCAGCATCTGCGTATGCGCCACATTGCCGACGAGGCAACGCTCGGGCCAGTCCTGCAAGTGTCCGCTGAGCATCGGCACGTCGGGGTGCCGGCCTGCTTGGCGCTGAGCGCAGCGGTCGCCGCCACCCGGTATCTCGCGGAGATGGTTGGCGACGCCGGCGACGCCGCAGTGCAGTTGCACGCGCGCACGTGGTCGCACACCGTAGACCTGCTCTCGCGGCGACTGGTGAGCCGCGGTGGCCAGACGCCCGAACCAGCACCCGTCCGACCAGTCATTGAGGGCCCGCGGTTCCGCATCGCGGTGGTCAGCGGCGTGAGTGGTGCTGGGTTGCAAGGAGGGATCGCCTGGGGCGAGAAACTGCTGTCGGTCGACACTGCCACGACGCACAACATCGCCCAAGGCCCTAGTGGTCGCTCCGTAACCGGAGAAAGGCCTGTTGCGAAGGTCATCGTCTACGGAGGGCCGGCGAACGTCGTGGCGCAGATGGTCGGCGAAGCCGTCGTCCTCCACGTTGAGGAACTCGCCGAGATGCTCGCCGAGTGCGGTGGCGACCTCACCACCGTGGTCTGCTTCCTCGAAGACCTCGTGTTCCACCCCGGCTATACCGATGTCGCGTTCGTTGACATCTTCGACGTCTGGCGAGCGTGGAAGGAGCACGGCTCGATCGGACCGGTCACGGTGGGGGCATCGCGGCAGGGTTTGGCCGTTGCACCGGCGACAACGGACGAGACGTGGCAGAGGGCGGCGTCGTGGGAGGGCGTCGACGCCGTGCTGGCCGGGGCCGGCATCAGCGCGGAGCACATCGACTGGCCCCTCGCGCGTGGTGACCACGGTGATGGCGCCGACCTGTTCTACAAGCCGGACAGCCCGGCGATGTTGGTCAACGTCAACCCGCCTGTCGTTCTCGAAGTCGACCTCAATGACGCCGCCACGCTGCACACCCATCCCGACACGATCGTGGGATTCGCCGACAGCCTGCGCCTACACCTACGCAAGCCGGCCATCAGTAAACACGTGTGCGACGAAACCGGGCGAACACTGCGGCTGGTCCTGGTCTGGCTCCCGGACACGTCATTCGAGCACACCGACGGCGCTCTCGCCTTCGTGCGGGTCGACCCGAACTTGAGGCAGATCGCTCTGGTCATGGCAGCAGGGCTTCTCATCATGCTTGCCGACAACCCGGCATCTGCGTATGCGCTCATTGGCGAAGGGCTGGAACGCGGGCTCACCGCGCTGGCCACCGGCGACGAAGCAAGCGGGTTCGCACCGTCAGCATTCCGAATGGCGTGGCGGGCGGCGGCGCCCTTCATGACCGTGCACCGACAGGTGGAGGCACTTCCACTGGTAGCGCGCAACGACGGCCTCCCGCGATCGGCGGCGGTACACGCCCGCGCCACTCGGAGAGCCGTCACCGCCATCCTGACCCGCCGAACCCCCGACGGCGTCTTTCTCGGCCCGGACGCACTGCGGATGTGCGAAGAATTCATCCTGCCGGCCGTTCAGGAATCGCTGCACGACCTAACGTGCCAGTTCGATCGCACGGTGACGTTGGCCGTCGCCGCCCGGGTCAACGACGCCCACGCCACCGCCTACCGTAGCGCCCAGCAACTTGCTGTAGCCCTCACCGGGCCCTGGGCGCACAACTGGCACGAGATCGCCCTCACCGACGATCAGTACCAGCAGACCCACGCCTTGGAGACCCTCCTCGAGTCCCTTCTCGCCGAACCACCCGTAGGCAGCGCCGTCGCCGACGAGCTCGATGTCGCCGAGATCACCGCGCTGGCGCACCGGCTGGCGGTCACGGCAGCCGTGGCCCGCGGCTACACCGACCGGCTGCATGGCCTGCGCCTCACCATTAGCCGCGGCATGTTCGCGGTCGAACCGGATCGGTCCGACCATGACGATGTCGAGCGCGTCGAAATCGACCTCGCCGCCTACACCGACCACCGCCGCGCGGCCCGTCTCATCCCGGCCGGCAGTCAGCCGGCTGGCGCCGCCGACGACCATCAGGACGACGACCCCGGCCTCCTCAGAAACTCACCACCGGGACATCGGTACCAGGGATTCTTTACCCCAATACACGGACGGCTGCCGGTCAAACTGCAACGGGTCGATGATCGACTCCGCGATCACTGGGGCACGGGTCTCGACGGGATACGTGCCGTCCTCGGCGTGGCCGTCGACTGGGCCACCGACGCTTCCGGCGTACACGCGGTAAGCCGTGCCGAACTCGTCGATGCCGCCGCGCAATGGTCCGAGCTCAGCGTGGCGCAGATTGAGGCAGCCGTCGACCTGCTCACCCTGTCCGGTGACCACCTGCGCGAGGCGGGCCCGCTGCGATTTCTCGACATCGAGCGGCGGGTGCATCGCCTCGCTTTGCGCCCGCTCGTCGACGCCGAAGGCCAGTTGTGGATCATGCCGTGGCGGTTGCTCGACACACAGCGTCTGTTCGACGGTTACCTGCACCGGTCACGGCTGCCGTTCGCCCACCGTGACCTTCCGCCCGGCGTCGCCGACATGATGAGCGCCTATCGGCAGGAGTTGAACGCCCAGCTCGAGGAGCTCGTCCACGGCGTCGTCGCCGCGACGGGGTTGCCATGCCGCACCCATGTCGAGGTGGCCGAGCTCAAGGGTGCTGGCATCCCGGAACCGCTCGGGGAGGTGGACTTGGTGGTCGCCGATCCGGCCACAGGCAGACTGTGGGTTGGCGAGGTCAAGGACCCAATCGCGGCGTTCAGCACGGAAACTCTCCGGAACCACGTTCGTAAGTTTTACCGCGGTCCGAAGCCGTATGTGCCGCGGCTGCTCGCCAAGGCCGCACAGATCCGCGAGGCCGCGCGCGGCGTCGCCGTGCTGGTCGGCGGTCCCGACCGGGCAAGGTGGCGCGTGGTGCCGATCCTGGTGACCCGTGATGTGGAACCTGCCGCGTTCGTCGCCGAACCGCAGGTGCCTTTCGCGCTTCCGCACCAACTGCTGGACATCTTGAAAGCCGGCGTCGACCCGGCACCAGGGCCCATTCCACTATGACCGGGGCACGGTGGAGATCAGCGACCGGACCGGCCTTGACCGCATGGGCTACAGCCCGACGGACGTCGAGCTGCTGCCTCGCCGCCGAGATGCGCGAGCAGGCCACCGAGCGCCGGGATCGCCTGACTGAGCAGCCACCGCCGGAATGACTACCGGCGACGCCGGTGCCCGCCTTGGCGAAGTGGCCCGAAGATGAGGATTGGGCCGCTCTCATCGACCGGTCGAACTGACTCGTGGACAGCGAGCCAGTCGATGAGAGCGGGTGTGCCTGCGCCGTTCTGACGCCGAGGCGGCGTTACTGGTGCTCGCGGACCTTCTCGACGGACCAGCCGATGAACTGCGCGATCTCCTCAACAGATGTGCTGTTCTGGCTAATCCAATCGTCGAGCGCCTTCGCTAGCGAGGGCGGTACCCCCGGGGTGCTTACCTCCGGCAGCGGCAGGTCGTCGGTGACGCTGTCGACGTGAACCCACCGGCCGTCGGGGCACAGCCGCTTCGTGGCGGCTGCGTAGCCCTCCCACCCGTCGTCGCCTTCGGCGATCACCTCGTCGGTGCGCCAGTCCAGAATGTTCCACCCGTCGACGCCGACCTGCCCGCCATCGACGATGCGACACCCCGTCTGCTCGAGCTCCTCCAGGCGCTCGTAGCGGGCGTCGTCGATGGCCAGTTGCGCCCGCAGCAGGCGCTTGACGTGCTCGACGGCGGCATCGCCGCTGCTGCGTACCCCGCCGCCGTCCAGCGGTGACTCAGCTGCTGTGGCGGCGGCGCGGGTGTAGTTCTGCCCGGTCTGCGCCATCTCGGCGCGGATGGCTCGGGTGCGTGCGCGGTTGCGCTTGCCCATGATGTTTCCTTCTGTGAAGGCCCACGCCCCTCGCGAGGAAGGGTTTGCTGTGGAGTTCACGCTGCGTCGGTGACGGCTTGTCCTCGATCACCAGCAGCGTGGGCGCCAGCGGCTTGGAGACGGGCGGGCGTGACCGCCGCCGGTAGTCTACGAGGTACCGCGCAGGCCACGAAGCATGCCACCAGAACGCCGGCGCGCCGTGTCAGCCAGCGTCAGGGAACGGACCGATGTGCTCGTCGCTGATCTGCGCGATCGCCGCGATCATCCGCTCAAGGCCCCAATGGGGGTCAAGGATCGGCCGCGCACCCCACCCCTCGTTGATTTCGGTGAGCTCCTTTCGAAGGTGCTCATGGTCATGGGCGGGTGCCAGGACCGCGACGGTCCTGCGGGGGTACAGGGGGAAGTCGCCGATGCGGCGCCACTCTCGCTCCCACCAGAACTCTTTGCGGCTGTACTTGGTCGGGCCCATCTGCTCGAAGAACGGGGTGAGCTTGAAGATGGGCTCCTCGCTCAACTTGTCGCGGTCGACGGTCCGGCCGGTGGTGGCTCGGCGTACGGCGTCGTTGACCATGGCGTTCACCGCGTCGATCGGCCAGTCGCGGCCGGGCGTGATGTCGGAGTACCAAACGGGGTTGCAGCCGGCCTTGCGAGCAGTGGTCTTGGTGACGGCCAGGCCGTAGGGCTGGAAGTGCACGTCGCGCTTGTCGATGTCCTCCAGCATCATCCAGGTGTGCTCGAGCGGGGTCTCGGTGAAGCACACGACCTTCTGCGTCGCCGCGTACGTCAGGTTCGGCTCGTGCATCGACGCCGGCCCGAACGGTGAGCAGGCCTCGATGTATCCGTCCCCGATCATCGTCAGCAGGTTCTCCCGGGCACTGGGCCCGTCATTACCGAGAGTGTCACGGGTTAGGTGGATCAAGAAGGTCGACAGGTCGGTACGTCGTTGCAGAAGGTCCTCGATACTGGCCACAGGTCCACTTTGCTATACCTCTGCCGTAGTCGGGTGGGCTGCCCCGCCGCTTCCGGCATCGCCAACCTCCACAACATCATCCTCGCCGGCTGACCACCCGCCCGGCCCGGGCAACGCCTTCACCCAGTTACGAAACGTCCCGTAGGAGCAGATGCATTCGACCTCGGACTTGTTGACGGGAATACCTGTTGTCGGCAGGCTGAGCCGGTGTGGTGGCTGGTGATCGATCACAATGACACAGACCTCTTCGACGGCGAGGAGGTAAGCCTGGACCTGTTCATCCGCTACGGAACCATGAGCGTCGGTCTTGACAGCCGGGACCCCGTCGGTGAGGGCGACGAGCTGTGGGTCTTCGAGCGCACATTCCGCCGAGCCTCGGGCTTGGCCCACGCCGCATCCAGTCCATACCGGTCGGGTCGTCGTTGGTGGCTCGATGTGACGATGGACCTCAAGGCCACCAAGCAGCTGCGTAGAAGCCCGGTTCGGCCCAGCGAGCGGGTGTTCCGCTACGAGCCCTACCGGTATGGCGACAAAGATCCCTGGCTGGTGCGTATGCACCTCAGCGATCTGTCAATGATGCGTAACCACCTGCAGAAGCTCAGTCGCTCGCGTACATGACACTTGTCCCGGCTCACGACACCCAAGCGGGCATTCCTCCCGACCCCCTTTTGGGGCCACCGCCTCAAGTACGCGACCCTCGGCGAACGCCGCAGTTATCCACACAGCTAACGGAACCCAGCCGCGGCTACCCCATCAGGTGTCCGGCGCAAATCTTCGACTACAGCGGCCGAGCCAGACGCCTCGCGAGAGCAACATCGTGCCAGTCGATCGGACGCTGCCCGCCGCGACCGAGGCCGCGCTGGGGGCAACCGTCGGCATTGGATGCCGTCGAACGATGCCCAAGCGCGGCGAACGGGCACCCACCGCGACCTGCAATCTTTCCTTCTCGCAGCCTGAGAGTCGGTGCAGTGTCCTGTGCGCTTTCGAAGAGGTCACCAGGGCGCCTACACTTGCATCAGCTTCAACGTCTTGCTGATGGTCAGCGGTGGTGGGGCATTGGTTCGTGTCGCCCCTCGGACACGGCCCATAGGCCCACGGTGTGCGCTGAGATCGGTTTCAGCGTGCACCGCTTGCGCTTCGGGGTGGTATGTCAGTCGCGCCGCGCAACCAGCCGGAGTGAGTTACAGCTCCTGAGCAGCAGACCCCTCCGCCCATGGACGGGCTTAGCTTAGGGCGTAGTTGTCGCAGGTCAGACGCTCCGCTGCTGTCGCTACGCCAAAAAGGCGTCCTATGGGTACGCAAGGCGCGCCCGGATGCAGTCAGGTCTACGCCAGGATGCTGGTATGAAACTGTGGCTGCACTCGGTGTGGATAGCGATGGCGACGCAGGCTTTCCAGCGCTGGCTGTTGTATTTGGTTGCGGCGGGCGTGCTGAGTACGGCGGTGTTGATGTGGCTGATCCCGCGACGGGCTGGGCAAGCCGCCGTGGCCGTTGGCCGAGTTCTGATTGAGGCATGGCCCAGCATGCTGCTGGTGGCCGTGGCCGTGCTGATCGCTGCGGCGGCGCGCAGCCGCGGCACGGCCCAGCGAACGGGGCAGGGGCCGCAGTTGCCGTTGCTGGTACATGTGGCGTTGCTGCTTGGGCTGGCTATCGGAGTGGCGTTCGGGCTGGGCACGCTGTTGTGGACTGCCGTAGGTCGCCCGGCGTTGACTGGCAGCCCGTCGGCACCTGCACCCGCGCCAAACGTGTCCGGCCCACCCGGGGCCGTGACGGCGGCGAGTGGCTGGACGTTGACCAACACGTTCGACGCCATGAAGATCGTCTTGGCGGTGGTTGGAGGGGTCGGTGGCGTCGTGGCGCTGACGGTCGCATACCGCCGTCAGCATCTCGGTGAGGCTGCGGAACACCGGGAGGAATCTAAGGAACGTCGGGAGAACACCAAGCTGTTCAACGAGCGCTTCACCAAGGCCGTCGAGCTGGTCGGCTCGGACAAGGCCGCCGTACGCCTCGCCGGCGTTTACGCCGTCGCCAACCTGGCCAACGACTGGCCCGGCGGGCGTCAGATGTGCGTTGACGTACTCTGCGCCTACCTGCGTATGCCCTATACGCCACCAGTCGCCGCCAAGCCCGCCGGTGAACCCGCCGCCGCTCCGGCGGAGGACGTTACGGATTCGGTGCCCGTCGGCACGTCCGGCCGCGACCCCTATGAGGAACGGCAGGTCCGGCACACAGTCATCCGGCTCATCCGCGACCACCTGCGCCTGCCCACGACGAACCCGCACAGCTGGCAGGGCCGCGACCTCGACTTCACCGGGGCCGTCTTCGACGGTGGCGACTTCAGCCGGGTGCACTTCTCCGGCGGCATGGTGTCCTTCGCGAAGGCAACCTTCTCTGCGGGCGCGGTGTCCTTTGCGAAGGCAGTGTTCTCCGGTGGCGAGGTCACCTTCGAAGGAGCGCGCTTCTTCGGCGGCATGGTGTCCTTCGCCGAGGCGACGTTCTCCGGTGGCGAGGTCGCCTTCGAAGCTGCGAGGTTCTGTGGCAGCGAGGTGCTCTTCCAAAAAGCGGCGTTCTCGGACGGGCTGATTGGCTTCGGTCGGGCGGTGTTTTCCGATGGCGCGGTGGACTTCGCCGACGCGACGTTCTCCGGCGGCGAGGTGTTCCTCGGCCAGGCGGTGGTAAGCGGCGGCGACCTGATCTTCGTCGACACACTGTTCGACGGTTGCAAGGTGTCCTTCGACTTCACCAGATTCTCCGGCGGCAGAGTTTACTTTGAGGGCGCGTGCTTTCGCGGCACGGTGTCCTTTCAACGCGCCAGATTCGTGGGCGGCCTCGTTGATCTCAAGCGGGCGATAGGGGATGTCCGTCCGACGTTCTCGTTCAACAACAAGCTGCCGAACGGGCTTCTCCTGCCGGACCGGTGGCTGCCGCCATCGGACATGCCGCTGCCTGTGCCGACGCCATGATAAGCAGCCGCCCATGCTGCCAGACACCCAGCGTCGTAGGACTCGCGGTGGGGTGCCCGGATCGACCGGCAGGGTGGAAGACTGCTAAGGGCCACCACGACGGGCCAGGGAGAATCGTCTACAGGGAGCCTGGGGTTGACTCCCGTCAACCCCGGGCTCGGTAGGGCTACCTCTGGCCGTCCCGGCTACGAGCCAGAATGGCGACCAGGTGTAGCAGGTGAGCGATGGTCCTGGCCGTTGTGGCCAGGCTATCGCGACCGGTGGCGTGCAGGATCTCTGCCGCCGTGTCGGCCGCGGTGCCACGGCTATGACTGCCCTGGTCCCTCCCCTTCTCGTCGCTGGCTGCGACGGCTACCCGGTTGATCGACTCGGGTTTCACGAAGTCGGGACGTCCCTGCAACCCGGATGCCCCGACCTTCAGGAAGCGCCCGGGGCCCGCCGGTGGACGGTCACGTATTCAACGATCCGGGCTGCAGCGATCCCTTGCGGCCATGCCGGGTGAGCATCATCCGAGGCCTTCGGCCCCGGGCAGGTTCCCTATCTCGGCGCCTTCACGTACGGCGGCGGCGTGATCTCCTGATTGGCAGGTGGAACACGCTCGACATGTCCAGCTGATCGGTGGCCCGCAGCTTGCCGAGCAGGATCGCGTGCAGTCGTTGCCATGCGCGAGCGTCGTTCCAGTCCCGCAACCTGCGCCAGCAGGTCTTCCCAAGGCGAACCCCAACTCCTAGGGCAGGAACCTTCACGGAATCGCGGTGTGAAGCATGAACAGGATTCCGCACAACACTCTGCGGTCGTCGAGGCGCTTAGGCCCGGGGAACCGGTGCCGGCGTGGTGGTCGGGGTGGCAACAGTGGTTCGGATCTCGGCCCAAAGTTCGTCCGAGACGATCCACGGCGGCTGCTCACCCCTCCGCACGTTCAAAAAGAACGATCCTCGTGTCCCGAGGACGCGCCCGCGCTAACAACATGTCGCTGGTGTTCGAGGACGCCGAACCGGGGCGGCTCATCGCCTTCGGCGACGCCAGCCACCCTGTCCTGTCATGGCTCGCCATGACGGACCTCAGCCCCGCCCACTACGCACTCATGCTCGCGCCGTACCACGGCACTTACCCCCTACCAGCCTCCTTACAGGTAACCGCAGAACTGTGCGTCGCGCAGAACGGCACGAAACGAGCGCATCTATGGCCGCGCCATCTTGCGACCCAACGACAGAACGGCACCTGCGTCAGCAGCACCGCAGGCAACCACCACCTGTTGCTGTAACTCCCGCAGGAAGCGGACACAGCCGGGCGTCCAACAGGCGCGCCGCAGGACCAGCGAACCCGCCCACGGGATCCATGTCGATTCACTCGTGCAGCAACTCCGGCGGCGCCGGCTCCGTCGGTGGCCGAGACGGACGCATTTTCATGATCACATCATTGGCAGGGCTAGCCATTCATTGAACGCTCTGCGGTAGGGCATCGAGCCAGATGACGGGATCAGGCGCGTCCGGGTCTTCCAGAATGTCGCCCACTGGGGTCCCGCTTGACTGCGGTTGTCACCTCAGCGAGAGACTCGACCAACTTCGTCGTCTTCTCGATCGCATCCTGACTGAGAGTCACGCTCGCATGCACCCCCCTTTTAGTTGACAGGCAACGTCACAGACCGCGCTGCCGGATGCTCTGGCGCTGTGCGCGGTTGTTGTGAATTTCAGAGTTCGACGAAGGCGGTGAACCTGGTGCGCTCGCTACCGAAGAACGCGAGCGGCACGGGTTGCCGTCAACGCCGGTCGACCGAAAACTCACCAGGACCCCTGCGGTGGGGCTGGCTTGATGCCTGCACGTTCATTTCGGCCAGTCGATAACCGAGCCAGCTGGCTGGCAATATTGGACCATACGCGGCCCGACTTCGATTCATGCTCACGCCCGGTAATGAGCGCGCGAGGTTGAGCCAACCCTGAACGTGCCGTAATCTATGAGCATGTGCACCCGAAATGGAGCACCGATGACACGTACAAGAGTTCGAATCCCCCCTCGGACACAAATGATTTGCCCACGGTGTGCGCTGAGATCGACTGCAGCGCGCACCGTTTGCGTTTCGGTCTGGTAGGTGAGTCGGAGTCCGAGGTGCCGGTAGACCTCGGCTTTGTCGTCGGGGTCGGCGTCGCGCAGCTCGGCGACGATGTCGCCGAGCGCTCGGCCTAGGGGCGCGGCGAAGAAGGTGTAGAGCGCAAGCGGGGCCTGGTCGTGGACGTGTTGGGGCTGATTGTCGCGGTCTTGGTGACTGCGGCGTGCTGCACCGCCTTCGCGCGCGCGAGTACGTGAGCCGGCAGCAATCCGCCGTGTCACGAGCGTTGTGGGCGTCGACGGCGAACATCGTGCGGCGGCTGACCGGTTCCAGCACACTCTCCTGGCGACACCGGTGAACCTTCTCACGGCCTTCGACCTGATCGCCGAGCGCGATACCACCACACGCCAGCACGCCTAACAGTTACGCGAGCAGATCGCCGGCGCTGACCGGTGAACTCGCCGCGTCGACGGCGAACTGGCCGACCTGGCGACCGCCCGAACCACCCTGCCGATCCTCGCCGCCGCGAGTTCACCGACCTCAACCCGGCCCTGCTGGTCCAACCCCTTGCCGCGGCCGCAGTCACCGGAGCTCGGTGTCTCCTCAGGAGCGATAGGACTGTCAGGAATTGGTGCCTGAGAGTCATGTCGCTCACCAGCAGATCCCTGCTACCCGACCAGGGGTCGACCTCTATGTAAAACTTTCTAGACACGATGTCAAAGACGCCATACTATGGCCGTGTCAAGAATTCTTTACAAGGGAGGCGGCCGTGACGCACGAGGAGAAACGCGCCTGGATCATGCTGGTGGTCAGCGTGGTGGGGTATGCCGTCTACGCCGCCGTCGTCCTGAACCGGGCCGACGGCGGGCCGCTCGCCGCCATCCCGTACGCCGGGGTTCTGCTGTGGACGGTTGGCGGGGCCATCGTCGCGAGCATCGTGGCCGAGATTGGTGTGGGCGTGGTGAACCCGCGCGCTTCCCGGGTCAAGGACGTACGCGACCGGGAGATCGGACGGCTCGGCGACCACGTCGGCCAGGCATTCGTGGTCATCGGCGCAGTGTCGGCGATGCTGATGGCACTGGCCAAGTGGGACTGGTTCTGGATCGCCAACGTCATCTACCTGTGCTTCGTCCTGTCGGCGGCGGTCGGCTCCCTGGCCAAGGTGATCGTCTACCGCAAGGGTGTCCCGCAGTGGTGAGGCCGACCCGCGTCACGAACAACATCCGCGCGCTGCGGTTCGCGCACGGCGAGATGACCCAGGCCGAGCTCGCCGACCGGATTGGCGTGACCCGGCAGACCGTCATCGCCATCGAGCAAAGCCGCTACTCGCCATCGTTGGAGATGGCATTCAAGATCGCGCGCCTGTTCGACGCACGGCTCGACGACGTGTTCCAGTACCCCGAGGAGACGGCACCATGAAGGCCATCGTCCAGGACAGCTACGGCCCAACCGACGTGCTCCACCTACGCGACATAGACCAACCGGCCGTGAACGACGAGGAGGTCCTCGTCCAGGTCCGCGCCGCCGGGGTCGACCCCGGAGTGTGGATCTTCATGACCGGTCGCCCCTACCTGGCGCGGCTGGCCGCAGGGCTGCGCCGGCCCCGGGTTCCGGTGCGCGGGCGGGACCTGGCCGGGGTGGTGGCCGCGGTCGGCGCCCGGGTGACCCGGTTCCGGCCCGGCGACGAGGTGTACGGCACCTGTCTGCGCGGCTCGTACGCCGAGTTCGCGAGCGCGCCGGAGCGGCGGCTGGCCCGTAAGCCGGCCAACGTGTCGTTCGCGCAGGCCGCCGCCGCGCCGGTCTCCGCGATGACGGCGCTTCGCGCGGTTCGCGACAGCGGCGCGGTGCGCCGGGGACACCGCGTGCTGGTCATCGGCGCGTCTGGCGGTGTCGGGTCGCACGCCGTGCAGATCGCCAAGGCGTACGGGGCGACGGTCACCGCCGTCTGCACGCCGGCCAGGGCCGCGTTCGTACGCTCCCTCGGCGCCGACGACATCCTCGACTACACCAGCGAGGAGGTCGACCGCGACGGCCCGATCTACGACGTGGTCATCGACACCGGCGGCGATCGGCCGGTCTCTCTCCTGCGCCGCGCCCTCACCCCACACGGGACGCTGGCGCTGGTCGGCGGCACGTATACCAAGGGCCCGGTGCTCAGCGGCTACGACCGGCAGATGTTCCGCGCGCCGCTGCTGTCCCTGTTCGTCGGTCAACGGCTGCGCAGCGTGAGTGCGGTCGAGCGGACCGAGGACCTGAACGAGCTGGGGACCCTCATCGAATCGGGGGCGCTCACCCCGGCGGTCGACCGCACTTATCCCCTGAGCCAGGCGGCGGACGCGATCCGGCACCTCCGGAACGGGCACCCGGCGGGGAAGATCGTCGTCACCATCTGACCCAGTGGTCGTCGCGAACGCTTCTGCGGTGCCATGGCGGCCGACGCCGCATGCGTCGGCCACGCCCAAAGCTGACATCTCCCCGCGAGCGATATGACTGCGAGGGAACTTCATGCCGACCCGACCATAGTCAGCGCCACTACCAGCAGAACCTGCACATCCGGGTCCCGCAGACGCGACGCGCGCATTCAGAACGACTGCAGGTGGTGGCGGACAACCCTTTCCCTGATGAACGTGATGTAGCTGCCGCGCCGCCCGACAATGCCTTCGACGGCCGTCGCGCGGCTTGAGCCGCTCGTAGTACCGCCGCGCCGGACGGTTCGCGCCGGCCGCGTCGGCCACCGGCCGCTGCGCGGTGGGCAGCATGCGCGCCTCAAGCACCCCAGCGTGCGCATCTCGGTGGTCATGGCGCCACCATTACCTTTGGGTGAGATTGTCAGCCAGCGGGACCCCGCCTGCGCGTCGCTGCCGCCCAGACACACGCCGCCGGGGCAGCGTGTCACGACCGCAACCGCTGGGCCACTCGCAATCGCATGGCTCCGAGCTCAGGTTGTCAATGCCGTCCAAGAGGAGTCAGCCACTCTCGTCGGGAGCGTCATGACACAACTCTCATCGGGCGAACAATCAAGTCCGCACCGTGGGCTTGACCCTGACGCTGCGTCAACCCTTCATGCTGCCTGCCATGAGCAGGCATACGCCGCCGGTGAGATCCTTCCCGGCGAGGAGGTCGAGGACGACCTCCCGCACGACCTGATGGACGCGCTTGCCGTCGAGTCCGACCCGCGGGTACGGCGGCTGCGGGAGCTGATGCGCGAGCGGGGCTGGTCCGGTTGGAACCGGATGGAGCGGCTGGTCGAGCCGCCCGACTGACCTGCCGGCGCCGCTTGGCGCGCCTTGATGTCGGCTCCTCGCGTCGGCAAGAGGCTAGGGATCAGGCAGGGGTGATCCTGGCTGTGGGCAGGTCAGTATGAGACGGCGGGGTGATAGGTGGCTCCATCATGAGCCATGATGGTTGCATCCTGAGCCAACCGGTGCCAAAATGGCACCACGAGAGTTGGAGGCGGCGGAAGTCGCCACGTCGACGCTTCGATCAGACGACGCGCTGGACACGTCTCCTGTGACGGCCGCAGGCGGCAACGTCGTTGAACAGGCACTGCCTCCGTAAATGGCAAACGAGTCAGCTGTTCTCCGCCGCTGGTTGGCAGTGCGTGGCGGGTGGATATCGCCGGCAATTCATCACCGATGACAGGAGTTCTCCCGCATGTTCGCCAGATTCGGACGCGCGATCGTCCTCAATCCATGGAAAGTGATAGCGGTATGGCTCGTGCTGCTCGTCGGCTCGTTCTTCGCGCCGTCTCTCGCTGATCAGGTCAGCACCGATCAGGCCAGCTTCCTACCGTCCCGCTATGAGTCGGTGCAGGCGCAGGAGGTAGCAGAACGCGCGTTTGGCCAAGGCGACGGTGCGAGCGCCACCATCGTCGTCAAGCGTGTCGACGGGCAGCCCCTGGGTGCCGCCGACACCGACCGGGTCAGTCAACTCGCCCAGACGATCCAAGGCGCCGGCATCGACCGGGTCGGCACCGCGGTCACCGGGCCGCAGGCCGTCTCGCCGAACAAGCTGGTGCAACTCGTCAACATCTCGCTCACCGGCCCACCAGCCGACCCGGTGCTCGGCGACGCAGTCGTATCGATCCGCGACAAGGCGAAATCCACCCTGGAGGGCTCGGGCCTGTCGTACGCGGTGACCGGAGATGTCGCCCTCCTCGTCGACAACCAGGACGCCTTCGACACCGCGCTGCTGGTCGTCAGCATCGTGACCCTGGCCCTGGTCGTCGGCCTCCTGCTCATCATCTACCGCAGCCCGGTCGCGGCCTTCCTGCCGGTCGTGGTCGTCGGCGTGGTCTCGGCGGTGTCGAGTGCGGTCATCACCCTGTTCGTCAAGGCGTTCGGCATGCAGGTCGACCAGTCACTGCTGACCATCCTCACCGTGGTTCTCTACGGTGTCGGCACCGACTACATCGTCTTCCTGCTGTTCCGCTACCGGGAGCGGCTACGTGCCGGTGACGCCCCGAAGAACGCGCTCGCCACGGCGGTCAGCCGGGTCGGTGAGGTCATCGCGTCGGCCGCCGCGGCGATCGTGATCGCGTTCGGCGCACTCCTGCTCGCAGTGTTCGGCGGCTTCCGGAGTCTCGGTCCGGGCCTTGCCATCGGGGTGGTCGTCATGGCGATCGCCGCGGTCACGCTGGTGCCGGCCATCGTTTCGCTCATCGGCCCCAAGGTGTTCTGGCCGTCGAAGTCCTGGCAGCGCGCTCCTCGGGGCAGCGTCTTCCAACGCCTGGGCCGGTTCACCGGACGTCGGCCGGCGGTGGTCGCCCTCGCCTCGGGTGGCGTCATGGTCGCGTTGGCGCTGGGTGTGTTCGGTCTGAAGGTCGACTACGACCAGGTCGCGCAGCTGCCCGCCAACACCGAATCGGCACGCGCCCTGAACGACCTGAAGACCGGGTTCCCCGCTGGCGCCCTCAACCCGACCACCGTCTACGTCCGCGCCGACAACGGCCAACGCCTCGACCCGGCAACACTCACCGGGTACGCGCAGGCACTGACCCGGGTACCCGGGGTCGGCGGCCTGATGCCCGCTCCCGACGGCAGTGCTGTCGCCGTCAGCTCGGACGGTACGACGGCCCAGATCAACCTGTTGCTGAACACGAGCCCGTACTCGACGGCGGCCCTCGACCTGGCCGGTGACGACCTCCGCCAGGTGGCCCACGACCAGGCCCCGGACGGAACGACCGCGCTGGTCGGCGGCGTCAGCTCGGTCTTCGCCGACATCCGCGACGCGAACAACCGCGACCTGTGGGTGATCTTCCCGGTGGCCGGAGTGCTGATCGCCTTGATCCTGGGGCTGCTCCTGCGCAGCCTCGTCGCCCCGGTGTACCTCATGATCGCAGTCGGCCTCGGCTTCATGGCGACGCTCGGCGCGACCGTCCTGGCCTTCCAGGGCGTCGGTGGCAGGTCGGGGCTGTCATTCTCGCTGCCGATCATCCTGTACCTGTTCGTGGTTGCGATCGGCACCGACTACAACATCCTCATGATCGCCCGGCTCCGCGAAGAGGCACGAGCCGGCAACGATCCGCGCACCGCTGCCTCGTTGGCGATCCAACACGCCGGACCGTCGGTGGCCGCCGCCGGCCTCATCCTCGCCGGCACATTCACCTCGATGCTCTTCGCCGGGGTGTCGTTCCTGACCGAGATGGGCTTCGCGGTCTCGGTGGGAATCGTGCTGTCCGCGTTCGTCATGTCCCTGTTCCTCGTCCCCGGCATCACCGCGCTCCTCGGCCACACCGCCTGGTGGCCGGGGCACGGTGACGCCACCCGCTCCGACCCGTCGGCAACGCCGACCGGGTCCAGCCCATCCGAGTCGGCGGCCACGGCAGCGCACTGAACGATCGCGACACGCGGTGGGCGAGGCGAACTGCCCCGTCCACCGCGTGTCCTACCGCCTTCGGTAACGCCCGAAACAACAGAGAGTTCGTTTGACGGTCCCTGGGTTGGAAAGACCCTTCGCGGTGGAAGTGGGAGCCCGGCGAACCGCAGCGAGCTGACCACGCAGCAGCGCTTGGACGCCAAGCGCGCCGCCGAGGAAATCAAGGACGAACTCAACCGGGCTTGTGGCGCCAACGCGGGCGCCGAGGCGTGCTTTCCGCGTTGTCGGCACGCTTCCCGGCGGGCGTTGCCTGGCCTGACGAACGCGGTCAGCAGGCCGGCCAGAAACCGATCACTATCCGCTCGGGGCCGACGGTGCGCCCGACCGGATCCAAGTCGGGCGAGCGCAGCAACGCCCGAGTCTGGGCCCGGCCTGCGACGTCGACGCGTACCCGGTAGCGGCCGGGAGGGCCTACTGGCAGAAAGTCGCTTACGGGGGCCATGTCGAGCAGGTGCGACAGGTACACGGTGCCGGTCCGCTGGGTGACCTCGGTGCTGTCGGTATCCGGCCACGTCGTGGAGTCGACGCCCGCGGGTTCTCCGTCCCACGCCTGCACGGTCACCGACGCCCGACAGGTGGCGTTCGACGGGCTGGCGACAAACAGTGCGTCGCGCCCGCTCCAGCAGATGCGGTCCTGACTGAAGTCGGGGTCGCCGATATCGTCGGCGCGCTCGTCGAGCACGAGGAACAGGCCGTGGTCGGCGGCGACCGTGCCGCTGACGCTGCCGAGCAGGTGTACCACCGTCACCTCCGCAGGGATATCCCAGGCCGGCGCCGTGCGGCGCCGGCCTGGGATCTGGTTACCCGACTGACTGTCTACTGATGCACCTGGAGGCTGCCGCCGCTCAGTGGTTGCGGATCGGCCACGTCAAGGTCCCAGCCGCCGACGGCAAAATGGCGGCCTACCAGTTGACCGCTCGGGAGACCGACCAACGTGCTGCCAAGACCGGCAGTCGCGACCGGGTACGAGCCGCCACCCTGGCGATCCAGGCCGGCCTTGCACCCTGAGCAGAACCAGCAGCGGTGCCGCCGGTTGAGCTCCTGGATTACCGCAGCGGGCTGAAGAAGGCGCGCAGGTCGGCAGCGAGCAGGTCGGGCTCTTCCTGGGCGAAGAAGTGGCCGCCGACTCTTGGCTCGCGCCAGTGGGTGAGGTTGGCGTAGGTGCGTTCGGCGAACGACCGGGGCAGGCCGGCGTCCTCCACGCTGACCGTGATACCGGCGGGCACGGCGACCATTGGCAGATGTGGGGCCAGGCGGTCGTCACGGTAGGGCCGGAAGGACGTGCCGATGCAGTTGGTGACCCAGTACAGCACCACGGTGGTCAGCAACTCGTCGAAGCCGAACCGGCGGGAGATGTCGCCGCCACAGTCGCTCCAGCGCTGGTACTTCTCGATGATCCATGCGGCCAGTCCGGCAGGCGAGTCGCTCAGCGCGGCCGCAAGGGTGTCGGGCCGTGTTTCCTGGAGGATTCCGTAGCCCCAGTCATCTTGGGCCTTCGCGTCGAGCATGGCGATGAACGCCTCCTCGGCTGGGCTGAGGTCGCCCCTGCGGTCCGCTGGCGGGAACTTGATGTGCTGCGAGAAGACCCCGATGACCCGATCTGCGTGGCGGGCGCCGAGCCACGTCGACACGCCGGACCCGATATCGCCACCGTAGGCGCCGAAGCGGTCGTAGCCCAAACGGGTCATCAGCTCAGCCCACACGTCCGCGACAGCCGCCTCGGTCGTCGGGCCCTCGGCGAGTGGTCCGGAGAAGACGAAGCCGGGCAGGCTGGGTATGACGAGGTCGAAGTCTGCGAGCCGGGACACCAGGGGCAGCATCTCCGTGTACGTGCTGGGCCAGCCATGGGTCAGGGTCAGCGCCGTGGCGTCGGGCGATGCCGAGCGAACATGAACGAAGTGGACCGGCGTGCCTCGGACCGTGGTGACGAACTGAGGGTACCGATTGAGGGCACGCTCGACCGCACGCCAGTCGAATCCATCGAGCCAGTACCGCACCAGACCTGCCAGGTACCCAGGGTCGGTGCCGGCGGCCCACGGCTCTCCTGGGGCGGCTGGCGCGAGCCTTGTCCGCGAAAGCCGAGCCCGCAGGTCGTCCAGGACGGCTTCGGGCACATCGATGTGGAAGGGCGTCACCCGATCATGATTCCATCGCAGGGAGTCACTCGGCAGCCGCCCGAATGGGCAGGCTGGTGGCCTTCCTGCTCGTGTACGGCAACGGAGTCAGTGACCGAGTGAATCGCCGAGGCGTGCGGACGCTCGGGGGACCGTCACGGCTGGACTGGGTCAGCCTTCCGGGTGCCCGTCGTAGACGCGGATCTTGTACTCGGTGGTCTCCAGCGCCAGCCTGAGCTCACGGATCTGCCGCGTGATCCGGTCGTGCTGGTCGCGCATGATGCGTCGGCGTTCCGTGACGGTGCTCGGGCCCTGCTCGACGAGCGAGATGTAGCGCTTGAGGTCGGTCATGGTCATGCCGGACAGGCGCATCCGGGTGAGGAAGACGAGGCGGCGCAGGTCGGATGCGGAGTACTCGCGGTACCCGGAGGCGTTGCGGGCGGGCCGCACGAGTCCCTCCTGCTCGTAGTACCGGAGGGTGTGCGTCGACAGGCCGACAAGCCGGGCGGCCTCGGCGACACTCCTGGGCGCCGTCGAGGCCTCGATGGTGGCGTCGTCGAGCAGCTCGTGCAGCGCGTCGATCGTCGACGAGAACGGCCCGTCGCTGGCAGCGAGGATCCGTTCGATCAGCGCCTCGGTGGCCATGGCCATCAGCGTACGGCGATCAGAACGCGCGAACCGCGAGCGGCATGCCTGGAAAGTCCGCCGACTCGCTCACCGACGCCCACTTCTCGACGTCGTCGAGCGCCCCACGGTAGACGCGGGTGAGGTTGCAAACCGCCTCGGCACCGAGCGGGAGCCGGAGCGGCGCGTCGGGTGTGTCGAGCATGTCCCGGATCACCCGGGCGGCGCGTGCCGGGTCGCCCTCCTGGATGCCGTCGGCCCCCGCCATGTTCGCGCGCACGGCACCGGTGACCCCGTCGTAGATCGAGCTCTGCCGCGCTGTGTTGAGCACGTCCGCGGCGTTGAACGCGGTGCGGAAGCGACTGGGTTCGACGATGAGGACGCGGATGCCGAACGGTGCGACCTCGCCCGCCAGCGCCTCCGACCAGCCCTCAAGCGCGAACTTGCCGGCTGAGTAGCTACCGACGGCGGGAAACGACATCAGCCCCAGACCGAGGCCCGAACTGGCGCCCGTGATGATCCATGTCTTCGTCTCGTTCGTCGTGGTCATGGTGCCGACGCTAGAGCTTCGAGCGCGCTTGAAAGCAAGCCGCGCTCAGGCTCCGGAGGCGACGAGCGGTCCCGCCCGCTTGATCCTCTGCGCGACGATCTCGGTTTCGACGCGGTGCACGCCGGGGAGCGCGCCGTATGTGCAGGTGGTCGCCGTGGGCGAGGCGCCGTGATAGCGCATTCTCTGTGGTGACCACTTTGGCGGATCCGAAGAGGTCACCACCGCAGCTATGTTTGCGTGAGCTTCAGAGTTGCGCCTAGCGTCAACGGCGGTGGGGCAAAGGATCGTGTCGCCCCTCGGACACAAATGATTTGCCCACGGTGTGCGCTGAGATCGACTGCAGCGCGCACCGTTTGCGTTTCGGTCTGCTAGGTGAGCAGCTAGCCATCCATGCTGGCCCGGTCAGCGCGTCGGAAGGTGACGCGTGACCGAAACCAAGATAAGCGGCCGAACGATCTGGAAGCGGAATCCAGCGACACCGCTGCGGGCGCTTCTGCGGACTGAGACCGGCAGTGCGGGCGTCAGGTCCAGCATCGCGGCGGCCCAGCCGACGAGCCAACCGGCGAAGCCCTGGTCGGCGGACACGTGCCGGATCGGGGTGGCCGCCACCGCGGCGAGCAGTGCGCCCTTGGCGCTGTCGCGGTCCTGCCAGGCCGCGGCCAGGACTCAGACCGTGACCAGCGGCCGGAGGGTGTCGGTGACGATGAACCGCTTCCGGCCGTTGACCCGCTTTCCGTTCGCACACGCCGGCGGCGTCGTCGGCCTCCTGAGCCCGCCGGTTGCGCAACCGGGGACGGGTCGACGGCGCCGGACCGGGACCGGGCGGCGAGAAATGCGCCGCACCGACGCCATCACGTCCGGGCCCTGACCCGCTAGTGTGTGGAAACAGCGTTTCCATTCATGCCATCGCAGGGCAGAGGGGGCCAGCGTGCATCGCAGCCAGCAAGACACCGCTGCCGCGCCGGAGGTTGGCGAGCAGACCACCACGTTCGGCCCACTCCAGCTCTCACCGGGCACGACCCGGACCAACATCAGCGGGTACTACTGGCTGGCGCTGACGTCGATCATGACGTTCACGTTCATCCCGGCCGCGCAGACGGCACTACTCACCTCCATCCTGGGTGTGCCAAAGGGGGAGCAGGGTTCGATCGTGGGCACCGCTGGGCTGATCAGCGAAATCGTCCTGATCGCGGCGGTCGGCCTGGCCGGTGCCTGGTCCGACCGCCTCGGACGGCGCCCGATCGTGGTCGGCGGCTACATTCTGCTTGGCCTCGGCGTCGGCATGGCACCGTTCCTCGGCTCGGTCCTGCCCTACTACCTGGCCCGGGGTGTCGCCGCCGTCGGCGTGGCGATGGTCACCGTGATGCTCACGGCCGTGGTCGCCGACTACGTCCGGGACACCACCCGCGGCAGGGCCAACGGCATCCTCGGCTTCTGCAACGGTCTCGGCGCGCTCGTCACGTTCTTCGTGCTGATCAAACTGCCCGACATCTTCGAGGGCATCGGGATGGACACGATCGCCGCGCTGCGGGCGACCTACCTCATCGTCGGCGGGCTGGCCCTGCTCACCGCGATCCTGATGCGGCTCACCCTCCGGGGCGGGCTGGCGACAACGCACTCCGAGCACATCCCGATCCCCAGGCTGCTGCGCGAGGGCGTCGCCGAGATCCGGCGCCCCGGCGTCTCCTTCGCCTACCTCAGCGCCTTCGTCGCCCGAGCTGACCTGGCGCTCGTCGGCGCCTACCTCACCCTCTGGGCACAGCAGTACGGCACCCAACACCTCGGGCTCAGCGAGGCCGAGGCGCTGGCCAAGGCAGGTCTGTTGCTGGGAGTGGCCAACGGCATCGCGCTGATCGGGGCACCGGCCATCGGCATCATCGCCGACCGGCTGTCCCGCACCGACGCGGTGCTGATCTCCCTGGGGACCGCCGCCCTCGGCTACACCGCCACGATCTTCATCGGGGACCCGTTCAGCCCGCTCGGCTACGCCGTCGCCGCGCTGATCGGGCTCGGCCAGGTCAGCGCCGTCATCTCCAGTCAGGTGCTGATCGCCGAACAGGCTCCCAGCCGTACCCGGGGCTCGGTCATCGGAACGTTCGCGCTCAGCGGCGGCATCGGCATCATGATCGCGTTCGCCGCCGGTGGCACCCTGTACGACAACTGGCGCCCCGCCGGCCCGTTCGTCCTGTTCGGCATCCTGGCCGGGCTGGCCTGCCTGTACGGCCTGGCCGTCCGATCGAGGATCCCCAACCACCCGGTGGACTGAAACCCCAGCCGCACCCGCGGTGCTCGGCGCAATCGCTGGGCGGCCCGTCACTCGTACCGGTACTTCACCGATCCCGCCCGCATCCACGGTGCCGAGATGCCGGGCCTGGAAACGCTACGGGCACACGGCGATCACTGCCGAACGGCTCGCCCAGGACGTTTGACGGCGTCCGATCTTATGGAAACACTGTCACTTCCACGGAAACGCGACGAGTGCCGGAGGTGGGTGTGCCGACCATGATCGTTGTGGGCGCCGGGCCGGGTGGCCTGGCCTGTGCCATCGTCGCCGCCGACGCGGGCGGCACCGTGCTGCTGTTGGAGAAGGCGCCGGACGTTGGGGGCGCCCTGCCGTACTCGGGCGGGCACCTGTCCGCCGGCGGCTTCTCGCTGCAGCATGAGCGGGGCATCAGCGACGACCCCGAGCGGCACTTCGACGACGTCTGGCGGATCAGCCGGGGCGCCGCCCGGGCCGACCTGACCCGGCTGACGCTGCGCGAACAGCCGGCGGTGCTGGAGTGGCTGCTCACCGCCGGGCTCACCGTCGATCCGGGTACGCCCCGCATCGTGTACGGGCACGAGCCATACCGCACGCCGCGGACCGTCCACGCCACCACCGTCCCCGGCGGTCCGGCCATTCTGGCCGTGCTGCGCCCGATGCTCGACGCGCACCGGGCCGCCGGCCGCATCGATCTGCGCTGCGAGGTGCGCGTCACCGAGCTGCTGACCGAGGGCGGCGCGGTGGTCGGGGTGGCCACCGCCGACGGCGCACGGTGGCGGGCACCCGCCGTTGTGCTCGCCACCGGCGGATTCGGGTACGCGCCGGAGCTGTTCGCCGAGCTGGAGGGTGCGCCGCTGACCACCTCGGCGGCGCCCACCTCGACCGGCGACGGCCTGCTCATGGGCCGGTCGGTCGGCGCCGGCCTGCAGGGCCTGGGCCGCTACATCCCCACCTTCGGCGGGCTGCCCCCGGTCGACGGCGACCTTCGGGTCGACTGGGCGCACCGGCCGCACCTGGTGGCGCCGGAGCGGCCGCCCTGGGAGATCTACGTCGACCGCGCCGGAAGTCGCTGGATCGCCGAGGATGAGCCCAGCATCGACCACAAGGAGCGAGTGCTGACCACGGTCGACCGGATGACCTTCTGGACGGTCTTCGACGCCCATGCCCTACGCGAGTCGTACCCGATGGTGCACGGCTGGAGCGCGGCCGACCTGGACGCCCAGTGCGGCCGGCGCCGCGGCGTGCACCGGGCGTCCGGGCTGGCGGAGCTCGCCGGGCTGGCCGGCATCGACCCGGCGGGGCTGTCGGCCACGGTGGCCCGCTACAACGGTTTCGTCGCCGACGGCCGGGATGTCGACTTCGGCCGAACGTACCTGCCGGCGCCGATCGTCGAGCCGCCGTTCTACGCGCTGGAGAACCATCCGGTCACCCTGATCACGTTCGCCGGCCTGGACGTGGACGAGCTGCTGCGGGTCCGCCGTGCGGACGGCACGACGATCCCCGGTCTGTACGCCGTCGGCGAGGTCATCGGCTCCGCCGCTGTCAATGGCAACGCGTTCTGCTCCGGCATGTGCCTGACGCCGGCCATGGCCTTCGGTCGGCTGGTCGGGCGTCGGCTCGCGGGGACCGCCGGCTGAGCCGGTCTCGGCCTGATGTCCACAGTGAACGAATGCGTTCAGTGCGCGAAGGCGAAGCCCTCCGCGCGCAGCTTGCCGGAGCTGATCGGCACGAACGGGGTCCTGATCTCACCCCGGTAGGTCAGCGCCGGCCAACCCCCGGCGGCGCAGAGCTCGTCGAGGACGGCCTGGTTGGTCTGCGGCACGACCGCGTCCGGTACCGCGTTGAACACGCCTGTGAGGTCGCGGGTCACCACGAAGTCGAGCGCGGCGGCGGCGTCGCGGTAGTCGATGCGGTAGTGCAGGGCCTCGGCCGAGAACGGCACGCTGCCGCCGAGCATCTCGTGGGCCAGCTTCACCCGGGTCGGATAGTCGAGGTCGCGCGGATGCCCGTACACGTCGGGGATCCGCAGCGCGGCGCCGCGCGGGGCGGCCAGCACGGCGGCCTCGGCGGCGACGAAGTTGCGGGGGGAGGCGTCCGGGTCGTCGGTGACCGGGGTGGCCTCGTCGACCAGCGCGCCATGGCCGGCACCGTAGACCGACACCGAACTGGTGAAGACCACCCGGGGATGCACAACGGCGGCGGTGCGCGCGGACGCGGTGAGCGTGTCGGCGTACTCGGCGATGCGCTGGTCGGCGTCGAAGGCTCGGGCGATGCGCGGGCTCACGGTGAGCACGACCGCGTCGGCGTCCCGGGTGACCCGCTCGACGGCCGGACGGTCGCTGCCACGGAGGATCGCCACCTCGGTGCAGACGGGGGCCAGCTCGGGCACCCGGTCAGGGGAGGTGGTGGTGCCGATCACCTGGTGGCCGGCCGAGACCCAACGACGGGCCAGCTCCATGCCGACGTTGCCGCACCCGATGATCACGTAACGCACCTGGACCTCCTCATGGAAACGCTGTTTCCACACTCTGCCCCATCTCGGGTCCCCTGCCAAGGCCGTGCCGCGGAACCCGCCGCCGGCGCTGCGGTGGTCCGCGGAGTCGATCACATCGGCCGGCGTCAAATCGCCTGTCGGGCTATTGACAGGAGGGCGGGCTGGCTGCCTTTATGAACCTATCCAATTTTGGAAACTGTTGTTTCCGCTAGCGAAACAGCAGCCAGGGGTGCACCGTTCCCCACAGGAAGGAGAGCGGGACCGCAATGGGATTGCTCAGAACTACGGCAACAGCGGTGGGCGTGGCGGCGTTGGCCGCCGCCGCGACCGCGGTCTGCGTGTCCCCCGCGCAGGCGTACGGCCCCACCCCGGGCAACCTGGGATGCCGGCTGTACTTCAACGACGCCGGTACCGGCAGCTCGCCGACGAACTGGGCCGACTCGTTCGGGCTCACTCAGACGCCGGCGACGCCGAGCCCGGGTCAGACCGTGACGGTGACCTTCACCGCGGCGACCGGTCCGAACAACGGCCCGGTCGCGATCAACCCCGGTGATGTGCCGATCGTCGTGGAGGCGGCGCTGGGTGGCTCGCAGAGCGGCCCGGTCACCCTCCAGCAGACCAACTACCCCGCCGGTCCGATCCCCGGCAACACCCCCACCGGCCCGATCACCGCCACCGGCACCTATGTGGCCGGAGCGACCGGAGCCGCGACGCTCACCGTCAACCGGGTGATCCTCAACAACCCGATCGCCAAGACGTACTGCTCCGCCGCGGGCGACCGGGACCACAAGGCAGCACCGGTCCCGACCTCCATCGTGGAGAGTTTCACCGTCTTCGGCGGCACGGTCTCGGTCACCTCGGTGACCGGCCAGACCGTGACCGGGGCTGCCCGGGCCGGCAACGTCATCAACTACGCGGTGACCGGTCTCGCGCCGTCCACCGCCCTGACCGCAACACTGCGCGCGGCCGACGGCACCGGAACGGCCGAAGGCTCCGGCACGGGCACGACCGACGCCGCCGGCGCCGGCACCGGCACGCTCACGGTGCCCAGCGGCGCCACCACGGGAGCACGTACCGTGGCGGTCTCGGACGGTACCAACACGGTCTCCGTCCCGATCACGATCCTCGGCTCGCCGGGCATCGCGATCACCCCCAGCGGTGGCGGCTCCGGCACCGTGGTGACGGTCAGCGGCACCAACTGGAACCCGGGCAGCACCGTCACGATCGGCGGTTACAAGGCGCTCACCGGCGCCCCGCCGCCGCCCGCGACGAGCGACCCGGCAACGACGGCCACGGCCGGCGCCACCGGCGGGATCAACGCCACCTTCACCGTCACGGACAGCACCACCGCGTACATCGGCGCGCAGTCCGGCGCCCTGTTCGCAATCTCCGCCTGGACCGGGTCGGCTGACTCGTGCACCGCCAAGACCGGCTCGGCCACGACCGGCAACTGCACCCTGTCGTACAACCTGTCGGAGACCGTGACCGCCGGAAACCTGTCGATGGCTCGCGCCCCCGGCACCGGCAACATCCCGTTCTCCGGCGTCACCGTCGGCGGCAGCGTACAGACGGCGACGGGCAACCTGTCGACCGTCACGGTGACCGACCACCGGGGCAGCACCTTCGGGTGGAGCCTCGTCGGCACGGTCACCGACTTCACCGGCACCCCGGGCGGAACCATCGCCAAGAACAACCTGTCCTGGACACCGGCCTGCGTCGACACCGCCGGCGCGACCAACGCGGTCACCGCGGTGGCCGGCACCCCGGGCACGGTCGACGCGGCGACGCTCTGCTCCGCACCGACCAGCGCCACCGGTACGGGCGGCAGCTTCGACGCCTCAGCCGGGCTGACCCTCTCCGTGCCGGCGAACCAACTCGCCGGCACCTACGCCGCGACCCTCACCCTCACCCTGAGCTGAGGACCGCCTCGAGGTGGGGGCGGTCGGCCGAGCCGGCCGCCCCCACACCAACCAGTCGAAGGGTGGAACCGCGTGCGTCACCCCCTCTGGCCACGCCGCCTCCGCACCGGCGCGGCAGCCCTCGCCGCCGCTGCCGCCGCCGTCGCGTTGACCGTCGTCCCGATCGGGCCGGCCGGCGCGGCGGACAACGGCGAGTGGGCCGTCGTGCCCACCCCGCCGGCCAACGCCGGGCCCACCCCCCGGCTCTACTTCTTCCTCGAGTCACCCGCTGGCCGGACCCTCACCGACTCGGTGCGGGTGATCAACCGCACCGACACCGAGCGCACCTTCACCGTGTACGGCGCGGACGCCTACAACACCGCGCGCGACGGCGGGTTCGCGCTGCGCCAGCTCACCGAGAAGCAGTCGGACATCGGGGTGTGGACGGTGGTCGGCGCCGGCACCGTGGTGCTCCCGCCCAAGGCGCAGGCCGACATCCCGTTCACCATCACGATCCCGACGAACGCCAGCCCCGGCGACCACATCGGCGGCATCGTCGCGATGGAGTCCGTCCCGGGCGGGCGGAGCGAGCACAACGGCGTCGCCGTCGCGGTGCAGCGGGCCGTCGGCGCCCGCATCTACCTGCGGATCGCCGGGCCGGAGATGCCCGGCCTCAACCTCGCCGACCTGGATCTGGACCACCCCACCCCCTGGCTGCCCACGCCGGTCGACGGTGCCCTGGAATACACCCTGGCCAACACCGGCAACCTGCGCCTCGCCCCCACCATCACGGTCACCGCCTCCGGCATGTTCGGACACCGGATCCACCAGCGTGGCGCCACCCCACAACTCGACCTGGTTCCGGGCGCCGAGTCGCGGATGCGTACCCGGTTCACCGGGCTGTGGCCGGTCGACCTCGTCACCGCCACCGTGACGGCGAAGGCCGACGGCGGCGTGCTCACGGTGCGGACCACCCGTACCGTCGTCGTCTCCTGGACCGGCGTCGCCGCACTCGCCGCGCTGATCGCCGTCGCAGTCGTGGCCTGGCGCAGGCACCGCCGCGCCCAGGTGGCCCGCCCCCGGGGCGTCCGACGCGTCCGCGCGCATGCGGAGGTCGGATGACGAGGATCGGACGCACCCTGACCGCCGTCGTCTGCGGGCTGGTCATCGGCCTGGCACTGCCCACCGGGCCGGCGTGGGCAGCCGAGGGACTCACCCTCGCCGCCCCGGCGGCGGCACCGGGCGACCGGCTCGGGGTGAACGGCACCGGCTGGCCCGGCGGCGCACTGGTCCAGCTCGTTACCTGTGGGCAACTCGCCATCGGCGGTTCGGCCTCCTGCGACACACGGGCCGCCCTGGCCGTTCCGGTGCGCCCGGACGGCACCTTCGCGGTGCAACTCGTGCTCGGCACCCCGCCGGTGCCCTGCCCGTGCGTCGTGCACGCCACGCTGGTCGGCGGCACCGCGCGCGGCCAGGTCGACGCGCCGCTGGAACTCACCGGGCACACCATGGGGGAGACCCCCACCGTCTCGGCCGCCCCGGTCCGCCTCGATCTGGTCGAGGCGAGGATCGCCGGCCGACCGGGCTGGCAGAGCCTGTTCGGCGCCGCCGCGACCCGGACCCTCGTCTACACCGTGCACAATCCCGGGCCGCACCCGCTGCCCAACCCGCCCCTCAACGTCCGGATCGGCCGGGACGGCGGCGGCGACCGGATCAGCACACCCGGTGCCGGCGGCGTCCGGCCGGGCGAGACACGCACCTACCGGGTGCCCGTCACCACCCCGTTCGCCGCGTTCGGCCGGTACACCGTGCAGGCCGACCTGGGCGGGTTCGGCCCGGCCGAGGTGACGCTCCGGACGTACCCGTGGGCCCTGTTCCTGGTGCACCTGCTCGGCGGGACGCTGATCGTCGTGGGCATCGCCCGGCGCATCGCCAACCGCCGCGACCGCCCGCCGCTGCCCGCGATGGCCGCCGCCCCGGCCGGAACGCTGCTGCCGTCCGTCGTGCGGGTCAGCTCGCTCGGGGCGTACCTCGTCTTCGACGACGCTCCCGGCGCCGGCCGGCTACGTCGACGGGCCAACGCCCACCTGAGCGTCGCCGCGCTGCGGGACCTGCTCGGCGACGCCGGACTGCCGAACGGATCCGGCACCGAGGCCGCCGGCACCGCGGTCATCGACCTCACCGCCCTCGACGCGGTGCTCGCCGCCCGCCCAGGCGCGGCCACGCCGGCCGGAGCACGCGCCGGCAACCAGAGCGCCGCCGCCGTGATCGATCTGGCCGCGCTCGACACCTACCTCGGGAGCCCTCGATGAGCCGCGATCCTGGCACCCACACCACCGGCTGGGACCGGGCCCTGACGGTACGGGCGGCCATCGCCACCGTCGCCGCGCTGCTCGCCTTCGTCGGCTGCGGCGCGGTGCTGCCCGGAGTGGGCGGCGCCGACGGCACCGGCGTCGGGCCCGGCGTCACCGCCGACGCGGTCACCGTCGTGTTCGTCGGCACCGACCTGACCAAGACGGCGAACCTGACCGGGTTCAACACCGCCTCGACCGGCGACCCGGTACGCCAGATGCGGGCGCTGGAAAGCCACGTCAACGCCAACGGCGGCATCGCCGGCCGGCGGATGCGAGCGATCTTCCGCAACTACGAGGCGAGCGACGACTCACCGGCCGCCGAGGAGAAGCTCTGCAACCAGATCACCCAGGACGACCGCGCGTTCGCGGTCGTGCTCACCGGCCAGTTGCAGGCCAACGCCCGCCCCTGCTACGCGCAGCGGCACACCCTGGTGCTCGACGCCACCCTGATCACCATCGACCAGGCGACGAACGAGCGCCTCGCGCCATACCTGTTCGCCCCGGCCTATCCCGCGTACGACGACTTCGTGCGCGCGTACCTGCCGGCGCTGGCCGCGCAGGGCTTCTTCGACGGCGCCCGGCAGGCGGGCATCGTCGCGGTCGACGCACCGGCCAACCGCGCGATGTACGAGCAGCACGTGGTGCCGTACCTGAAGCAGCGGGAAATCACCCCGACCGTGGCCTGGATCGACTCCACCGACCTGGGCACCCTCAACACGGGGCTCAACCAGGCCGCCGTCGACCTGCGGGCCAAGCGCGTCGAGCGGGTCTTCTTCCTCGGCGGGACCCGGCTGGCCTCCTTCTTCCTCACCTCCGCCTCCGCGCAGGGCTTCACCGCCCGGTACGGCATCTCCAGCTACGACAATCCCAGCTTCCTGATCGGCAACCCGGACATCATTCCGCGCGAGGCGCTGACCGGGGCGGTGGGCATCGGCTTCAACCCCAGCCAGGACGTCGCCGACCGGGAGTACGCCTTCCCCGCTACCGACCCCGAACGAGCCTGCCTGGGCATCTTCGCCGCAGCGGGGGAGTCGTTCGGCACCCGCGAGAACGCCCGCGTGGCCTTCCCGTACTGCGACGCGGTCCTGCTGCTGCAGACCGGCGCGAAGGACCTCGGCGCGGACCTCAACGCGCACCGGTGGCTGGCGGCCGTGGGCAGGCTCGACACGCAGTTCCAGCCGGCCACCGGATTCTCCGGGCGGCTCGGCCCGGACCGGTTCGCCGCCTCGAACGGCTACCGGGCGTTCGGCTACGACAGCGGCTGCGCCTGCTTCACCTACCGCGGGGAGGACGTGTCCTTTGCGACCCGATGACAACACCCGTCGGAGCGTTCCGCCGGGCACCGCCCGCGACGGTGCGCGGGCATGGCGTTCCCGCAGCGCGGGCTGGGGAGCGGGTACGGCCAGCGGCTTGCTGACCGGGGTGCCGCTGCTCGGCGCCGCGGGACTCGCCCGGGGTCTCGATGTCGACCTGACCAGCGTGCTGACCGCGGTGATCGCCGCCGCGGTGGTCGGCGCGGCCGCGACCGTGGCGGTCGTGCAGCGGGTACCGCACCGCCATTCGGTACGCGCCGCGCTGCTCGCCGGCGCCGGGCTGGGCGCCGCGCTGCTGCTGGTGGTCAACGTAGCCGCCCCGCTGCCGGGGCTGCTCGCGCTCACCGCGCTCGGACTGCCCTGGGCGGTCCTGGTGGTGTCCGGCCGCGCGATCGCCGCCGCGACGGCCGCCCTGCGGTACTGGCACGTGGGGCTGCTGAACGGGCTCGGCCTGGCCGCACTGCTCGCCAGCGGCGCCGCAGGCGGATCCGGGTACCACTGGGCGGCGGCGGGCGTCCTCGCGGCGCTCGGCGTGCTGGCCGGGGCGACCGCCGCGGAACTGCCGGGCGATGCCGGCTGGCCACCGGCGCTACGCACCCTGTTCGACAACGCCACCCGCCCACCCACCGCGCGTACCGCCGTGCTGGCCCAGGCCAGCCTCGGCATGATCGTGCCCGGCGCGCTGATCTTCGCCGCCGACGTGCTGCGCACCGGGTTCGGCCTCGGTCCGCGCGGCGCCGTCGGAGTCATCGGCGACGCGCTGCTCGCCGGGGCCGCGCTTGCGGTGCTCCTGCGCGGCGAGCGGGCGCTGCGCCTCGCCGTCGCCGCAGCCCCGGCCGGGTTGCTCGTCGCCGCCGGTGCCCTGTTCGTCGGGGCCACCCCCGCCACGGTCAGGGTCGTGCTGTTCGCATCCGGCCTGGCCGTCGCCGTCGGTGCGCTGGTCGCGCTCGCCGTCTCGGGCGAACGCATCGCCGCCGAGGTGCTCCACCCCGACGCCCGCCCCGCGTTCGTGGCGGCGACATCGGTGCTGTCCCTGGCCGGTGGCCTGGGCGGCGCCGGCCTGCTCGCCCTGCTCAACACCCGGTACGGCGCCGTTCCGGCGTTGGCGGTGGCCGCGGCGGCGGTGCTGGTCGGCGCCGGCTACGCCCGACGGCTCCGGCGCACCGCCGACGCCGACGCCGAACGGTTGGCCCGGGTGCTCGCCGACGAGGCGGAGGTCGCCCGGCTACGGCACAGCGGCGCACGCCCGGCCGCTCTCTCCTGCTCCGGCATCGACGCGGCGTACGGTCCGGTCCAGGTGCTCTACGACGCGGCCGTACGCGTCGGCGACGGCGAGATGGTGGCGATTTGCGGCCCGAACGGGGTCGGCAAGACCACGTTCCTGCGGGTGCTGTCCGGCCTGCACCGCCCCGCCGCCGGGGTGGTCCGGCTCGGCGGGGTCGACGTGACCGCGCTGACCGCGCCCCGCCGGATCGAGCTCGGAATGTCCACGGTGGTCGGTCAGGCGGTGTTCGGCTCGCTCACCGTCACCGAGAACCTGCGCATGCACGGCTACGCGCTGGGCCGGCGCAGCGACGCGGTGCACCGGGGGGTCGACGCGTCGTTCGCCGTCTTCCCCCGCCTCTACGAGCGGCGCGACCAGGTCGCCGCCACCCTGTCGGGCGGTGAGCGGCAACTGCTCGTGCTCGCCAAGACGCTGATCCAGCGCCCCCGGATGCTGTTGGTCGACGAGTTGTCGCTCGGCCTGGCCCCGGTCGTCGTCGGCGGCCTGCTGGAGATGCTGCGCCGACTCAACGCGCTGGGCACCTCGGTGCTGGTGGTGGAGCAGTCCGTCAATGTGGCGCTGTCGCTGGCCGACCGGATCTACTTCATGGAGAAGGGTGCGATGGTCGCCGAGCACACCGCGGGCGAACTGGCCGGTCAGCCGGACCTGGTCCGGGCCCTGATGCTCGGCGGCCACGCGCCAGCCGAGGACACCGAGCCCGCGCCCCAGGCGCAGGCCGCCGAGCCCGCGTCGGAGGCGCAGGACGCGCCCGCGTCGGAGGCCACCCCGGTGGACGGGGCGGTGATCCGATGATCGGCGGTTTCGACGTCGGCCCGGACCGCATCGTGCTGGGCCTGTTCACCGGCCTCACGTACGGGCTGCTGGCGGTCGGGCTGGTGCTGGTCTACCGGTCCAGCCGGTTCGTCAACTTCGCACACGGCGCGGTCGGGGTGTTCGGCGCCGCCGTGCTCGGCCGGCTGGTCGGTGACGGGGTGCTGCCGTACTGGCTCGCCCTGCCGGTCGGGATGCTCGCCGCCGCCGCGGTCTCCGGCGCGATCGAGCTGAGCGTGGTCCGCCGGCTGCGGCACCGGCCCCGGGTGATCGGCATGATCGCCACCCTCGGGCTGTCCCAGTTCGTGCTCGTGCTCGCCCTGCTGGTGAACAGCTCGGGGGCCAGCGGCCCGGCGTTCCCGGCGCCGCCCGGCATGCCGTCGTTCACCATCGGCAACACCCCGGTCGGCCCGGCGTTCACCGCGATGCTGCTGCTCACTCCGGTGCTGCTGGTCGGGCTCGCCATGTTTCTCAAGCGCAGCCGGTTCGGGCTGGCGATCCGGGCCGCCGCCGATGCCCCCGACGCGGCCACCCTCAACGGCGTCACCGCGGCCCGGATGGCGACCCTGGCCTGGTCGATCGCCGGTGCTGTGGCCGCCTTCTCGGCGATCCTCATGGCGCCAACCCAGGGCACCCAGTCGATTGAGTCGCTCGGCCCGGCCCTGCTGGTGCGGGGCCTCGCCGGCGCGGTGATCGCCCGGTTCTCCTCCGTCCCGATCGCGTTCGGCGCCTCGCTGGGCATCGGGGTGGGGGAGCAGATCCTGCTGTCCGGTCAGTCCAGCGGCGGCCTCGTCGAGCTGGCCCTGGTCGCGGTCATCCTGGTCGCGCTGCTGGCCCAGCCGGTCCGCGCGCGCCGCGACGGCGAGGACGGCGGCTGGGGCCGGATCGGCGCGCCGCCGCTGCCCGCCGCGTACCAGCGGGTCTGGCTGCTGCGCAACCTGGGCCGGGTCGTCGCCGGGGTGGGCTTCGCCGTCGCCGCCGTGCTGGCCTTCGTGATCAGCAATGAGACCGCCTCGGTGCTCATCGCGATCATCGGCTTCACCCTGGTCGGCCTGTCGATCGGGCTGGTCACCGGCGTGGCCGGCGAGCTGTCCCTGGGCCAGTTCGCGTTCGCTGGCATCGGCGCCGCGGTGTCGGTGCAGGTCTCCGTGCGGACCGGCAACCTGTTCCTGGGGATCCTCGCCGGCTGCGCGGCGGCGGCGCTGGCCGCAGTCGCGGTCGGCGTGCCGGCGCTGCGCCTGCGCGGGCTCGCCCTCGCCGTCACCACGCTCGCCTTCGCGCTGGCCACCAGCACGTTCCTGCTGCGGCAGGGTTGGCTGCTCGGCGATGGCGCGCAGGTGCCCAAGCCGCGCATCCTCGGCCACACCTTCGACCTGGCCACCGACTACTACCTGTTCGCGCTGGTGGCGCTGCTGCTCGGCCTGTGGGTCACCGCCAACCTGCGCGCCGGTGCCTTCGGGCGGATCCTGGTGGCGCTGCGCGACAACGCCGACGCCGCCCGCGCGTTCACCGTCGCGGTGCCGATGCGGGTCCTGCAGGCGTACGCGGTCGCGGGCGCGCTTGCCGGTCTCGGCGGGGCGGTGATCGGCCACGGGCAGACCCAGCTCACCGTGAACACGTTCCCGGCCTCGGCCAGCATCGACGTCGTCGCCACCGTGGTGGTCGGCGGGATCACGCTGCTGGGCGGCCCGCTGCTCGGGGCGTTCCTGATCGTCGGCGTACCCGGATTCCTGGAACTGGACATCATCGGCCAGGCCGCGCTGACCCTGGTCTGGCTGGTCGTGGTGATCGCGCTGCCGGCCGGACTCGGCGGGCCGGTGCTGTGGCTGCGTGACCGGATCGCCGCGCTGATCGCCCGCGGCCGCGACGCACCGGTACCGTCCGCCACCGATGAGATGGCCGGGCCGGCGCAGGCCGCCAGCTCCGGTGGCCCGATCACGCTGCCGCCGCGCACCGTCCCACTGCGACCGGGTGCGACCGGCGAGCCGCTGCTCTCGGTGCGGGAGGTGGCCCGCTCCTTCGGCGGCGTGCGGGCCGTCGCCGGGGCCAGCCTGGACGTCGCCGCCGGCGAGGTGGTCGGCATCATCGGCCCGAACGGCGCCGGCAAGACCACCCTGTTCGAAATCATTGCCGGCTTCACCCGCCCGGACCGGGGCGCGGTCCTGTTCGCCGGCCGCCCGGTCACCGGGCTGTCGCCGCAGCGGCGGGCCGGTCTCGGGCTGGTGCGCTCGTTCCAGGACGCCCGGCTCTTCGCCACCATGACGGTGCTGGAGACCGTCATGGTGGCCGGTGAACGGACCGCGCCGACGAGCCTCGTCGCCGCAGCTCTTGGTGCCACCGCCCCGGACCAGGCCAAACGCCACCGGGCCGAGGAACTCGTCACGCTGATGGGCCTGGCCCCGCTCGCCGATCGGTTGGTCGGGGAACTGTCCACCGGTACCCGCCGGATCGTCGAGATCACCTGCCTGCTGGCGCTGGAGCCGGCGCTGCTGCTGCTCGACGAGCCCTCATCGGGAGTGTCCCAGACCGACGGCGTCGCGCTGGGCGAGGTGCTGCGCCGGATCCACGACGAACTCGGGGTCACCATGGTCATCATCGAGCACGACCTGCCGCTGCTCGCCCGGCTCGCCGACCGGCTGGTCGCGATGGACGGCGGCCGGGTCATCGCCGACGGCACCCCGCAGGAGGTCCGCACCCACCCCGACGTGGTCCGCTCCTACCTCGGTACCGACCACGCCGCCGTCAACCGCTCCGGCGTGCCCGCTCAACGTACGACGGTGCCGTCGTGAGCCCGCTCCGCGTCGCCCCGCCACTTGCCCGTGCCGGCCTGCGCCGAACCTGTCAGGAGATCGCCGTGCGAACCTTCCGCCGCCGGGCGCTCACGCTCGCCGCCCTGCTCGCCACCAGCAGCGGCCTCGCCGTCGTGGCGGCACCCCCGGCCGCGTTCGCCGCGCCGACCCTCACCGTCAGCGCGACCACCGGGCTGACGGACAAGCAGCAGGTCATCGTCAACGGTTCGGGTTTCACCCCGAACCTGAAGCAGATCGCCGTCGGTCAGTGCGTCGCCGGTTTCAAGGGACCGACCGACTGCAACCTGTCCGGCGGGGCCGCGTTCGTCAACGCCGACGGCAGCGGGAAGCTGCCCACGGTCACCCTGAAGCTGGCCCAGAAGTTCGGCGCGTTCGACTGCACCAAGCGCGAGTGCGTGGTCGCGGCGCAGATCCTGCCCACGAGCGGCAACGCCGACCAGGTCGAGGCCAACAAGGTCTCGGTGACGTTGACGTTCGGCAAGAAGCCGGCGCAGAAGCCCGAACCGGCAACCCCGTCCGCGACCCCAGCCGCACCGGCGGCACCCTCGGCCACGCCGGCCGCCACCACCCCACCCTCGACCGGGCCGGCGGGCGCCGCCGGCACGTCGGCCCCGACGCTGGTCAACGCCAACCCGGTGAACGCCGGTCCGGACCGGTACGCGGTCACCGTGCTGGTCGGCTCCGGCCTGCTGTTGCTCTGCATCGGCCTGCTCGTGTTGATGCCCTACCGGAACCGGAGGTCCTCATGACCCGACGTCGTTTCCCCGTCCGGATGGCAGCGCCCGCGCTCGTCCTGGCGCCGCTGCTGCTGACGATCCCGGCGGCAGTCCCCGCCCGGGCGGCGCCACCGGCCGCGGCGATCGGTCCCACGGCCGCGACGCTGGGCTGCCGGCTCTACTTCAACGACGCCGGTACCGGCAGCTCGCCGACTGTCTGGCAGGACACCTTCACCCTGACCCAGTCGCCGGCCGAGCCGAAGGTCGGCGACACGGTGACCGTCACGCTCACCGCGCTCACCGGCCCCGACAACGGGCCGGTGGGGCTGAACGCCGGTGACGTTCCGGTGAACGTCACGCTGGCCCTGGGCGGCTCGCTCTCCGGCAGCGCGACGCTGCGGATGTCCTCGTACCCCGCGCGGGCCGTCGCCCCGGCGGAACCGCTCGGCCCGATCACCGCGACCGGCACCTACTTCGCCTCCGCCGCCGGAGCGGCGACGCTCACCGTCGGGCGGGTCACCTTCGCCAACTCCTCGGCCACGACGCACTGCTCGGCTGCCGGCGACCGCGACCACAAGGCCGCACCGGTGCCGACCTCCATCGTGGAGAACTTCACCGTCGGCGGTACCGGCACCGCGACCCCACCGCCGAGCCCGTCCGCCTCCGCAACGCCGTCGTCCTCCGCAACGCCGTCGCCCTCCGCAAAACCGTCGCCGTCGCTCCCGCCGTCGGCGACGGACGACCCGCCGACGGCAACCGACGAGGTCGACACGCCGGCCCAACCGTTCGGCCCGAAGAGCGTGAAGCTGAACTGCAAGACGCTGAGCAGCCTCTCGGCGTGGACCGCCACGCACACGCTGAGCATGTCGCCCAGCAACCCCGGGCGGGGTGCCAAGGTGACGGTGAGCCTGAAGTTCTCGGCCGGCCCGAAGAGCGGACCGGTGCCGGTCGGCGCCGGTGATCTGGTGCCCAAGGCGACCGTCAAGGTCGGCGGGGTGGGCAGCGGCACGGTGAACCTGAAGGGCCCGGCGTACGGCGCGATCGACGCCCTCGCCATCCTGCCCGGCGCGACGCTGACCGGGACCTACACCACCTCGCAGGCGGGCCTGGTCAGTCTGACGGTCACCAACATCGTCTTCGATCACCCGCAGGTCGACACCGAGTGCAACGCCGGCGCCGACCCGGTCGCCGGCCCGAAGGAGACGTCGATCGTCGCCAAGTTCACCGTGAAGTCGCGGGCCGCGACCGACGACGAGGGCGAAGGCGGTGGCAACGGCGACGGCGACGGTGGTGGGTCGCTGCCGACCACGGGCGAGGGGGGCGTGACGACGCTGATGCTGCTCTGGTCGAGCGCGGCGCTCCTGCTCGGTGTCGGTCTGGTCGTGGTGCTGCCGAGGCGTCGCCGTCTGCTACGCAGCTGAACCGGCGAACGACGCGGGCCGGGGAGGCGCCCCCGGCCCGCGCCGTTGCGGGTCGCCGACCGCGTCGGTGTCAAAGGACGTCGGACCGAGGGGCAGTTCGTCGAAGGGCTCACGACCCTTCGGAGGTCGTCGTCGGGTAGACGCGTCGCCTGGTACCCGGCGTCGGGTCCGCCTTGGCCATCGGGGCCTCGATGAAGGTCGGGGGTGGCGCGAGAGCCGTCAAGGGCCCAGGGATGCCCAGCTCCTCCACCACCCGGATCCGCTTCGCCGGTATCGCTTGCGTGGTCTGGAAGGTGTTCGGGTCGCCGCTGTTGTCCTGGCGCCACTGGTCGTTGCCGTCGACGTCCTTCTTCGGCATGTCGAAGGCGAGGACGAGCCCGCCCTCGCCGGCGACATCGCGCAGGGTCGTCTCGTTGCGTTTCCGCCCCATGGCCCATTCGGTGTGCTGCCGGGCGTAGGACAGCGCCAGGTCGAAGTCGAGGGTAGCGGTGATCCAGCCCTGGTCCTTGCTCTCCCTGGCGATGTCGTGTCTCTCCCAGCGCTTGCAGCCGATGGCGCTGCCGGCTTTGCTCGGTGTCAGGCCCATGACCTGGATGCCGTCGCCGTAGAAGTTGCATCGGTTGGTGCCGTGGTAGAACCGGTACACGTCCGCGGGCGGCGGGTCCTGGGGCGGGTTCGCCAACCGCCACAGCCGTCGCTGCCGCCCGTTGTACGTCTCAAGCGCCTCCGCATCGCGTGTGTTCACGCCGAGATGTTCGAATGCCGTGGCCAACCGGTACAGGATCAGCTTGTCGGCGACGGTGGCGAGATCCGGCGTGGCGTACTTCGTGGACAGGACGATGGTGTTGATGGCCGGCAGGTAATCGCTGCCGACGGGGCTTTCGAGAAGTGCCACGGTCAGTGGCCTTCCGTACGCGGTGTCGAGGGCTCTCGCCACGACGGCGACCACCTGCTCGGCCGCGCACCAGTGCGCCAGACGCGCGGTCAGGGCCTGATGCGGGTGCGGGGTTGGTACCTGGGCCAGTGGGGGTCTCGAGGTCTGCGCGGGGGATGACTCGTTCGGCTGCACTCCGTGACGCTATGTGTGGCTGTTGCAATACGTCAGCGGGAAGTCGCGAATCAGACGTGCGAGAAGACGTTCGGCTCAACCCCCGGCGCCCGCAGACCTGGGGTTCGTTGCAAACGCGTCGCAGCCCCGCCCCGCACAGCCCCGAACGGCCCTCTCAGTACTCGCGCAGCAGGGAACCGGCGCCGTACACCTTGTCGGTGATCCCGTTCTCGCGCAGCGCCATCCACCAGGTCGCCGCGTTGATGGCGATCACCGGCTTACCGAGCCAGCGTTCGGCCTCGTCGGCTAGCCCGACCATCGACAGGTTGGTGCCGCACTGGACCAGGGCGTCCACGTCCGGGCCGTCCACGGCCAGCAGCGCCCGGCGCAACTCGTCCTCCGGAACGTGGGCGATGGAGACCGCGGTCGGGCACTTGAGACCCTCGATCGCGACCACCTCGAAGCCGATCTCGGAGAAGAACTGCACGACGTTCGTGTCGCCGATCGGTTGGTACGGCGTCACCACGCCGATGCGGCGCGCGCCGTAGAGGCGCAGTGCCCGCTCACACGCCTCCGCGCCGGTCGCCACCTCCAGCCCGGTGATCGCCTTGATCTGGGCGACGAACTGCCGGTTGCCCTCGACGCCGCCCCAGAACGTCTCGGCGGACATGCCCATCACCATGTAGTCGGGCTCGCAGGTCAGCACCCGCTCGCAGGCCCCGCCGATCTCGTCGCGGATCTGGGTCAGGAGGTTCTCGAAGTTGCCGTCGCTGGAGAGGTCCTGGTCGCGGATGTGGATCCGGGAGAAGTGCGCGGTCACACCGGGCACGGTCATCCGGTAGAAGTCCGGCTCCACGATGGTGTTGGTCGACGGGGCGATGACGCCGAACTTGCGGCGCCAGCCGAGCGCGTCGGTCATGAGCGGACGACTCCTTCCTGGGCGGGGGTCGGGTGGGACGTGGTCGAGGCCCGGTGGTGCGCGCGCACGGTCAGCCACGCCGCGGCCAGCAGCGCCGCCTGGCCGAGGGTGTTGGTGCCCTGCTCCACCCACTGCATGGCCAGGGTTTCGTGATCGGCATGGTTGCGCAGCGGCACCAGCAGTAGCACGCAGGCCAGCCCGGCGACGTAGAGCGTCACCGCGGCCCAGGCGCGCCGCCGGCCGGCGATGATCGCGGCCAGGACGCTGATGGTGGTCACGCCCGTGGTCGCGAGGGCGAAGATGGGGGCGAAGATGGCGTACGCGGCGGCCACGCCGGCGGTCACGGCCAGCACGGCGGCGAACGGCCACCACGGCAGGCTGCGCCCGCGCAATGCGCTCGCCAGGCCCCAGATCAGCCCGACCGCGCCGACCGCCATCAGCGGGAACAGCGCCGCCTCCAGCCAGGGCAGGTCGATCGAGAACCCGGCCAGCAGCAGCTTCCAGGTCGACTTGGCCAGGCCGCCGAGGCCGATGAGGACGGCGCTGACGTGGGCGACCGGACCCACCCGCGGCACGACCCGAGCGGAGAGCCCGGCGAGGATCCAGAACCCGACCAGCGCCAGACCGGTCGGCACGAAGTCCTCCAGCGCGAGGACGACGGTGTAGTCGCTGCCGTTCACGACAGGTGCTCGCGCCGGGTCACCGCGGGGCCGCCGACGGAGTCGCCGAAGAGGTCGCGCTTGCGGAAGCCGGCGACGGCGAACCGGGCGGCGGCCTTGCGGCTGGTCAGCCAGGCGGCCCGGCTGCCGTTGCGGCCCCCGGCGAGGACCCGGTCGGCCAGCCACGGGGTGACCGTCTCGACCCGGTCACCGAGGATGTTGAAGATCTTCTTGGCCTTCGCCAGTTCGTCCGGCGGGTAGTCGTGGGTGAGCAGGTCGGTCACGACGATGCCGGGGGAGAGGTGGTGCACGGTGACCCTGTCGCCGACCCCGGCTGCGGCGAGCTCCTTGGCCAGCCCGTCGGTCAGGTAGGTGACCGCGCGCTTCGATGCCCCGTACCCGGTCAGCCCCGGCCGGGCCTGGCCGTTGGAGCCGAAGCCCTCCATGTTCCACAGCGCGCCGCGGCCCTGCTCAATCATCGCGGCGAGCACCACCGCGCTGGCCCGGGCCACCCCGCCGAGGTTCGCCGCGAGCACTCCGTCCAGCTCTGCCGGCGGCAGCTCCCACAGTGGGCGGCGCGCATGGTTCGTACCCGCGTTGTTGATCCAGATGTCGACGCCGCCGAACGCCTCGGCGGCGGCCGACCAGAGCGCGGACACGTCGGCGCGGTCGGTGACGTCCGCACGTACCCCGAGCACCTCGGCTCCGGCCGGCACCGAGGCTTCGGAACGCAGTGTGGCAAGCGCCGTTGCCACCGACTCCGCGCTGCGTCCGCAGAACGCGACCCGGGTGCCACGGGCCAGCAGTGCGCGCACCAGGCCGGCGCCGATGCCGCGGGTGCCGCCGGTGACCACCACCGTGGTCATCCGGCTGGCTCCCAGGTGAGCAGGCCGTGCAGGACGCTGTCCAGCACGTTGCCCCGGAACAGCTCGTACACCACGGCGAGGCGCCCGCCGGCGGACATGCCCGGTTCGGCGTCGATGGCGAACTCGCGGCCCTTGACCTTCCACACGTCGCCGCCGTCAGCGTGGAAGTGCCAGGACGGGTAGCTGGCCCGGCCGAAGCCCTGCGCGTTGCCCCAGGCGTCGGGGCCCTCGAAGAACAGCCGGTCACCGTCGCGGCGCTGCTCGACCACGTACCGCCGGTCCAGGCCAGCACCGGCCCAGCTGACCACCCGCCGGGTGCGCAGCAGGTCGATCGGCTCCAGGTCGAGGCGCACCGCGACCGTGCCGCGCAGCTGCTGGTCGGCGCCCCACAGCTCGCAGCTACCGGTGAACGCACCGGCCTGCTTGGTGGGCAGGATGTACGGCACCGGCCCGCGCCGCTCCTCGGCGGACAGGAACTGCGCCACCCGCTCCCGGGTGTCCGGGTTGGTGTCGTGGTCGAAGCTTCGCGTGTAGACGCCGTTGAAGCAGCCCACCACCGCCCAGCCCTGGTAGAGCATCGACGAGTAGACCTGGGTCTCGCCGTCGGGCAGCACCTGGTTCCAGGTGTTCAGGTCCACCTGCCAGCCGGGGCCGTAGTAGTGGGCGTCCACGAAGGACCCGTACGGCTGACCCGTGCCGAAGAAGTCGGGGCCGGTGTAGGCCCGGTCGGCGTCGGAGTCGATCACCCTGAAGGCGAACGGCGCGCCCAGCCGGTAGCGCCCGGCCAACTCGCCCCCGCCGACCAGCCCGCCGTCCATGTAGTACGTGGTGACACCGTCGGCGTAGACCGACGAGCGGCGGATGTCCTCGAAACCTCGCCAGACCCCGGTCGCGGTGAACAGCGACGGTCGGCCGTGCCATTCGCCGGCGATCCGCTGCTGCCACTCGCTCGGTTCGGAGTCCGCCGGTTCGGTTGTCGGTGCGGTGGGCTCACTCATTGCCGATCAGCTCCGCCCGGATCCGGTCGGTCGCCGGCTCGCCGATCAGCCGGGTGACCCGGGCCCAGACCGGGTCGACGTCGGGGCTGAACAGGTTGACCCGTACGGCGGTGTCCCGGGCGGCCAGGTCGGTGTCGGCCAGGCCGGCCACGACGTCGGCCGGCAGGCCGTCGGTGACCAGCGCGGACCAGTGCTCGGCGTACGCGGAGACGGCGGCTCCGATCTTCCGGAACGCCTCCTCGGTGGCCCGGCCGACCAGCATCCACGGCGACATCAGCGCGCACTGGCGGGGCCCGATGTCGGCCCGGCTCAACCCGTCCATCGCGCTGGCCTCGGTGAAGACCGGGGTGAGCGGCTGGTACGCCGCGTCCAGGTAGGGCAGGTGGCTACTCAGCTCGGCCCGGGGAATCAGGTCGAGGTGGTAGGCGTAGTAGTCGCCGCCGTACACCGAGTCCAGGGTGAAGTGCGGGACCGCGCTGTCGGCGGCGGTGAAGGCGAAGACCATGTGGCTGTCGAGGCGGATCATCGGAACGACCAGCCCGACGTAGACCACCTTGGCCACCGGCTGGCCGGGTGCGCCCTGCCAGACCCGCAGCGCACCCACCGGGTCGGGCGACATCGGGCTGCTCAGCGGCTCGTCGATGACCGCGGTGAGCGGGTGCCGGGCGGTCAGGTGGGCCACCGCGTTCTCGCAGAGTTCCAGCGGGAGACTCATGCCTGCTCCTTCGTCGTCGCGCTGCTGGTGGGGCTCGCCTGCGCCTCGGCTCCTGCGGCGGCGTCGGCGCCCTCTTCCTCGGTGATGCGTTGGAGCCCGATCCGCTGCGCCTCCGCCACGGTCGGATGGTCGCCCTTGGCCTTGTGCACCCAGGCGCGTGCCAGCTCCGGGTTCTCCCGGCGGGCCGGCGACGGGATGACGGTCGCCTCCCGGCGCGGCACGTCGCCCGTGATCCGGTCGGCGTCGGAGAGCATCCAGCCTCGTTCGGCCAGCTCCTGGCGGCGTCGCCGGTAGTGCACCGCGATGAGGTCGCTCTTGACGTGCAGTTCCGCGCCGAGGTCGAACGGGAGCAGCTCGGGGCGGACGTTGTTCACCACCTCGGCGTCCTGGTAGAAGATCTTGAGGACGCGCTGTACGGCGTTGCGGTTGGCCCACGCCCCGGTGAAGAAGGTGCGCAGCGCGACCCACTTGACCAGCGTGGTCGTCTCGTCCACCGGGATGTTGGTGTCGAAGATGATCAACTCACCGATCGGCAGCCGGACGTGCAGCTTGATCATGTTGGGCAGCATCCAACCGGCCGAGGTGACCACCGGCGGGCGGTTGGCCAGGTCCGCGTTGTCGCGGTTGATCAGCGACCAGAGGCCCTTGGAGCGCGGCGGGTGCAGGCTGACCGTGGCGAACGCCGACCACTCGTCGGGCATTTCGAGCTCGTACTCGGGAACCTCGGGCTTCTCCGGGTTGCCGAACGCGCCGCCGTGCACGAAGGGCGCGTGCGCGATGTCGCAGCCGTTCTCCAGGATCCGCTCGTAGTTGGCCTGCCACAGGAACTCGCCGGTCACCGCGCGGAACTTCCCGCCGTTCTCCACCAGGTTGTCGAACTCCGGCCAGACCGGGATCGGCGGCCGCTCGGCCTCGGGCAGGTCGCCCATGAAGACCCAGACGAAGCCGTAGCGCTCCTGCACGGGGTACGAGTCGACCCGGGCCTTGTTCGGGATGCCCCGGCCGGGCTGGTTCGCCGGGATCTTCGTGCACGCCCCGCCCGGCTCGAACTGCCATCCGTGGTACGGGCAGACGATGTTCTCGCCGACCGTCGAGCCGCCGGAGAGCGCCGCGCCCCGGTGCACGCACAGGTCGGACAGGGCCACCACGCGCCCGCGCGGGGTGCGGTAGAGGGCCAGGTACTGGCCGAGCACGGTGATCCGGGCAGGCTTGGTGGTGACCCGGTCGGAGAACTCGACCGCGTACCAGAAGTTCTTGAGCATGGTGGCTTACCTCCGACGGAACGAGGCGATCGAAGAGGTGGTGCCGAGCTGTGCCAGCAACCGGTCGAAGCCGTCGGCCGGTTCGCCGCGAAGGTGGACGGCGAGGAACCCGGACAGCAGGTCGACCAGGAGCGCACGGGTGGCTTCCGGGTCGGCGGTCGTCTCCTCGTCGAGGAAGGCGCGCGCCGAGGTGGGGTCGAGCGGGTGCACGATGCTGAAGTGGTTGGCGCCGGCCAGCCGCACCAGCAGGTTGGTGCCGCCCGCGTCGGGCAGCGCCTCGCCGAAGGTGCGGGTGATCGGGTCGGCGCGGGTGGCCGCGTCCTCGCCGTACCGGTCGGCCGAGCCGTTGATCACGCCGTCGTAGGTGCCGGCGAGCAGCATGACCGGGCTGTCCACCTGGGCCGGCAGCACGGTGCCGGCTGGCCAGCCGAGCATGGTCGCCACCATGGTGTGCGCCCCGTAGGTGGCCACCGCACGGACCTCGGGCAGGAAGCGCGCCGACTGTAGCGCCACCGTGCCGCCGGCCGAGTGGCCCAGCAGCGCCACCCGGTCGAGGTCGAGCAACCCGTCGAGTGGTCCGGTGAGCTGCGCCAGCGCGTCGAGCACCGGGCGCAGCGACGGGCTGGTCGGCCGGCTGCCGTAGCCGTCCGGCCGGGCTGCGTCCAGGTCGACGCCGGGAGTGATCCCGTGCAGGCCGGCGAAGAGCACTCCGACCCAGTCGTAGGTCACCGCGACGACGCCCCGGGCGGCCAGTTCCACCGCCAGCCAGCGGTAGGCGTCCTGCCCGACGTTGACGCCGGAGACCAGCAGGACCACCGGGTACGGGGCACCGGCCGGGTCGGCCGCCAGCACCCCGCTGAGCCGCTCGGCATCGGAGCCGGTGGGCCGTGCCGGGTAGTAGACCCGCAGGTGTGCGGTGTCGAACGGTGCCGGCGCGCCGGGGACGCGTACGGCCCACCAGACCGACCGGACACCGCCTTCCTGCCCACCGCTCATGCCGACGGCCGGGGGAGTTCGCGGTCGCCGCCCCAGAGCGCGCGGACGAGCTGGTTGGTGGTCTCCTCGCCGAAGTAGCGCACGCCCATCACGTTCGCCGGGTCGCGGTCGGCGATGTTGCGGCGGATCCGCAGGTCGGTCTCGGCGAGCGCGGCCCGCTCCTCGACCGGCACCGGCTCGGCCTCGTCGACCCAGCGCAGCCAGCGGTCGACGTGGGCGTGGGTCACCTGACTGACCTTCTCGATGTTCTCCGGGCTGCGGTCGAAGGAGTAGCAGTACGCCGTCGGCGACAGGCTGGCCCGGATGAACCCGGCCCGGCTGACGAAGTAGTCGAACGCCGGGTCTTCACGCAGCTGCAGCCACTCCTCGTTGGCCGGCTCGTAGTACCGGTCGTAGTAGTCGCCGTGCTCGACCATGTTGACCCGGGGCACCGAGTCGACGTAGAACCAGCCTCCGGGCCAGACCAGCAGGGCCAACCCCAGGTGCGGCACCCTGACCTGCGGGCCCAGCCAGCACGTCAGGTGCAGGTTGGCGAAGCTGGCGCCGGGGTTGCCCAGCCAGGAGTGCACGAGCCAGTCGACCTCGGGCCCGGTGTACGCGGCGAGCGAGCCGCCCGGTCCGTTCGGGTAGTCCCCGTAGTGCTCCAGCGGCTCGGTGGACGGGTCGAGGGTCAGCTCGAACCGTGCGTCGATCTTGGCCTTCAGCTCATCCAGGAGTATCTGGTACCGGTGGAACGTCTCGTGGACGTCGACCGTGGGGGAGTCGTCGAGCATGTCCTCGACGGGTTTCAACGTGTCGGCCACGGGTCAGCGCCTTTCGGTGAGGGCCTGGACGAGCCGCCACGGGCGGCCGTCGACGAGGTCGGTTCGGCGGGAGACGAGCCGGTTCGCCGCCTGCGCCGGGGCCACCACGGCATGCGTGACGGACCGGTCGGCGGCGATGTCGGTGCGCAGCGGGCTGCTGATCCGGCCGGTGAACGGCCCGGCCCAGGTGGTCCAGAGGGTGAAGTCGGCGCTGAGCGCGAAGACCGCGGCGCCCGTGCCGAGGGGTCCGGCGGCGATCACGTTGAGCCGGTTCTCGGCGGCCCGCTCCGGCAGGCCCAGCGCCAGCTCCCAGGGCTCGCGCGGGGTGAACGGCACGGCGACCACATCGGCGTCGGCGAGCGCGGCGAGCCGGAACGTCTCCGGGAAGATCGCGTCGTCGCCGACCACGATCGCCAGCCGCCCCCAGGGCAGGTCGAAGGTGCGCAGCGCGCCGCCGGGCCGCGCGGCGTCGCGGGCCGCGCCGGCCCGATGCAGTTGTGGCTGCTCGCCAACCACTCCATCCGGGCCGATGAGCAGCCCGACCGGGCCGTCGGCGCTGCGAGCGGTGGCTACGGCGTACCCGTCGGTGCCGCGCAGCGCCGGTGCCAGCGTCGCGGCCACCTCGGCCGGCCCGACGTGGGCGCCGAGGGCGTCCTCGGCGAGCACGGCGAGCAGCGCGCCCTCGGCGACCGCCTTGCCGAGCAGGTCGGCCGCCTGGCCCGGGTCCCGCGGCCGGACCACGGCGACTGGCAGGCTCGGTGCGCCGGGCGGCCGGCGGCGACCGGCCGGTGCGTCCCCGAGTGGGCCGTAGAGTTCCGGTCGGCGGGCCGCGAGGATGTCGCTGCCGTCCGGGCGGTGCTTGTCGTCGGCGCGCTCGACAGCGATGTCGGCGATGACGACGGCCTCACCGGTACGCGGCCCCTTGGCCAGCACCGTGCCGTCCGGTGCGACGATCTGCGACTCGCCGGCCCCGTGCAGCCACTGCTCCGGCACGCCCAGGCCGTGGCTCATGGCCGGCAGATGCTCGGCGGGCAGCAGCGGGCCGACCTTGTTGGCGGCGATCACCCAGGCCCGGTTCTCCGCGGCCCGCACCGGAATGTGCAGCGCGGCCTCATCGGTGGCGAACGAGTTCAGGCTGTTGAGCAGCACCTGCGCGCCGCGCAGCGTGAGCCCGCGGGTGGTCTCGGGAATGACGCCCTCCATGCAGGCGTACATGCCGAGCCGGCCGATCGGGGTGTCGAGCACCGGTCCGACCTCGGTCGCCGGGTCGAGGTGGTCGTTCTCGGCGCCCATCAGGACCTGCTTGTCACAGCTGCCGAGCAGCGCCCCGTCCGGGCCGAAGAGGAAGTTGGTGCCGCCGGTGCGCCCATCGGGATAGGCGTGCGTGACATTGATTTTGAGGTGCACCCGATGCTCGGCGGCGCTCGCGGAGATCGCGGTGAGGAAATCGTCGCCCGGCCGGGTGGCCAGGGCGTGCGCCTGGGCGCGGTCGGTGTACCAGGCCAGATGGTTGCAGAACTCGGGTAGCACCACGAGCTGTGCGCCCTGTCGGGCGGCGTCGGTGACCAGGCGCAGGCAGGTGGCCAGATTGGCCCCGATGTCCTGGCCGGCCTCGAACTGTACGGCGGCAACCCTGATGGTCATTCCCGCTCCGGTTCCCCTGGCGAAACGCTGTTTCCAGAACATACACTCGGGCGACGCCGGGGAACAGGGGGAAGAACAGGTGTTTACGCACGTGGTACTCATGAAGTTCGACGATGCGGCCGATGCTGCCAAGGCGAGGTCGCTGCTGGAAGGTCTGGCCAGCACAATTGATGAGATCGCGACGCTGACCGTCGCCCTGGACACGCTGCGGACCCCGGTCTCCTACGACCTGTGCATGATCAGCACACACACCGACGTGGACGCGTTGCGCGCCTACCAGTCCCACCCCGCCCACCTGGAGGTGGCGGGCTGGCTCAAGCCGCGCCTCGCGGCCCGCGTCGTCGTCGACTACTGACGGCAGCGCTCGACCGACGCGGCCCGGCCTCAGCCCGGGTACGCGTTGGCGGGCAGCCCGGCGCCACCGGGCCGGAACGGGCCGGGCGCGTGCACGACGCAAATCTGCGCGTACTCGGCCAGCCCCTCCTCGGCGTACTCACGGCCGTAGCCGGAGCGCTTCACCCCACCGAACGGCGCCCGCAGCGACAGCCCGGTGCGGTTGTGCGTGTTGACGAAGACGAAGCCCGCCTCGACCCGACGGGCCAGCGCGAACGCCCGCTCCTCGTCGGCCGACCAGACCGAGCCGCCAAGGCCCAGCTCGTCGGCGTTGACCCGGGCCAGCAGTTCCTCCTCGTCGTCGTAGAGCAGCAGCGGCACCGTCGGCCCGAACTGCTCCCCGGTGACCACCTCGGCGTCGTCCGGTGCGTCCAGCACGAGCGTCGGGGCCACGAAGTACCCGCCGGCCAGGTCGGTGCCACCGTCGACAGTGCCCAGCGGCAGCGCCGTGGCACCCCGGGCGACGGCCGCCGCAACGATCCGCTCGATCCGGGCGACGGCACCGGCCGAGATGACCGGGCCCATGCTCACCCCCGGCGTGAGCGCGTCACCGACGCGCAGCACCTCCGCCGCGGCGGCCCGGTACGCCGCCACGAACTCGTCGCGGCGGCCGCGGTGCACATACAGGCGCTTGGCAGCCATGCACACCTGGCCGCTGGTGGCGAAACTCGCCAGGACCAGCCGGCGCATCGGCTCGGTGCCCAGGTCGGCGTCCGGCAGGAAGATCGCCGCGTCGTTGCCGCCCAGCTCCAGCACGACCGGTGTGGTCTGGGTGGCCGCGGTCGCCGCCACCTGCCGGGCCGCCACGTCACCGCCGGTGAACGCCACCTTGCGCACCAGCGGGTGCCCGACCAACGCCGCACCGGCGGCGGCGTCGCCGTGGACGACCGCCAGCGTCCCGTCGGGCAGCGCCCCGGCGAGCAGGCGCAGCACCTCCGAGACCGCCAGCGGGGCCAGCGGCGAGGGCTTGACCACCACCGCGTTGCCAGCGGCGAGGGCCGGGGCCACCTTGAGCAGGGTGAGGATGATCGGCGCGTTCCACGGCGTGATCGCGGCGACCACACCGTACGGCCGGGGCAGCCGCAGCAGCCGACCGGCCGCGTCGTCGATCTCCCGATCCGCGTACGCCGCCGGGGCGTGCTCGACGACCCAGCGCAGGTACGTGCCGGCGAACCCGACCTCGCCGCGGCAGTCGGCGAGCACCTTGCCCGACTCCCGGGCCAGCAGCTCGGCCAACGGTTCGAGCCGCCCGGCGATCGCGTCGGCGCCAGCGGCCAGCGCCGCGAGCCGCTGCGCGATGCCGGTGGCCGCCCAGCTCCGCTGCGCGGCGTCGGCCCGGCGGACCAGGGCGTCCACCCGCTCAGGCCCGCCGACACCGACCGTGCCGACCAGCTCGCTGGTCCTGGACGGGTTCTCCCGCTCGATCACCGTGCCGTGCGGGCCCACGCCAGGTGTCGTCATGCCCGTGCCACCGACTGTCCGGCGTCGGGCCGCAGTGCTGCGATCATGGAGCTGCGCAGCAGATACGCGCGGGCCGCCTTCGGATCCTCGGCCAGCGCGCGCAGACTGGCCAGATGCGCGGACCGTAACTGCGGATCGGTGGCCCGCATCCGGCGGTAGTTCTGGTCGGAGACCTCCTGCACGTAGGTCAGGGCGATCCGGCGCCGCTCGTCGGCCACCGCCGTCACCGCCCGGTCCAACTCCCCGCCGTCCGGTGCTGGGCGGCCCGAGGCCAGCACCTGCGCGTAGGCGACCGCGTCGTGGATGCCCGAGTTCATGCCCAGCCCACCGAGCGGGTTGTTGACGTGCGCGGCGTCGCCGGCCAGCAGCACCCGCCCCTGCCGGAACGTCGCGGCGACCCGCTGGTGCACCCGGTACAAACTCGCGTGCGCCACCCGCCACGGCCGGCCCGGATCGGCGATCGCCCGCAGCCGCCCGTCGAGCCGGCCCAGCTCGTGCGCGTCAGGGGTGTCCTCGGGGGTGGGCAGCAGCACCCGCCAGTGGTCCGGCGTGCGCAGCAGCACCGACCACTCGACCGGGTCGAAGACGTAGTTGACGTACGCCAGCGGGCCGAGCAGCACTGGCAGGTCCTCGTCGGTGGAGGCCACCAGGAACCGTTCGGGGTAGGTGATCCCGTCGAACGGCAACTCCAGCGCCCGCCGTACCGCCGAACTGGCGCCGTCGGCCGCGATCAGCCAGTCGCCGGCCACCTCCCGGCCGTCCTCGGCGACCGCGACCACACCGCTGTCGGCCTGATCCGCGGCCTGTCGTACCGAGTCGACCGGCCAACCGAAGCGGACCCGGGCCGTCGGTTGCCCGGCCAGGTGCGCCAGCAGGATCACGCACAGCTTGGACTGCTCGCACTGCACCCGGTACGGGTACGGGGTGTCCTCGGCGAGCACCGAGAGGTCCAGCTCCGCGATCAGTCCCTCCCGGCGATCCCGGTAGGCGAACGTCGGCGCCACCAGCCCGCGCGCCAACAGGTCCGCGCCGACCCCCAACGCGTCGAGCATCTCCAGCGTCGGCGGGTGGAACGTGGAGGCACGGGACTCGGCGGCGAGGTCGTCACCGGCCTCCAGCACGGTCACCTCGCAGCCCCGGCGGGCCAGCGCGAGCGCCGCGGTCAGCCCGACCGGCCCCGCTCCGGCGATCAGCACGTGCATCAGGCGTACCTCCGATCGAGAGTCAGCGCATCGTCCTGGCCGACCAGCGCGGTGAACGACGACCAGGCGAGCCGGGGCACCGCGTCGGCGTGACCGTCCCGGCCGATCGCGGCGTAGGCGGCGGCAGCCGCGCGCAGCGCGGCCAGCATCGGCGCGACCGGGTGCAGCACGACCCGGACCCCGAGCGCGCCGAGCGAGTCGTCGGGCGGGAAGGCGCGCACACCAGCCGCCTCCGAGCGATTAACCACCAGGGGTACGCCGGGCAGCGCGGTACGCACCGCCGCCAACTCCTCGGCGGTGTCCACACCCTCCAGGAAGACCGCGTCGGCGCCGGCGTCGGCGAACCGGCCGGCCCGCTCGATCGCCTCGTCGAGGCCGGCCACCGAGTAGGCGTCGGTGCGGGCGATCAGCACCAGGCCGGTGCCCGCCTCGGCGATCGCCCGGATCTTCGCCGTCGCACCCGCGATGTCCAACAGCTCCTTGCCGGCCAGGTGGCCGCAGCGCTTCGGGCTGACCTGGTCCTCCAGGTGCAGCCCGGCGACGCCGGCCGCCGCGTACCGCTGGGCGGTCCAGACCGCGTGCAGCGGATTGCCGTAGCCGGTGTCCGCGTCGGCGATCAGCGGCACGCCGGCCAGCGCCGGGACCAGCCGCGCGGCCCGCTCCGCGACGTGTGTGCCGTGCAGGTATCCCAGGTCGGGAAGGCCCAGCTCGACCGCGGCGCAGACCGCACCGGACAGGTGCGCGACGCGGTGCCCGGCCTCGGCGGCCAGCGCGGCGGTGAGCGGGTCGTGTACGCCGGGGGCGTGCACCGGCGAGGCGCCGCCCAGCAGCGCCCGCAGCACGTCGGCCGGGCGTGCGGTCGCCGCGCCGCCGGCCGTGATCGGGGGCGAAGCCTGCGCCGGGGCGGTCTCGCCTGGGGTCATGACCGGCCGTGCAGCGCGAAGCCGCCCTCGACGCCGACGACCCGCGGGTTGGTGAAGAACCGCAGGGTCTCGGCGGTGCCCTCCTCGCCGTACCCGGACAGCCCGAACGCCGGGCGCGGGCTGAACAGGTGCAGGCTGAGCACCGAGGAGCCGTTGACCTTGACCTCACCGGCCCGGATCCGGCGGGCCACGGCCAGCGCGGCCTCCTCGTCCGCGCCGAGCACGTACGCCTCCAGCCCGTACGACGTGCCGTTGGCCAGCGCCACCGCCTCGTCGACGGTGGCGTACGGGTGCACCGCCGCCACGGGCCCGAAGATCTCGTCGCCGGTGTGCGCGGCGGCGACGCCGGTGACCAGCGTCGGGGCGAGGAAGTTCCCGCCGGCCAGCGGCCCGGCCGCCGGCAGCGTGGTGCCGGTGACCGCGGTTCCGCCGTGGGCCAGCAGGTCGTCGCGGGCGGCCACCACCCGGGCCAGGTGCCGGGAGTGCACCAGCGGACCGAGGTCGGTCGCGGGGTCCAACGGCGCGCCGGCGACCAGGCCGGCGAGCCGGTCAGCGATCGCGGCGACGATCTCGTCGTGCCGGTCGGCGGGCACGATCAGCCGACCCAGCGCCCGGCACCACTGCCCGTTGAGGGTGCTGAGCAGGTCGACCGCGGCCCGGGCGACATCGGCGACGTCGGCGTCGGGGAGCACGACCAGCGGGTTGTTGCCGCCGAGCTCGAGCTGCACCGGCTTGATGTCGTAGGCGCAGGCCGCCGCGACCGCCCGCCCGGCGGCGAGCCCGCCGGTGAAGGAGACCGCCCGGATCCGGGGATCGCCGACCAGGGCCGCACCGGCCTCGGCCCCGCCGTGCACGAGCTGGAACACCCCGGCCGGCACGCCGGCGGCGGCGAGCGTGGCCCCGACGACGGCGGCGAGCCGTTGGCTGCCGTGCGGGGCGTACTCGCTGGGCTTGAGGATCGTGGGGCAGCCCGCGGCGAGCGCGTTCGCGACCTTGTGCGCGGCCATCGGCGCGGGCGCGTTCCACGGCACCACACAGGCGGCCGGACCCCAGGGCAGTCGTTCGGCGTACGCGATCCGGCCGTCCTCGCGCTGGAACTCCTGGCTCTGCGGGCCCTGCCGTAGCTGGGCGGCGGCCAGCCGGAACGAGCCGCCGAGGATCACGCCCAGCGGTGTGGTCTGCCGGATCGGCACGCCGGTGGTCGCCGACTCCAGCACGCAGATCTCGGCCGCGACGCCCTCGACCGCCTCGGCGACGGAGTCCAGTACGTCGGCGCGATCAGGGGCCGGTAGCGCGGCCCAGCTCCCGGCCTCGTGCGCCGCCGACGCGGCGGCGACGGCGGCCTCGATCCGGTGCGGCGGCGTGCCGGCAGCGGGTCGCCGCACCGCCCCGGTCGCCGGATCCTCCAGGTCGAATCCGAGCGGTGTGTCGCTGGGCGTCCAGACCCCGTCGACCAGGTCGGCGAGATCGGGCAGGTCCGGCTGGGTCACCCGGCCACCGCCGCGAACAGGTCGTTGGACCGGTCGCTGGTCACCGAACTGGCCGCCTCCAACCGGCCGCGCTCCGGCGGGAACGTCATCACCAGTCCCATCGCCAGATCGCGCAGCGCCCGGCCGACGGACCCGTTCATGGTGGCACCGGACGTGCCGGACGCCTTGAGCGCGCCGACCGCCACGTCGAAGCACGCCTCGCAGATCGAGCCCTTGGCCAACCGCCACTGCCGGTAGACCTCGGCGTGCGGGCGCAGCGGCGGCTCACTGGTCTCCAGCAGCAACTGGCGGCGCAGCCAGAGGTACGCCGTCTCCAACCGTTCCGTCATGGTGCCGATGATCACCTGGTGCATGGGGCTCTCCGCAATCGGCCGACCGGTGTCGGCGAAGGTCTTCTGGGTGAGACTGGTCAGCGTGTCGTCGTAGACACTCTGCGCCGCACCGACGTAGACCGCCGTGATGGCCAGCTGGTTGCCGACGAAGCTGCCCCGACTGCACTGCAACATCTTCACGAACGCGCCGGGCACGGTGAGCGCCTCGTCGGCCGGTATGAAGACGTCGTCGAGCCGGATGCCGTGGTTGGCCGAGCCGCGCATGCCGATGCCGTCCCAGGCCGGCCGTGAGGCGACCCCGGCGGCATCGCGGGGGACCAGGAACAGGGCCAGCCCGTCCGCCGTCTCGTGCCCGGCGAGCCGGGCGGTGACCAGGTAGGTGTCGGCGACGCCGGTGGCGCAGCCGAACGACTTCTCGCCGGTGAGCGACCAGCCGTCGACGCCGTCGCGGCTCGCCGGCGTGGCGGTGGTGGAGATGGCGATGTTGGCCGATGAACTCTTCACCGCCTCGCTGGCGAAGTTGGCCAGCCACACCCCACCAGCCATCCGGGTCAGCACCTTCTCGGCGAAGGCCTGCACGGCGGGGACGTCGGCGTCGTCGAAGAGGCCGCGCTCGATCGCCTCCAGCGGCAGCAGGCCCCGGGAGGCGCTGGTGTTGTGGAAGAAGAAGGCCAACGCCGTCGACGGGCACGCGCTGCCCATGGCGAAGGTGGCGGCGGCGAGGTCACGCAGGCCGCCGCCGAGACCGCCGTACTCCTGCGGAACCACCAGGCCGAGCAGCCCGGCATCGCGCAGCAGCGCGACGTGCGCGGCGGGGAACACCCCGTCGGCGTCGGCCTGCGCGGCGGCGGCCCGCAGCGCGGGCAGCACCTTCTCCACTCGGGCCGCGCGATCCTGCTCGGCCGGGGTGAGGTCGTCGATGAGCCGTCCGCCGGTGGACATGTGGGTCACTCCTCTGGTTTGTTGGCGGGGAGCCGGGGACAGGACACCCCGAGTTGCCGGGCGAGAAAGACCAGGTCGCGGGTGCGCAGGGCGCTCGCTCGACCGCTGAGGGTGGTGTCGAAGCCGGTGACGCCGCTCTTCATCGCGACCATGGCGTTGACCAGGCCGAGCCCGCGCTGGGGCCGCAGCCGCACCCGGAGTGAGGCGCGGCGGGCGCGTACCGTGGCGTCGGCGAGCACGGCTCGCACCTGCACCGGGCTGGCGTCGGCCTCCTCGACCAGGGTGACGGCGGTGTGCCCGGCACGCAGCAACTGGTCCAGCTCGGCGAGGGTGGCATCCTCGCCGCCGGGCCGGAAGGCGTCGGCGATCAGCGGGCCGGGGGTTGCCCGCACCGTGAAGCCGGCCGTCACCAGGGTGTTCGCGCGCAGGCGGGAGAGTCGGCCCCCGATCGCGATGTCGATCTTCTCCGGCAGCGGGTCGGCGAGTTGACTCCACGCGCTGGAGTGGAACAGCAGCGGGGCGCCGACCCGGGGGGTGCTGGCCGCGAGCACCTCGCCGACGAAGATCGTGTGGTCGCCGCCGGGATAGGCGTGCACGACCCGGCAGTCCAGCCAGGCGGTCGCGTTGGCCAGGACCGGGCAGCCGGTCTCGGCGTGCGCCCAGTCCAGCCCGGCGAAGCGGTCGGTGACCTCGGGACGCATGCCGGCGAAGCGCTGGCCGATGCCGGCCTGACCCTTGCCGAGAAAGCTGATCGCGAAGACGCCGGCCCGCTCCACCAGGGCGTGGCTGGGAAGGTGGACGCCCAGGCAGACGGAGACCAGCGGCGGGTTGAGGCTGACCGAGGAGAACGAGCTCGCGGTCATGCCGTGCGGCCGGCCGTCGACGACCGTGGTCACGACACCGACGCCGCTGGGCCATTGGGCGAGGGCCGAGCGGAACGTGATGCTTTCGACCGACACTGACAGGCTCTCCGTTTCGCATCAGGAAACGCCGTTACCAGAAACGTAACGAGGGGTGGTGTCCCGTGTCAACCGTCGTTTGGTCCGGGCGGCCGGCGACACTCCGGACACGCCGTTTCGCTAGGTGGAATCGCGCGACCTACACTGCTCTGGAGACCGGACAAAAACGAACAGTGCTGTGGAGGCCCACCCATGACCAGTCGGACATCCGCGGCGACGGCACCGGCCGTTGCGGAGGACGGCGACGGCCAGTCCCGCTCGATCGCGGCGGTCGAGCGGGCGATGGACGTGCTGCTCTACTTCGGGCGCAGCGGACGACCGGACCTGGGCGTCACCGAGATCGCGACCGCGCTGGGCCTGACCAAGGCCGCCGTGCACCGCATCCTCACGGCGCTGCGCAGCCGGGATCTGATCATTGTCGACCCGAGCACCCGTCGCTACGCACTGGGCCACGCGGCCGTCACGCTCGGCCGGGCCTACCTGGCCCGCACCGACCTGCGCGCGATGGCCGGACCGGAGCTGCGCGCGCTGGCGGCCGAGACGGGCGAGACCGCCACGCTGTCGCTGCGCCGGGGCGACACCCGGCTGTATGTCGACCAGGTGGTGCCCGAGCACGAGTTGCGGCTGGACGTCAACATCGGCATCCCGTACCCGCTGCACGCCGGCAGTTCGTCCAAGGCGTTCCTGGCCTTCGTCGCCGAGGACGAGTTCGACGCCTACCTGGAGCGGCACCGGCTCGTCGAGGTCACCGACCGCACCATCACCGACCCTGCGAAGCTGCGCAAGGAGTTGGCGGCCATCCGCAAACGCGGCTATGCCACCTCGCGCGGCGAACGCCAGCCCGGCGCGACGTCGATTGCGGCACCGGTCTACGACCACGACGGGCACGTGGTGGCGGTCGTCAGCGTGGCCGGGCCGGTGGGGCGGTTCAAGCCGGACTCGCCCGAGCTGGCGAAGTCGCTACTGGAGGCGACCGGCCGGATCTCCGCTCAGCTCGGCTACAGCGGCGCCTGACCGACCTGCCCGGGTCACAGCGCCGCGAGCGGCTTCAGCACGCCGAGCGCCGCGGCCGCGAGCACGCTGCCCCAGATGCCCCATACGTAGGGTAGGCAGCCGTCGATCGCCCGCCGCATCGTGCGCTCCACCTCCGGCGTGGAGCCGGTCGTCATCAGGGTGCCGAAGGCCGGTCCGAACGGGCGCAGGGTGAGCCGGATGCCCAGTCCGCAGGCGATCGCGACGCTGTAGAGCAGGATCTTGCCGCCCAGCCACCTCGGGTTGGTGTCCACGCCGAACGGTGCAGGGGCGAAGAGCGTGTAGAGCGCGGTCCCGGCCAGCCCGGCGATCAGCACGATCCGGACCGTCCAGTCCGCCCGGCGTACCCACCGGAGGTGGCCGGGGCGGTGGTGGTCGGAGATCGTGGCGGCCAGCCACGCCGTCGCGAACACCCAGACCAGCGCGACGATCGGCCAGCCGAACGGGTTGATCCCGAAGACCCGCGCGCCGTGCGGGTCCAGCGCCATCAGCGTGACGCCGCTGGGCAGGAAGAGCACCAGGCAGATCTTGGGCCCCAGGTCGAGCCCGCTCATGATCTTCAGTGCGGTGGCCCGGGCGGCTGGCGTGAGATCAGGCTTGAGGACGAACCGGCTCGACCAGAAGACCCCGAGATCTCCGCCCAGCCAGAAGACGAAGAGCACGATGTGCAGCAGAATCCACCAGCCGTACGGGTGCGGTCCCATGAAGCCTCCTTGACGTCTCGACCACCAATGGAAACACTGTATTCGCAGTCGAAACAATGGCCGCATCGCCGGACGTTGTCGAGCGGAAGGGCCCGAAGCCGTTGAGGTCGTACCTGTACGTGCCCGGGGACGCGCCCGACAAGCTGGCCAAGGCGGCGGGGCGCGGCGCGGACGCGGTGATCGTCGACCTGGAGGACGCGGTGCCGCAGGCCGGCAAGGACGCCGCCCGCTCGGCGGTCGCCGCCTTCCTGCGCTCCGCACCACCCGGGGTCGCCTGGTGGGTGCGGATCAACCCGGGCCGGTTGGGCCACGTCGACGCGGCGACCGTCGTGGGGCCGGGGCTCGCCGGGCTCTGTGTGGCGAAGGCCGAGTCCGCCGCCGAACTGGTCGCCCTGGACGAGGTGCTCGGCGTGGCCGAGTCGGCGGCCGGGTCGCTGGTGGGCACGACCCCCGTGGTGCCGCTGCTGGAGTCGGCGGCGGCCGTGGTCGCGGTCCTCGACATCGCCCGCGCACCCCGGGTACGGCGGCTGCAACTCGGCGAGGCGGACCTGCGCGCCGACCTCGGTGTCACGCTCGGGCCGGACGAGCGGGAACTGCTCTTCGTCCGCTCGCAGGTGGTGCTGGCCAGCGCGGCGGTCGGCATCGAGCCTCCGGTGGGGCCGGTCAGCACCGATTTCCGGGACCTGGTCGCGCTGCGCGAGTCGACGATGGCGCTGCGGCGGCTCGGCTTCGTCGGCCGGGCCTGTATCCACCCGGCGCAGGTCGCGGTGGTGAACGAGGTGTTCACCCCCGCACCGGACGAGGTGGCGACGGCGGCGGACCTGGTGGCCCGCTTCGACGCGGCGGTCCGCGACGGCGTGGGGGTCTGCCTCGACGCACAGGGCCGGCTGGTGGACGAGGCGGTGGTCCGCTCCGCCCGGCGCCTGCTCGCCCTGGCCGTGTAGACGCCCGCCCAGGACCCAGGCATTTCCCGGCACGCGCGGCTGCTGCGGTGGGCACGGCTGCCCGGGACCGCCCTCAGCGAGCCGAGGCGGTCAGCGCGAGTAGCGCCGATGGCGTCACCCCGGCACCGGTGGCGCCGAGCACGGCGTCGCGCAGCGCGGCGATCTGCGCCGGAGGAACCGCCCGCTCGGCGTTGAGCTGGAACTTCGTCGCCAGATCGGCCGCGCTCAACGGATGCTGCGGCCCGCCGCGCGACGAGTCGACCCGGTGCTCCAGGAGGGCACCGCCGCGGGTCCGCACCCGCAGCACCGCCGCGAACGCACGCGGGAACAGCTCCGACGCCCGGGGGTCGGCCACGCACCGGACCCGGGCCGCCAGCGCCAGCCGGTCGGCCGGCAGCTCGCCGGCGAAGTCGTCGAGCGACAACCCCAGGCCACCACCGCCGAGCAGCGCCGCCGCGATCGTGTACGGGCCGGAGAACTTCGCGTGGTACGCGCTGCGCGGGCGGGTCTTCTCGGCGGTGGGTTCGGCGATGGTACGCAGCACCGGGGCGGCCACCCCCAGCTCGATTTCGGCGACGTCGGCCGGGTCGAGCCCGCCGGCCCGCAGCGCCAGGGCGCAGTCGACGCCGGGGTGGGTGAAGTGGTTCGACGGGTACGGCTTGTAGACCGTGCGCAGCACCTCCCAGTCGGTGCCCAGCCCGCGCAGCAGCGCGTCGGCGGTGAAGTCGCCGGTGTGCGCGGTGAAGAAGCCGAACCGCCCCTCCAGCACGGTCGGCGGGCCGGTCAGCCCGTCGGCCGCCAGCACCGCCGCGCTCACCCCGGCGTGGGCGGCCCAGCCGCAGTGGGCCTGTTTGACCGAGCCGCCGGTGCGGTTGGCCTCCAGGATGCCGGCGCCCATGCTCGCGGCGATCCCGATGGCATGGCCGATGCCCTCTTCGTCCAGGCCGTAGAGCAGGCCGGCCGCGACGGCCGCGCCGATCGTGCCGCAGATCGAGGTGGCGTGCTGGCCCCGCTCGAAGAAGACGTTGACCCCGGTGTCTGGCAGGTAGCCGGCCATACCGAGCCGGTTGGTGATCTCGATCCCGGCGGCCACCGCCGCGACCAGGGCCGCGCCGCCGGCGGCCGCACCGGTCTCGACCGCCTCCGCGGCGGCGAGCGCGGCCGGCACGACGCTGGCGCTCGGGTGCAGCACCGAGGGCAGGTGCGTGTCGTCGAAGTCCAGCGAGTGGGCCAGCACCCCGTTGACCAGTGCGGCGGCCGGGGCGGGCAGCCGGTCGCCGGAGCCGATGACGGTGGCCTCGCCGACACCGCCCCAGCGCCGTACGGAGCGCAGCGCGGCCGCCGCGGCGTCGGCCCCCGGGTCGGCGTGCGCGGCCAGGGCCAGCCCCAGGATGTCCAGCACCCGGCCGGGGATGTCGGCGCGGACGGCGTCCGGTACGCCGTGGTCACGACAGTCGACCGCGAAGCGCGCCAGTCGGGCGCTGAGCGTGGGCTCGTCGCCCGGCGCGGCCGTGGTCCCGGCCGTACCTCCGCCCGGCGTCACGGCAGCACCGCCAGCGGGCGGACCGGGGCGCCGGTGGCCCCGACGATGGGCAGCGGGTTGAGCACGAACAGGAACTCCCGGACCCCGGTGTCCAGCAGCGCGGCCAGGTTCATCGTCTCCACGATGTTGATCCCGTGCTCCACCAGCAGGATCCGGTGCACCGGCAGGGTGGCGTGCCCGCGTCCGGGCGCGAGGTGCTCGAAGGCGATCGTCTCGCCACCGACCACCCTGGGCGCGCGCTCGGCGAGCCAGCGCGCGGCGGCCACCCCGGGGCCGGGTACGCCGTCGGCGAGCCCGACGAACGCCGCTCCGTCGCCCCACCGCCGCGACCAGCCGGTGCCGATCAGGACCGCGTCGCCTGCTGTGATCCGGGTGTTCCCGGCGGCCTGCTCCAGGTCGTCCGGAGTGATCTCGTAACCCGCCGGCAGCACGGCGGTGGAGTGCACGGCGGCGACGTCGAGCAGCACGGCCCGTCCGACGTACGGGTCGAACGTCTCGATGCCCAGCTCCGCGAAGCCTTCGTGGGACTGCGCTGCCGCGGCCGGCCGGCCGGAGTGCACGAGTCCGTCCTGCGAGACGTGGGCCAGCGCGTCGACGTGGGTACCGACGTGCCCGCCGGTGATGATGACCTCGTTGGCGGCGCTGCCGCCGTCGGCGCGCACCAGGTCGCCGTGGCGGCGCTCGATCACCATCCGGAACGGCGGGTGGTTCGGTGACTGGGGCATTCCCTGGCGCATTGGCTGGGCCAGGTCGATGACCCGGGCCCCGACCAGCGCCGGCCACAGCGCGGTGACGCCGGGATCGAGGTCGGGTTGCGGTGCACCGGTGCGTGGGCCCACTCAGATCACGCCTCTCGACTGCAGGTCGGCGAGCTCGTCGGCGCTGAGGCCGAGCCGGTCGCCGTACACGGACTGGTTGTCGGCGCCGCGCGGACGCCCGGTCCACGCGATGGCACCGGGTGTCGCGGACATTCGGTACAGCACATTGGGCATCCGCAGCGGACCGAGCACCGGATCCTCCACCGTGGTCACGGTGTCCAGGGCCTGGTACTGCGGGTCGGCGAAGACGTCGGCGATGTCGTAGATCGGGGCCACCGCAGCCTGGGCCGCCTCGAACTCGGCGACCACCTCGGCGAGATCACGCTCGGCGATCCAGCCCCCGACGTAGCCGTCGAGCTCGTCGGCGTGCTGTGCCCGGGTGACGCCGTTGGCGAACCACGGTTCGTCGATCACCTCGGGGTGCCCGACGAGCCGCAGCACCCGTTCGGCGATCGCCTGGGCGCTCGTGGAGATCGCCACCCAGCGGCCGTCGCGGGTGCGGTAGGTGTTGCGCGGGGCGTTGTTGACCGACCGGTTGCCGCTGCGCTGCTGCACCGTGCCGAGCTGGTCGTACGCCATCGCCTGCATGCCGAGCACGGTGACCAGCGGCTCGATGATCGCCAGGTCGATGACCTGTCCGGGGCCGGTACCGGCGGGTCGGCCGGCGTCGCGGTGGTAGAGCGCGGTCATGACGGCCTGGGCGCAGGTGAGCGCGGCGATGCCGTCGGCGAGCCCGAACGGCGGCAGTGTGGGTGGAGCGTCCGGTTGACCGGTGATGGCCGCGAAGCCACTCATCGCCTCGGCCAGGGTGCCGAAGCCGGGCCGGTCACGGTACGGCCCGTGCTGGCCGAACGCGGTGACCCGGGCGATGACCAGCCCGGGGTTGTGCTCCTGCAGCGAATCCGGGGCCAGGCCCCAGCGCTCCAACGTGCCGGGCCGGAAGTTCTCGATCAGCACGTCGGCCTCGGCGAGCAACCGGCGGGCCAGCGCGGCGCCCGCGGGCCGGCCGAGGTCGAGCGTGACCGTCTGCTTGTTGCGGCCGAGCATGGTCCACCACAGCGGCACGCCGTCCTTGGCCGGGCCGTGCCCCCGCGCGGGGTCACCCTTGACCGGATGCTCGATCTTGATGACCTCGGCGCCGTAGTCGCCCAGGATGGTGGCGGCCAGGGGACCGGCGAAGAGCGTCGAGGCGTCCACCACCGTAATGCCGTTCAGTGCACCGGGCACGGGACCTCCACTGGGACCGACCGAGGTTGGGACGTCAATCTAACCGCCCTTTCTCAGCAATGGAAACCCCGTTACATTGTCCGAAACGCAGGCGATGAAGGGGGTACGCGGTGGCGCGTTACGACCTGCTGGTCAAGGGCGGCACGCTGGTGCTGCCGTACGTGGGAACGGTCCGGGCTGATCTCGCCACCCGTGACGGCCGGATCGCCGCCATCGGGGCCGACCTCGACCCGGCCGACGCCGCCGAGGTGCTCGACGCCAACGCCAGGCTGGTCTTCCCCGGCGCGGTGGACGCGCACTACCACCTGGGCATCTACCGGTCGCTCGCCGAGGACGCCGCCGAGGAGACCCGGTCCTCCCTGGTCGGCGGGGCGACCACGGTGCTGTCCTACTTCCGGACCGGGCAGCACTACCTCAACCGCACCGGCGCGTACGCCGACATCTTCCCGGAGGTGCTCGCGGCCGTGAGTGGGCGTGCCTACACCGACTACGGGTTCCACCTCGCGCCGATGGACACCGCGCAGGTCGGCGAGGTGCCCGCACTGGTCGACGAGCATGGGGTGTCGTCGTTCAAGTACTACATGTTCTACAAGGGCTTCAACCTCAGCGCGGACTCCCGCGACGCCAAGTCCTTCACGATGAGCGACGAATACGACCTGGGGCACCTCTACCAGATCATGGAGGCGGTCGCGGCGGCCAACGGCCCGGACCGGCGCGTGTCGCTGTCGCTGCACTGCGAGCAGTCCGAGCTGATGCGGCTGTTCATCGACCGGGTCCGGGCGGCCGGTGATCCGCAGACCCTCAAGGCATACTCCGACGCCCGCCCGCCGCTCACCGAGCGGGTCGCCATCGGCGAGGCCACCACCCTGGCCGGCGCCACCGGCTGCCCGGTCAACCTGCTGCACCTGTCCTCGGCCGACGCGCTGGACGCGGCCCGGGCGGCCCGCGCCGCGCTGCCCGGCGCCGACATCCGGGCCGAGGTCACCCTGCACCACCTCTGCCTGTCCTACGACGCGCTGACCGGACTGGGCGGCAAGGTGAACCCCCCGATCCGCACGGTGGCCGACACCGAGGCGCTGTGGGCCGGGGTGCTCGACGGTTCGGTCGACTGGGTGGCCTCCGACCACGCGTGCTGCACCGAGGAGCACAAGGGCGACGCGCTCTGGCCGGCCCTGCCCGGCTTCGGCGGCACCGCGCTGCTCTACCCGCTGCTGATCAGCGAGGGGATGCACAAGCGTGGGCTGTCGCCGGCCCGGATCGCGGAGCTGGCCTCGGCGAACCCTGCGCGGGCGTACGGCCTGTGGGGGCGCAAGGGCAACCTCGTGGTGGGCGCGGACGCCGACCTCGCGATCGTCGACCCTGACCTGGAACGGGAGGTGACGACCGACCTGCTGCTGTCCGGGCAGGACCACTGTCCGTTCGAGGGGCGCAAGGTCCGCGGCTGGCCGGTCGTGACGGTGGTCCGCGGGCACGTCGCATACCGCGACGGCGCGGTCGCCGGAGTGCCGCAGGGGGTGTACGTCACCCGCTAGGCCCTAGCGGGTGACCGGGGTGTGACGCGGCGGTGGTCGTGGCCGCGTCACACCCCGTCGCCATCACATCCCGTCGCCGGACCAGGGGCCGCGCGAACGGGACCGCACCGGCAGGGTGGAGATGACCGGCGCCTCGTCGTGCTCGTGGTAGTTGGTCGCCGTGCCGCCCCACTTGACCCACTCATCGGTGGTGTACCAGTTGATCAGCTCGCCGTCCGACCGGATGATCCAGTCGATGTCGGTCTCGGCGACGAAGTGGCCGTGCTTCACCCCGGCCGGCCGGAAGCAGTAGGTGCCCTCGTCGATGTCGCCGAAGTTGTACGCCATCTTCCCGCCGAGCGTGTAGAACTCCTCGTAGCAGGGGTGGTGGGCCAGCCGGTGGTCGCTCCAGCCCTTGTGGGCCCGGATCAGGCGGGTGTAGAAGTTGGTCACCGGGTCGCGGTGCAGCAGCTTGATGTAGAGCGGGGTGATCGGCCCAACCGTCGGGGCGGCGGTCCACTCCATGTCGTTGGAATCCACCACCGTCACCTCGCCGACGGCGGTCTCCCACCGCGCTGAGGCCGGACTCCACTGTGCCTTCCCGACGTCGAAACCGCAGTCGCCGTACTCGCGCCAGTGCAGCACCGACGAGCCCTCGCGGATCTTGATCCAATCCATCGGCACGCCCCGGGGCACCTGAAGATAGCCGCCCGGGCCGATCTCCTGACCGCCGTAGATCAGCGAGCCGGACCGCACGAAGAACTCGGTGTCGGCGTGCGGCACGCCCGGCCCGCGCCCCCAGTCGCTGTCGAACCGCAACGCCAGCGAGGACGATCCGTCCTCCTCGTCCGTGGAGAGCCGGCGTTCGTGGACCCCGCCCTCGCCGTGCGGCAGCTCCCCGACGTGCCAGATGTAGTCATTCTCGTGAATCAGTTCGACGTGCGCTCGCACCCGCTGCTCCTCACTTCGCGTTTCAGGGTCTTCCCGGCGGCGTTTGCGGGCGGCGCCCCCAGCCGGAGGTGCAGGGCGCTCGGCAGCCGGCGATGGTGAGATCGGCGCCGTCCGGGACCAGCATGGCTGCAATGGAAACACTGTTTCCACGGGCACGGCAAGCCCGTCGTCGCGCAATGTTCCCCCTAGCGAAACGGTGTATCCAGCGCATACGATGCGTCGAATGAATGGTGCCGAGCTGTCCGCCACCCCCGGCGGTACCGTGCGTGGCGGCAGGCTCGATGCCGACTACGCCGGTGCCGGGTTCGCCCGCCGCCTCGGCTGGGGCACCCGGCCCGCGCTCGTGCTGGTCGACCCCGTCGCCGCGTACGCCGTACCCTCGTCGCCGCTGTTCCTGGCCACCGCGGAGGCCGCGATGGCCGCGATGGCCGCGCTGCTGGCGGCGGCCCGCGCGGCCCGGGTTCCGGTGGCTTTCACCGCGGTGCGGTACGCCGACGAGTCCTGCGCCGAAGCGCCCCTGTTCGCCGCGAAGGTCCCGGCGCTGGCCGCGTTCGCCGCCGGCAACCCACTCGGCGACTTCCCGACCCAGGTCACGCCTGCCCCGGGCGATCACATCGTGTACAAGCACTACGCCAGCGCCTTCGCCGGAACCGCCCTGGCCGCCTGGCTCACCGCGGCCGGCGTCGACACGGTGGTGCTCGGCGGCTTCTCCACCAGCGGCTGCGTCCGCGCGTCGGCGGTGGACGCCCTGCAACACGGGTTCCGCCCGATGGTGGTGCGCGAGGCGTGCGCCGACCGCGATCCCGGCCCGCACGAGGCCAACCTCTTCGACCTCGACGCCAAGTATGCCGACGTGGTGCCGCTGGCCGACGCGGTCGCCCGGTTGGCCGGCCACTGATCGGACCCGTTCTCCCGACTTGAGTGGGCAGGAGCAGTCATGCGTAAGGCAGTCATCACCGGCAGCACCAGGGGGATCGGCTTCGCGCTCGCCCGCGAGCTGCTCTCGCGGGGCCACTCCGTCGTCGTCTCGGGGCGCTCGCGGACGGCCGTGGACGACGCGGTCGCACGGCTGCGCCCCCGGGCCGTCGCGGCAGCGACGGTCCACGGGTTCGCCGTGGACGTCACCGACGCCGAGCAGGTCGAGCGGATGTGGAGCGCCGCAGTCGACGCGCTGGGCGGCGTCGACCTGTGGATCAACAACGCCGGTGTCGCCAACACCACCCGGCCGATCGTCGACACCGCGCCGGAGGACGTCCGGACGATGGTCACCACGAACATGCTCGGCACCGTGTACGGGTCGCAGGTCGCCGTCCGCGGCATGCTCACCGCCGGCGGCGGCCAGGTCTTCAACGTGCTCGGCGGGGGCAGCGACGGCCGGATCCGCCCCGGCATGGGGGTCTACGCGGCCACCAAGCGTGGTCTGGACTCCTTCACCCGGGCACTGACCAAGGAGGTCACCGGTACCGACGTGCGGATCGGCCAGATCCGCCCCGGCATCCTCATCACCGAGGGGTGGCTGCGCGAAGCCGCCGCCGCGCCGGAGCAGGTGGCGCGGCAGCGCAGGTGGCTGAACATCCTGTGCGACCACGTCGACGACGTCGCGCCGTACCTGGTCGAACGGATGCTGACCAGCACCAGGAACGGCGACGCGATCGCGTGGCTCACCACCGGCCGGATGACCCGCAAGGTCCTCATCCCCGGCAAGCGGGACGTGCTCGCCCGCTACGGACTCTGACCGGGGCCGTCATGCACATCAATGACTCAGGGAAGGATGGCACCGGGTGAAGGGTGTGCAGCTCAACATGGCCGCCGGGATCCGCGAGTTCGGCCGGTCCACGCCGGGCCGGGTCGCGGTCGTCGACGGCGACCACGCCGTGACGTTCGGCGCGCTCGACGAGCGCTCCAACCGGCTCGCGTCCGCGACGCTCGCGCACGGCATCGCCCCCGGTGAGCGGATCGCGGTGCTGAGCAACAACCGCTACGAGTACTTCGAGATATCGGCGGCGATGGCCAAGGCCGGCATCCCGACCGTGCCGCTGAACACGAAGAACAACAGCTCGGACAACGCCTACATCCTCGCCCACTCCCGGGCGAGGGGGATCATCCTGGCCGACGAGCTGGCCGGCAACGTCGACGGCCTGCTCGACGGCCTGCCGCTCGTGCTCAGCTTCGCCGGCGAGGTCGGCCAGCGGTACGAGACGTTCCTGGGACAGGGCCGCGCGGTCGATCCGCAGGTCCCCGTCGACGAACTCGACCCGTTCTGCATCACCTACACCTCCGGCACGACCGGGCGGCCCAAGGGCGTCCTGCTGACCCATCGGGGACGAGTCCTCACCGCGTTCGGAGTCGGGCTGGACTACGGGCTCGGCCCCAACCGCAGCACGATCGCCGTCGCACCGATGTACCACGGCGCGGGGTTCGCGTTCGCCTACACCGCCCCGATGCTCGGCGGCTCGTGCAGCGTGCTGCCGACCTGGGATCCGGAGCGGCTGTTGGACCTGATGGCCTCCAGTCGCGCCTCCACGGTGTTCCTGGTGCCCACGCACGCCCAGCACCTCCGCCGGTTCTGCGAGGAGCCGGCCGCCCGGTACGACCTGTCGGCGCTGCGGACGCTCTACTTCAACGCCGCCGCGTTGCCGGTCGCGCTGAAGGAGTGGGTGATCGCCGCGTTCCCCGGCGTCGACGTGCATGAGCTGTACGGCTCGACCGAGTGCTCCATCGTCACCAACCTGCGCCCCGAGTTCGCCCTGGAACGGGCCGGCAGTGTCGGGCATCCCTGGTTCTGGAACGAGATCCGACTCAAGGACGACGACGGCAACGAGGTCGGGCCGGGTGAGCCCGGCGAGCTGTTCGCCCGCTCGCCGCTGCTGCTGGCCGGGTACCTCGACGACGAGGAGGCCACCCGGGCCGGATACGACGCGGACGGGTTCTTCTCCGTCGGCGACGTGGCCGTGCGCGATGAGGAGGGCTTCATCACCATCTTCGACCGGAAGAACGACATGATCATCGCGGGCGGGGTCAACATCTTCCCGCGCGAGATCGAGGAGGTCATCGCCCGCCACCAGCCGGTCGACGAGGTCGCCGTCATCGGCGTGCCCGACGAGGTGTACGGCGAGCGCATCGCCGCGTTCGTGGTGGGCCGACCGGGGACGCGGATCGACGTCGGAGCACTGGAGGGCCACGTCCGGCAGCACGTGGCGCGCTACAAGGTGCCCCGCGAGTGGCACGTCGTCGACGCGTTGCCGCGCAACCCGAGCGGCAAGATCCTCAAGCGGACGATCCGCGACGGGTACCTCGCGCGTGGTCAGAAGGAGACTGGCTGATGGGGCTCAAGCAAGGCTGGACCGGGCGGTTCTTCGAGGACTTCGAGATCGGAGACGTCTACCAGCATCCGCTGGGACGCACCGTCACGGAGACCGACAACACCTGGTTCACGCTGCTGACCATGAACACCAACGAGATGCACTTCAACGCCGAGTACGCCGCACGGTCGGAGTTCGGCAAGCCGCTCGTGGTGTCGACGCTCACGGTGGCCATCGCGGTCGGGCAGAGCGTCACCGACCTGACCCAGAACGCGTTCGCGAACCTCGGCTGGGACGAGATCCGGATGACCCACCCGGTGTTCGCCGGTGACACGCTCTACAGCGAGTCACTCGTGCTGGAGAAGCGGGAGTCTGCGTCCCGCCCGCATGCCGGCATCGTCACGGTGCGCACTCGCACGCTGAACCAGCACGGCGACGAGGTCTGCTCCTTCAAGCGCACGTTCTACGTGTACCGCCGGGGCGCCGAACAGCTGGAAAACCTCTTCCCGGAGGGGAAGTCCCCATTCTCCCTCGACGGCGACAGCAAGGAAACGGCATGAGGCTCACGTACCAGCCGTGGGGGGAGACGCTCGCGGAGCTGGCCGACGCCGGGCGCCGGGCGGAACGCGCGGGCGCCGAGGTGCTGTGGGCCTCGGAGCTGCACCGGAGCGCGACCGGCACCGCCGCGGCCCTGGCCGGGGCGACGTCGACCGCACGGATCGGCACCTCGATCATCCTGGCGTTCACCCGCAGCCCGATGATCACCGCGCTGGAGGCGCTCGACCTGGACGAGCTGTCCGGTGGCCGGTTCGTGATCGGCCTCGGCTCCGGGGTGCGCCGGCTCAACGAGCAATGGCACAACGTGCCGTTCGGCAAGCCGGTCGGTCACCTGCGCGAGACGGTCCACAACATCCGGCTGTTCTGGGACGCCTGCACCACCGGCGCCGAGATCCGTGCCGACGGCGAGTTCGAGCCGATGCACATCCGCGGTTACGAGCGGCCGTACGCCGTTCCGGAGCGGCCGATCCCGGTGTACCTGGCCGCGATGGGCCCGCTGATGACCCGGCTGGCCGGCGAGATCGGCGACGGCTGGATCAGCCACGAGCTGTGCTCACCGGGGTACCTGCGGGAGCACATCCTGCCCGACCTCACGCTCGGCATCGACCGCGCGGACGGCAAGACGCGCCACGACGTCGACGTCGTCGTCTCCGCGTGCTGCTCGGTGGCCGCCGACCCCGCACTCGCCCGCCGCCGCGCCGCCGGTGTGGTCGGCTTCTACGCCACGGTCCGCACCTACGCCGACTTCTTCGCGTTCCACGGCCTCGCCGAGGACCAGCAGGCCGTCATCGAGGCGTTCCGGGCCGGTGCCGGCGCGGACCACCTCGCGGGCAGCGTCAGCGACCGGATGGTCGACGCGCTCACCATGGCCGGCACCCGCGACGACGTCGCCGCCCGGATCGCGGCCTATGACGGCATCGCCGACACCGTGAAGCTGAGCCCGCCGACCCACGGGCTGCCGGCCGTCGAGATCCGCGCGGCCCAGGACGAGATCATCGCGCTGATCGGTGAGCTGACGGGAGCGACCACGTGAGACCGCTGGAGGACCTGCGCATCATCGCGGTCGAGCAGTACGGCGCCGGGCCGTTCGGCAGCGTGCACCTGGCCGACCTCGGCGCCCAGGTCATCAAGATCGAGGACCCGCGGGCCGGCGGCGACGTCGGCCGATACGTGCCGCCGTACGCCGAGGACGAGGACTCGCTCTTCTTCGAGACGTTCAACCGCAACAAGCGCAGCATCTCTCTCGATCTGGGTACCGCCGCCGGGCGCGGCGTCTTCGAACAACTCGTCGCGGTCTCCGACGTCGTCTATTCCAACCTGCGCGGGGACGTGCCGGAGAAGCTGCGCATCCGGTACGACGACCTCAAGCACCTCAACCCGCGCATCGTGTGCGTGTCGCTGACCGGGTTCGGGATGACCGGGCCGCGCAAGCAGGAACCCGGCTACGACTACGTGTTGCAGGGTCTCGCCGGCTGGATGGAGCTGACCGGTGAGCCGGACGGACCGCCCACCAAGTCCGGACTGTCACTGGTGGACTACTCGGGCGGCTTCGTGGCCGCGATCTCGCTGCTGGCCGGGGTGCACGCCGCCCGCCGCGACGGCGTCGGGATGGACTGCGACGTCAGCCTCTACGACACCGCGGTGTCGATGCTGACCTATCCCGCGACGTGGCACCTGAACGCCGGGTTCCAGCCGGTCCGCACACACCACTCGGCCCACCCGTCGCTCGTGCCGTTCCAGGCGTTCGAGGCCAAGGACGGCTGGATGGTCGTCGGCTGCGCGAAGGAGAAGTTCTGGGCCCGGCTGTGCCAGATCGTCGGCCACCCGGAGTGGGCCGAGGCCGGCTCGCCGTACGCGACCTTCGCCAGCCGGCGGGAGCACAGCGCCGACCTGGTGCCCCGGTTGGAGGCGATCTTCCGGCAGAAGACCGTCGACGACTGGCTCACGCAGCTCTACGCCGGGTCGATTCCGTGCGGCCCGATCAACGACGTCGGCGCGGCCCTGGTGGACGAGCACACCGCCGCCCGGAACCTCGTGGTCACCACCGACCACCCCCGCTACGGCGAGGTACGGCAGCTCGCGTCCCCGGTGCGGGTCGGCGACGAGACGCCCACCTACCGCCGGGCACCGCAGCGCAACGAGGACCTCGCACTCGTCACCGAGGAGATCCTGGGCCTGGACGCGCAGCAGGTGGTGGCGCTGCGGGCGGCCGGCGCGTTCGGCGATGCCGAGCCGGCACACGGCGCGAACACCCCCGACACCCCTGACAGCCTCGACACCACAGCCACGTCACGATGATCGCCGAGGAGCTCGCCGAGTGGGGCACGGGCCACGTCGACGTGCCGGCCGCGGTCCGGGCCGCAGCGCTGCGGCACCTGCTCGACGGGGTCGGAACGGCGCTGGGTGGGCTGCGCGCCAGCCCGATCACGGGGAGCCCGGTGGGCCGTCGCCGATACCGGCCGTCGTCGTCGCCCGGGAACTCGGCGGGCCGCCGGAGGCGACGATCATCGGGTCGCGGGGCCGGGTCGGTGCGCCGGCCGCCGCGCTCGCCAACGGCACCCTCGTGCACGCACTGGACTTCGACGACACCCACGCCGGCGGCCTCGTGCACGCCACAGCCGTGGTGCTGCCGGCCGCGTTCGCCGTCGGCGAGCAGGTCGACGCGCCCGGCCGGGCCGTTCTCGAGGCCGCCGTCGTCGGCTACGAAACCGTGTGCCGGGTCGCCGCCGCCGCGTCGCACGGCTTCCACGCCCGCGGGCTGCACGCCACGATGGTGGCCGGCGTGTTCTCCTCGGCGATCGTCGCGTCCCGGCTGCTCGGCCTCGACGCCGCGCGGACGACCGACGCGCTCGGCATCGCCGGCAGCCAGGCCGGCGGGCTCCTCGCGTTCCTGCACAGTGGAGCCTCGACGAAGCAGCTGCACCCGGGATTCGCCGCGCACGCCGGCATCCTCGCCGCCCGGCTGGCCGCGGCCGGGGCCAGCGGCCCGGCGAACGTCCTCGACGGCCCGCACGGTGTCTACGACGCACTGGCCGCCGGCGCGGTCGATCTCGCGTCCATCACCGCCGAGCTCGGCACCCGCTGGGAGACCACCCGGATCGGCATCAAGCCGTACCCGGCGTGCCAACTCTCCCACGCCGCGATCGACGCGGTCCGCGACGCGGTGCGCCGCGGCGGTGTCCGTTCCGGCGACGTCGCCGCGATCGACGTCGACGTGCACCCCGACTCGGCGCCCACGGTCTGCGACACCCGGCGGGACCTGGCGCGACCGGCGTCGCCGTACGCGGCGAAGTTCTCGCTGCCGTGGAGCATCGCCGCCGCCGTCGTCGACGGTGACCTGACCACCGCAACGTACGAGCCGGACTCGCTCGGCCGACCCGAGGTGGAACGCGTTGCCCGGCTGGTGCGTTGGCACGTTGCCCCCACTGGCGGCCCCGCAGCCGACGCGCCCGGCACCGCCCGCATCACGCTCGTCGACGGCTCGGCCGTTCCCGGCAGCGTGCCACGCAGCGCGGGCGGCCCGGACAACCCGCTGACCGACGAGCAGCTCGTCGCGAAGTTCCACGGCAACGCCGGTGGCGACACCACAGACGTCGTCGACCTGCTGTCCCGTCTCGACGAGCTGGACACCATCGAACCGCTCATGGCGGCGCTGGCCGCCGCCGGTACAGGCAGGGACCGCCCGTGACCCCACACGCCATCAAACCGCCCTCCTTCCGCTGGTTCCCGTACGACGGCTTCACGTTCTGCCTCGGCCTCGCCGAGGGCGACGCGGCCTGGACCTCCGGCCACACCTCCGCCGCGTTCGACGAGGCCGTCGGCAGGATGACGGTCACCGGGCACATGGCGGCGCAGGCGCGCACCGCGTACGAGAAGGTGCTGACGATCCTGGCGGCCGCCGGGTTCGGGCCGCAGGACGTCACCCGGGTCACCGAGAACGTGACGGTCGCCGGGCTCGTCGAGTACGAGGCGGCCGCGGCGGTCCGGCGGGAGGTCTTCGGCGACCACGAGCCCGTGCTGCGGACGGTCGTCGTCGAGCGGCTCGTGCGGCGTACCGCGCTGTTGGAGGTCGAGCTGCATGCGGTCCGCGGCGGCGGCGAGGTGCTGGCCGCCAGCGAGCCCCGGCCGGCCGGCACCTGGCAGGCCTCCACCGTGCGGACCGGCCACGACGGCGCGGTGTACCTACCGACGATGCTCCCGGTCGACGCCACCGGCGCCGTGGTCCACCCGGGGGACTTCGCCGCGCAGTACGCCTACTGCCTGGACCGGGCGGGCGACCTGCTCACGGCGGTCGGGCTGTCCCTCGACGCGGTCGTCACGACCTACGACTACTCGACGCCGGAGACCCGCGACGTGTACCGCCGGACGCACCGCGTGCGGCGGGAACGCCTCGGCGGCGCCGGCGTCTACCCGGGCGCGGGCGGCATCCTGATGAGCCGGCTGCACCACCCGGACGCGCTCGTCGCGATCGACGTCACAGCCTCCCGGCACCCCCTGGAACTGGTCAACCCCGGCTGGTCCCGCTACGACACGCTCACCTACGCCCCCGGGGTCAGGGCCGGCCGGACCCTGTACATGTCCGGGTTCGCGGCGCTGGACATGCAGACGCAGCAGGCCCTGCACCCCGACGACATCGTGGCGCAGGCCGAGGCGACGTACGGCGCGATCCTGCACCTGCTGCGCCACGCCGGCCTCGGACCGGAGCACCTGCTGGAGACGACCGAATACTGCGTCGAGTCCGCGCTGTCGGCGTACCGGGGCGTGGCCGGCGTGCGGGAACGGCTGCTCAGCCCGCCCTGGCCGGCGTCGACCGGAGCGATCTGCAAGGCCCTGCTGCGCCCCGAGTTCCTGCTCGAGGTGTTCCCGACGGCGGTGTATCCGAACATCAGCGGAGCGGAGGAGACGGCGTGAGCCTGCTGACCGACGACCTGCGTGCACTGCTGGGCACGAGGAAGGTCTACACCGCGCCGGAACCGCTCGGCGCCGCGGCCGGCCGGTACTTCGGCATGGCCGTCGGCGACGACAACCCGCTCTACTCCGACCCTGAGTTCGCCCGCGCGCAGGGCCTGCCGGGTGTGACCGCCCCACCAACGCTCATCTGCGAGACCAACCAGTACGCGAACCTCCCGATGGACAGCGACGGCTATGCCGGGCACTCCTGGCACCTCGACGTCCCCGGTACCCGCCAGGTCCGCGGCGGCAACAGCTACACGTTCCACCGCCGGGTACGCCCCGACGACGTCATCACCGCGACCTGGGAGATCCACGACCTGACCGAGAAGCAGACCCGCACCGGCGCGGACATGCTCGTGGTCTCCTCGCGCGCGACGTACACCAACCAGGACGGCGAGCTGCTCGCCGTCAACGAGGAGACGATCATCCTGGTCAGCCTGGAGGGTGCCGCATGACACCTCGGGTGCCGCCGAACGTCGGGGATGCGCTGCCCACGCTGGAGCGCACCATCACGCTCACCGACATGGTCGCCTACGCCGGCGCCACCTGGGACTGGTACCGCCTGCACTTCGACCCCGAGTTCGTGGCCGCCGCTCGGGTCCCGGGCCCGGTCGTGGACGGGCAGGTGTTCGGGGCGCTCTTCGTCGAGCTGCTGCAGGACGCGCTCGGTCCGCGCTGCTTCGTGCACGAGCTGTCGTTCACGTTCCGGAACCTGATGTTCGCCGGCGAAACCGTGCGGTGCGAGGCGACCGTGGTCGAGGTCGGCGCCGACCGCGTCCGGGTCGACCTCTCCGCCACGATCCTGGCCAGCGAGTACGGCCCGCAACGGCCCGCGGCCCGCCCTGCCCACGCGACGGTCCTGCTGGGCACGGCCGACGGGCCGGGCGTGCGGTGACCGACGTCGCGATCGTCGGTGCGGCCGAGTGCGACCTCGGCAGCACCGGGAAGTCCACGCTCACGCTTCAGACTCAGGCCGTCACCCGGGCGCTCGCCGACGCCGGGCTGACCCTCGCCGACGTCGACGGACTGGCCACCACCGGAGTGTCCCGCTTCTCCACCACACAGCTCGCCGAGTATCTCGGGCAGCAGCCCCGCTGGGTCGACTCGACGTTCGTCGGCGGGTCGGCCGCCGAGATGATGGTCGCCCGCGCCACGCAGGCGATCGACGCCGGCCAGGCGTCCACCGTGGTCATCAGCTTCGCGTCGAACCAGCGCTCCGCGCGCTCGCGCAGCCTCGGCGGGATCGTCGAGGAGCACACCCCGGAGGCCCAGTTCGAGGCGCCGTACGGCCCGTTGTACCCGCTGTCGTACTACGCGATGGCGGCGCAGCAGTACTTCCACCGGTACGGCGGCACGCGGGAGAAGCTGGCCGAGATCGCGGTCGCCGCCAGGGAGTGGGCGCTGCTCAACCCGGCCGCGTTCCGCTACGGCGCTGGGCCGCTGACCGTCGACGACGTGCTCGCCGCGCCAATGGTCTCCAGCCCGCTGGGCGCCGCCGACTGCTGCCTGGTGACCGACGGCGGCGGCGCGGTCGTGCTCACCGCGCTGGACCGGGCCCGCGACCTGCGGCACCCGCCGGTACGGGTCCTCGGCTACGGCGAACGGTCGACGAACACGTCGATGACCGCGGTCGAGGACCTGACGGTCACCGGCGCGCGCGAGTCCGGCCGGGAGGCGTTCGCCCGGGCCGGCATCACACCGGCTGACGTGGACGTGCTGGAGGTGTACGACTCGTTCACCATCACCGCCGCGCTCAGCATCGAGGCGCTGGGCTTCTGCGGACCGGGGGAGGTGCTCGACTTCATCCAGGACGGCCGGATCCGTCCCGGCGGTGAGCTGGCGCTGGACACCTCCGGCGGTGGCCTGTCGTACTGCCATCCCGGTCAGTACGGGGTGCTGCTGCTGGTGGAGGCGGTCCGCCAACTGCGCGGTGAGGCGGGAGCCCGGCAGGTGCCCGACGCCCGGGTGGCCGTGGCGCACGGCACCGGCGGGATCCTGTCCACGCACGCGACGGTCGTGCTGGGGGTGCGGTGATGCACGTGCCGCCACCCGACGACGTGACGGCCGGCTGGTGGGACGCCACCCGGGAGCACCGCTACACGCTGCAGACCTGCGGGTCCTGCGGGCACGTCCAGCATCCGCCACGTGCGCTGTGCACCGCCTGCTCGTCGATGGTGGACCTCGGGTTCGTCGAGGCGTCCGGCCACGGCGTCGTGGACACGTTCACCGTGGTGCACCGGGCACCCGTGCCGGGGGCTGCCGTGCCGTACACGATCGCCCGGATCCGGCTCAGCGAGGGTCCGATCGTGCTGTCCACGCTGGATGGCGAGGGCTGGCGGATCGGCGACCCGGTCCGGGTCGGTTGGCTCGATCTCGACGACGGCCGGGCGCTGCCGGTCTTCCACCGCTGACGGAGGCTACCCATGGACTTCACGCTCACCGAGGAGCAGCAGGACTTCCGCGCCCTGCTCCGCACGTTCGTCGACCGGGAGATCATCCCGGTCGCGCGGGAGTGGGAGCAAACCGGGCGGTACCCGACGGAGATCGTGCGGGGGATGGCCGAGATGGGGCTGTTCGGCATCACCGTGCCGGAACAGTACGGCGGCCTCGACCTCGACCCGGTCTCGTTCGCGCTGGTGTTCGAGGAACTCGCCCGCGGCTGGATGGGCATCGCCGGCATCCTCGGCAGCCACTCCCTGGCCTGCCGGATGATCGCCATACACGGCACCGAGGAGCAGAAGCAGGCCTACCTGCCCGACTTCGCCACCGGCGCCCGGCGGACCGGCATCGGCCTCACCGAGCCGGACGCCGGCACCGACCTGCAGGGCATCCGCACCACCGCCCGCCTCGACGGCGACCACTACGTCGTCAACGGCACCAAAATGTGGATCACCAACGCGCGGTACGCCGACCCGCTGCCGGTGCTGGTCAAGACCGACCCGCACGCCACGCCCGCGCACACCGGCATGAGCGTGCTGCTCGTCGACGCGACGCTGGACGGCTTCCAGGTCCTGCGGGACATCCCGAAGCTCGGCTACAAGGGCACCGAGTCCTGCGAGATCCTTCTCGACAACGTGCGGGTACCGAAGGACCGGTTGCTCGGTGGCGTCGAGGGCGTCGGCCTCAAGCAGGCGTTGTCCGCCCTGGAGTGGGGCCGGGTCAACATCGCCGCGCGGTCGGTCGGCATCGCGCAGCGCGCCCACGACGAGGCGCTGGCCTACGCCCAGCAGCGCAAGGCGTTCGGCAAGCACATCGCCGAGTTCCAGGCGATCCAGCTCAAGCTCGCCACCATCGCGATCCAGCTCCAGGCCGCTCGCCTGATGGCGTACTGGGCGGCCGACGCGGTCCGGCGCGGTCGCGCCGACGGGCAGACCGGGATGGCCAAGGTGTTCTGCTCGGAGGTGGCCCTCGAGGCCGCGATCGACGCGATGAAGGTGCACGGCGGCTACGGCTACTCCACCGAGTTCGAGGTCGAGCGCCTCTACCGGGACTCGATCCTGATGAGCATCGGCGAGGGCACGAACGACATCCTGCGGACCGTCGTCGCGAAGGCGCTCGTACGCGGCGACGTGACGGTCTGACACTCCCACGAGGGCGGGTTCGTCGTGCCCGGCCGGCGACCGCCGAGGAGCAGTGGTCCGCGCTCCTCGGCGATCGCCGGTACTCGGCGTGCGCCTGGCCGGGCCCGCGCAGGTCGGGCACGCCGAACCCGCTTCCGGAGGAGCGCAGGTACGCCCACCGGGCGGTGCCGTGGCCGAGCGCCAGGCCGAGTGCGTTGCCGCCGGTGTTCCACCCCGAGTACGACAGCAGCGCCGCGAGATCCAGGCGGATCTCCATCCGGGCAACGACAGCCCTGGCCGCGGCGAACGCCGCCAGTCCGTTCATGTCCTGCTTCGCGTGTGGCCACCCGGGCGGCTCGGCTGGGCCCTCGGCGTCGTACCCCTCGTTGTTGTTGGCGGCGTCGCCAAGGCCGACCGTGAGGACCGGTCGGGCCTCGATGCCGGGAAGCTTGGCCGGGTCAGGTTCGTGGCGCGGTCAGCGCCGCCGGGGTCGCTTCTGGAGCCAGCGTCGACGGCCTCGGCTTTCTGCTCCGGGTCAGGCCGACCCCGACGAGCACGACCACCATGCCGGTGGTGATTCGGAGGCTGAGACCCTCGTCGAGCACGATGGCCCCGAGCGCCACCGAGACCACCGGCAGCAGATAGCCGACCGTCGCGGCGTTGGTGGCGCCCTCGGCGGCGATGATCCGGTAAGTCAGGTGGAAGGTGATCCCGGTGGCGACGACGCCCAGGATCACGACCGCGATCAGGGTCTTCGGACCGATCTCGATCGTGGTCAGGCCGCCGGCTGGCAGAGTCAACGCGGTCAGGCCGGTCGCCGCGATGAGCTGCGCCGCGGAGAGTGAGATGGTGGGGACGCCGTTGCCGACCAGCTTGCGGCCCATGTACGCGAAGCCGACGGCATAGCTCGCCGCCGCGACGAGGATGGCAAGAGCGCCCCAACCGACCGGCCCGGTCGCCTGCCACGGCGCGAAGATGAGCACAACTCCGGCGAACCCGAGCAGGAGTCCGCCCAGCCGGGCCGGCCGGAGCCCGCGCTCCGAGCCGATCACAATGCCGATCAGCAGGGACCACAGCGGGGTCGTCGCGTTCAGCGCACCGGCCACCCCGGAGTCGATGGTCTGCTGGCCGATGCTGAACATGGCGAACGGCAGGGCGTTGCAGAAGAAGGCCGCCACGACGATGTGACCCCAGACCACCCCACCCCGAGGCAGCCGTCCACCTGAGCCGAGGCACGCGACCAGCAGAGCGGCCGATCCGAGTACGCACCGGCTCAGGGTGACCTGGACCGGAGTCAGGGCGTCCAGGGCCAGCTCGATCCAGAGGAAGGTCGATCCCCACAGCAGTGCGAGCACACCCACCCGCATCCACGCCCTTGTCCTGCCCACAGCACCGCTCACCCTGGCCTCCTTGATCCGCCCCCAATGAACAGTGCCGCGGCCCACTCGAAAGGAAAAGCAAAAAATTCTGCATGAGCATTAAGCTCTGCTACATGATTGATGTGAGGCGTATGCAGGTGCTGCGGGCGGTGGTCACCAGCGGGTCGGTGACCGCGGCGGCGGCGCACCTCGGCTACACCCCCTCCGCCGTCAGCCAGCAGGTGGCAGTGCTGGAAAAGGAGGCCGGGATCGCGCTGCTCGAAAGGGTCGGCCGAGGTGTCCAGCCCACGGCGGCGGGCCGACTGCTCAGCAGGCACGCGGCGATCATCAGTCAGCATGTCGCCGAGGCCGAGACCGCGTTGGCCGACCTGCGCGCGGGGCGTACGGGCCGGCTGACGATCCACTACTTCGCCTCGGTCGGCCCAACCCTGCTGGCACCCGCCCTCGCCCGAGTCCGGCGCGAGCACCCCGGCGTGACGATCGATGCCAAGGTGACCGATCCTGATGATCTGCTGCGAAACGTGGAGCAGGGCAGCGCCGACCTGGCCATTGTCGTCCGCCGGCCAAGCGACGAAAGCCACCAGGGCATCCAGGTGGTGCACCTGCTCGACGACGCGTACCAGGCCGTGCTGCCCACCGGACACCCGCTCGCCGCGCAACGGGTGATCGACCTGGCCGACCTCGCCAGCGAACCCTGGGTCGGTAGTGAACCCCCCGGCCCCTGCCTGGAGCCCATCATCGACGCCTGCGCCGCAGCGGGCTTCAGCCCGGACATCGTGGCGAAGTCGGAGGACTACGCCACGGCTCAGGGATTCGTCGCGGCTGGCCTCGGCGTCAGCCTCATCCCTCGACTGGGACTGGGTACCCGCCATCCTGGCGTTACCATCCGCCGGGTCCGTCGCCCGGAGCCGATCAGGACGATCTGCGCTGCGGTCCGGGAGATCTCGCCGTCGCAGCCCGCACTGGGCGCGCTGATCGACGCCCTCATGGACGCCACGAAGGAGTGAAATCCTAGGGGGCCAAGTAGCGAGCGCTTGACCTCCCGGTGCCGTCCGAAGTGGCCAATTCTCGCTGCAGCGAGGGGGTTCAGACCCGGGTGATCCGCACCGCGTCGGCGACCACGAGTCCGGTGCCGCTGGTCCAGCGACTCACGCCGACCTTGTTGCCCGTGCCCGCAGCCAGGGTGAACACGCCGATCGAGACCCACCTACCGCCGTTGACCCGCTGATTGACGGAGACGGACCTGCTGCCTGTGGTGGTCTCCACAAGGTATGGCGTCTGGTTGTTGTAGCCCGCGTCGGCCGGGTACCAAACTGAGATCTCATAGCTTCCGGTCGCCGGGATGGTCGACCGGAACCAGGCGACGTCGCTGGACGACACCGGACTGGTAAACCGGTAGTCGGTGCCGAACCGTTGGCCGGAGTAGGCCGACGTGCCCCATGCAGTGCTCGCGGTGAACCCGCCCGAGGCGCTGTTGTCGATGGTCGTGGTCCACTGCTGCGGCGGGGTCTGCGTAACCCTCACGTCGAGGTAGTTGCGGTCGATCTTCATCGTGACGCCACCCCACGTCTCGGTGACCTCCCCGGCGTACTGGTGCACGCGCTGCTGGTTCGCGTAGTAGGCATCGGCGCAGTAACTTCCGGCGTCCGTGTCAGCCACCCCGTTCCACCAGGCGATCCAGATCTGGTCGAGTCGCGTGTAGCTCGGGTTGTCGTATGCCTCGCAGGCGTCCTTGATGCCGGACGAACCGCTGGAGTACATGCCGGCGAGGTAGCCCCGTACGTGCAACTGCTCGGTCCAAGCGGACAGGAACGACAGCACGGCGGCCCGGCACGACGCGTTCGACGGGTACTGCTCGATGTCGTTGTAGATGGTGCTCGTAGTGCCGATGCCCAGTGCCTGGGCGGCATTCGCGGCGCTGTTGGCCGCGGAGACGCCTTGCGACCGGGCGGTGGTGGGATCGGCGGACATCTTCGGCGTGCGGGTGCCGCACGGTGCCTGGTAACCCAGTTCGATGGGGAGCAGCCGCCATCCGTTGCTGGTCTGGTTGGCCACCCAGCTTGCGGTGAGGTTGGGCTGGGAACAGGAGCGGCTCGCCCCGCTGATGTAGATGCCGACCGCGCCGTAGGGCGAACTGGCCCGCCACGCGTTCATCGTGGTCTGTGACGGAGCGGCGCAGGTGTCGAATCCCCGGCCGGTGAAGGTGCCGGGTTGCGGGCCGGTGGCCAGCGGCGTCACTGCAGTCGATGCTTGTGTGGGTGTCGCGGCCACAGCAATCGACTCGGCGGGCGCCACGATTACTGCGGCAGCGGTGAGACTCGCCAGCCACCCGGCAGTGACTCTCACGTTGCCTCCGTCTGAAGAAATTATTGCCTGGGAACGGGCAGTGCGAAAGATTTCTACCACGAATCGATGAGTAGCAATAGAGGGCCGCCGCCGACCCGGCGCCGAGGTCAGCTGAGGGGCAGGCCCACGGGCCGCTGCGGTCAGATCCATCAGGCTGGCGGTCAGTTGCGTTTCAGGCCAGCGAAGATGACCGCGAGCGTACGGGCCTGCAGTTGCTCGTCCCATCCACCGTGCAAGGCCCCTTGGCAAACGCTGGCAAGGAGCGCCATCACTTCGGCTAGCCGTACCGGGGCCGCGACGGCTCCGGCGGCTCGGGCCTGATCCAGCAGCCGACCCACCGCCTCCTCCAGGTGGCCGACCGCGTCGGGCAGCCTGATGTTCACCCCGGACCCGGCAAGCAGGTCGGCGACGGTCTTCTTCGCCGCGGCCTGCGCCACCATGTGGGTGAAGAAGGCGAACAGGTCTCGCTGTCCGGCCTCCTCGACGAGCTGTGTCAGCAGTCGCTTCATGATCGCGGCGAGCAAGTCGTCCTTGGTGGGGAAGTGGCGGAAGACCGTGCCGATGGCGACGCCGGCCCGCCGGGCCACCTCCTCGGTGGAGGCTCGGGGGCCGAACTCGGCGAAGACGGCCTCGGCAGCGTCCAGGATGCGTGCTCGGTTGCGCTGCGCGTCGGCGCGCAGCGGCGGGCCCTCTACCAAAATGAGTCTCCACTCACTATTCTCGGGACAAGTCGAGTGCTGACTCATTATCAGGGGGGCGACCGTGACACCAAGAGCGATCTTCGACAGCATGCGGGCCCAGTGGCTCGCGAACCAGCCCACCTACGAGGCCGATCTGCTCGCCGACGACGTGGTGATCGAGACACCGTTCGCCGCGCCCGACCGCCCTACGCGTATCGAGGGGAAGCAGCGGGTGCTCGAGTACACGCAGGGGAGTCGGGCGGTGTTCCCGGTCCGATTCGACGACTGCCGCAACGTGGTCGTACACGAGACCACTGACCCCGAGGTAATGGTGGTCGAGTACGAACTCGTCGGCACTCACACAGCGACCGGGGCAACCGCCTCGGCGCCGTTCATCGGGGTGCTGCGGACCCGGGACGGCAAACTGGCCCACTGGCGCGAGTACCAGCACACCCTCGCCATCGCTCAGGCCGTCGGTCAGGCATAGGCCCGGATCAGGATCAGGCTGCGGGGCACCGAGACGATCCGGACGCGGAGCCATCGGGCGCGCCCTCTGCTGCCACCCCTGGGCTCGGGTGGTAGGCGGCATCCGGACGTTCGCCTTCGGCAAGACGACGTACGACCTCCGCGAACGAGCCGGCAACGCGGGGGACCGGGTGTACCACCTCACGTACACCGGCCACGACGAGGTCGGACGGCCGGTCGGCTGCACCGTCACCGTCACCGTCCCACACGACCAGGGCGGCAACCGGTAGATCGTCGCCGGCAGTGCGCCCTACCACCTGGTGGGGCACACTGCCGTGCGTGCAACAGCTGGTCCAGCGTCCGGGTCGGGCTCAGGCGGGAAAACCGCCGGCCCGGAGCAGAGCGCCGGGGAGTTGCTTGCCGAGTCTCCGTTCCAGCCAGGAGACGGCCGAGGTGAGTTCCTCCAAATTCAGGCCGGTGGGCCGCCCCAAGCGGTCGAAGAGGTAGACGAGATCCTCGGTGGCGACGTTTCCGGTCGCCGCCGGTGCGAACGGGCAACCGCCTGTTCCGCCGATGCTGGCGTCGAGGGTGGTGACACCCGCTTGGACTGCCGCGACCGCGTTGGCCACGCCGGTGTGTCGGGTGTCGTGCAGGTGCAGCCGTAGCGGTGTCCGGGATTGCGTGATCTCCCGGGCGAGCGTCAGCCGTTCGGTGACGTCGGAGGGTACGGCCACTCCGATGGTGTCGGCGAGGGCCAGTTCGTCCGGACCTGCATCCCGCACCCGGGTGAGTACCTCCCGCAGCCGGTTCGGCGGGACCTCGCCTTCGAACGGGCATCCGAACGAGGCACCCACCGTCACCGTCGTGAACACCCCTGCCTCGCGAGCCGCCTGCACCAGTACTGCGGCCGCGTCACAGGCTTGGGCGGTGGTCATGCCCTGGTTGCGGCCGCAGAAGGTGTCCGTGGCCACGACGACGACGTTGATCTCGTCGACGCCCGCGGCCAGAGCTCGATCCACGCCGCGGCGGTTCATCACCAGGCCCGCGTATCGGACGCCGTCGTGGCGGGGGAGCGCGGCCATCAGCTCGTCCGCGTCCGCCATCTGCGGAACACGGGCGGGGTTGACGAAGCTGGTCACCTCCACTCGCCGGGCTCCCGCGCGTACCGCCCGCTCGACGAGCTCTACCTTGTCGGCGGTGGTGAGTAGCGTCGCCTCGTTCTGCAGGCCGTCGCGGGGCGAGACCTCGACGATGTCGACCATGACTGTCATCGCTCCTCCGACAGGTACGCGACGGCCCTGGCCTCGCTGATCACCTCGGCGTACTTGGCTTGCAAGTCATACAGGCTCGCCTCGTGCGGGCCGGTGGCGCGGTCCGCCACCGCTTCGGAAACCACCAGCGGGACGAGACCGTGCTGGATCGCGTCCACCGCCGTGGCACGGACACAACCGCTCGTGCTCACGCCGACCAGCACGACGGTGTCGATGCGCTCCGCCCGCAGGGTTGAGGCCAGCGACGTGCCGAAGAAGGCGCTGGCGTACTGCTTGACCAGCACCAGTTCATCCTCGGCGGGGGAGACCTGCGGCATCAGCTCACCCATCGCGCCACCGCCGGAGAAGAGCTGCCGAAGGGCGGTGACCTTCCGGACGAACAGGCCTCCGTCGACACCGCCGGGCCCGTACGCGACGCGGGTGTGCAGCACGGGAAGCCGGTGGTCGCGGGCTGCGGCGATGACCCGGCCAGCCGACCGCAGGCAGTCCGCGGACGGCAGGCACAGTGGGCTGGCCGGGTCGAAGTAGGCCCGCATCATATCGATGACGAGCACCGCGGGACGGGCGCCGGGCAGGAGTGCGCCCCCGAATCCGTCGTCGCTGCTGTCGGGCAGAGGGCTCATCGGGCGACAGGCGGCCGAGGAGCAGGAAGACCGGTCTCCTCCAGGCACCGGTCCAGGATGGTCTCCATCGGCGGTCCCATGTCGAACGTGGGCAGTGGGTCCGGACGTCCGTGGCGCAGCTCGGCCCGTACCTCCTCGGTGGCCGCGACGTCGACGGTGCCGGCCTCGTCGCAGATCACGCCGAAGCGGCGGGCCCCCGTGGGGCTGACCAGGCCCCGGCGGACCTCGAGGCCGACGAGTTCCGGGTCGCGGGCGAGCGGGTCACCCCACCCGCCGCCACCCCAGGTGACGAAGTGCAGCACGTCCCCGGGAGCTACGGGCACGTCGTGCACCTTGCTGCCCAGGATCTCGGTGCCGCCGTCGGCGCGTTCGAGCCACTTGCGGCCGCGCGCACCGGGCTCGCCACCGTTGACCCCCCACGGATAGGTGAGCCAGCGGTCGTCGTGGATCGCGATCGTGCCGGCCTCCAGGAACCGGTAGGCCACGTCGACGCCGTTCCCGCCGCGATGGAGCCCGGCGCCACCGGTGTCCGCGATGGTCTCCCAGCGTTCGATCCGCAGCGGGTAGTAGGACTCCAGGTACTCGCACGGGATGTTGACGAACGACGGCCACAGCGAGTGGCCGTCCGGGCCGTCGCCCACCGGCCGGCCGGGAATCCCGCCGAATCCGATCGAGTACAGCTGGAACCACTCGCCCTTGCGCTCACCCGGCCCGTAGGTGCCCGAATACATGAAGTGCGGTGATGACGAGAAGCCGGCGGCGTTGAGCAGCCCGGGGTTCGTCTGACCGAGCAGGCCGCCGAACAGGTCGAAGACGCGACCGATGCCGTGGTTACGCGCGTTGAGGGCGGCGGGGTACTTGGGCTTCCAGAACGAATCGTCGGGGATCGTGACGTCGACCAGCGGGTAGAAGCCGTCGTTCCAGAGGATCTGCGGGTCGGCGACGGTGATCATGTAGATGCCGAAGAACATCCGGACGAGGTTCTCGTTGATGTAGTAGTTGATCGGACCCTGCGCCTGCGGGCTGCTGCCGGTGAAGTCCAGCAGCACCTTGTCACCGGTACGGGTCAGGCTGAGCTTGAGCTCGTAGGGGCCGTAGCCGAGGCCGTCGTCGCAGATGTAGTCGGTGAACGACAGCGTCTCGCCCTCCTTGAAGACCGCTCCGAGCAGGACCTTCATCGCCCGGTAGTTGCGGTCCAGGAGCTGGTCGAGCGCGGAGTTGTAGGTGTCCACCCCGAACCGGGCGCACATCTCCTGGACCCGACGGGAAGCGGTTCGGCACGCCGCGACGATGCCGTTGAGGTCGGCGCGGTTCCAGTCGGGCTTCCGCACCTGGTTGAGGATGATCCGCAGGGCGTCCTCGGCGAGCACGCCCTTCCTGTACAGCTTGAAGGGCGGGATCACCACGCCCTCCTCGAAGATGGTGCGGGCATCGGTCGGCATCGACGCCGGTGTCCTGCCGCCGACGTCGGACATGTGCCCGAACATCGCCGCCCAGCCCACGATGCGGCCCTCGAAGAAGATGGGCAGCACCACGAGCCAGTCGTTCGCGTGGCTGATCGCCGCACCGCAGGAGTAGGGGTCCGACGTCAGCAGGACGTCGCCCTCCTCGATGTCGCCGTCGAAGTTCTCCAAGAAGTCGGGGATGGACAGCCCGAACTGTCCCACCATCATTTTGCCGTCAGGGTTGGCGATCAGCGGAAACTCGTCGTGCTGTTCACGGATCCCCGGCGACAGCGCGGTCCGGAAGAGCACCTCGTCCATCTCGTAGCGGGCGTTGCGCAGCCCGTTCTCGATCAGGTCGATGGTGACCAGGTCGACATCCACGGAGCGAAGCGGTCCGGTAGCGGTCTCGATGAGGCGTGCCATGGTCAGTTCTCCCGGTGGGTGTCGGCGGGGCGGATGAGGAGGCTGCCGCTCGGGTGCACCGCAGCCGTGTGCCCGGGCAGCACGAGCGTGGTGGAGTCCATCTCGGTGATGATCGCCGGACCGGGCACGACGTTGCCCGCTCGCAGCAGGGCCCGGTCGTAGATGCCGGCTTCCACTTCGGCGCCCTCGACCCAGATGCGGTGGTGGGCCCGCATTGCGCGGCTCGGGTCCGCGTCACCATGCTCCAGCGCGAGCGCGGCGACCTGGGGCCGGGGACCGTGAGCGGTGGCCCGGACGGTCACCAGCTCGTGTTCGGCATCGAGAACGAAGGAGAACAGTCGTTGGTGATCGGCGTCGAACGCCGACCGCAGGGCCGCGAGCCCACCGCCGGTCCCGTCGAAGGCGTCGATGTCGACTGCCACCGGGATCTCGAAACCCTGTCCGTGGTAGCGCAGGTCGGCGGAGTAGACGACGTGCTGCTCATCCTCGGGGACGCCCTGCTCACTGAGCGTGGAGCACGCCTTGCTCGCGAGTTCGGTGAGCACCGCGCGAAGGCTTTCGTCGGTCATTTCGTTGAAGCGGCGCACCAACGTCCGCACTGACTCGTCGCGCAGATTGGTCGTCGCGTCGCCGTAGGCGCACAGCACTCCCGGCGACGGCGGAATGATCACCGGCCAGGCCCCGGTCAGTCTGCCGAGAGCGTTGGCGTGCAACGGGCCGGCGCCACCGAAGGCCACCAGCGCGTAGTCGCGCGGGTCGAAGCCCTGCTGCACCGACACCAGCCGCAACGCCCCGAACATGTTCTCGTTGACGATGTCGATGATGCCCGCGGCGGCGGCCTCGACCGACTCCAGCCCGGTGGCGTCGGCGATCGACTTCACCGCCGCTCGTGCCGCCGCACGGTCCAGCGTGATCTCGCCACCGGCCAGATCGGTGGGCAGGTAGCCGAGCACCACGTTTGCGTCGGTCACCGTCGGCTGCTCACCGCCCGCCGCGTACGCGGCCGGACCGGGTGCGGCACCGGCCGACTGCGGCCCTACCCGGAGCGCCTGGGTCAGCGGCGGTACGTGGGCGATGGATCCGCCGCCGGCACCCACGGTTCGTACGTCGACTGAGGTGGCGCGGACCTTGAGGTCCCCGACCGTGGTCTCCCGACCCACCCGCGGCGTGAGCCCCTGAACCAGGGCGACGTCGGTGGAGGTGCCGCCCATGTCGAAGGTCAGGAAGTCCGGGTAGCCGGCCTGCTCCGCCACCCAGGTCGCGCCGGTAACCCCGCCGGCAGGGCCGGACAGCAGCAGGTTCACCGGGTTGTCCGCGGCGACGGCTGCGGAGACCAGACCACCGTCGCTGCGCAGGATGCACAGCCGGCCGTCCACCCCGGACTCGCGCAGCTGCGCCTCAAGGTTGGCCACGTAGCGCGCCACCTGAGGCTGCACGGCCGCGTTCGCGACGGTGGTGATGGTCCGCTCGTACTCGCGAAGCTCCGGCAACACCGAAGACGACAGCGACACCGGTACGCCCGGAAGCTCCTCGGCGGACAATTCGGCCACCCGGCGCTCGTGCTGCGGGTTGGCGTAGGAGTTGATCAGGCTGACGCTCAACGCCTCGATGCCCTGCGCGCGGAGCTTGCGCAGCTTCGTACGGACGTCAGCCTCGTCGAGTTCGGTCACCACCGCACCGTCGGCGCCGATCCTGCCGACGACCTCCACGGTGTCCTCCAGCGCCGCCAGCGGCTCCGGCTTCGGCCAGATGATCCAGCCGGCCAGGCCACCTGGCACGAAGGAACGGGCGATCTGGAGCACCTGCCGGAAGCCGTCGGTGGTGACCAGCCCAACCCGGGCGCCCTTGCCCTCGAGGATCGCGTTCGTGGCGACCGTGGTGCCGTGGAACACCTCAGTGATCTCCGACATGGGCACGCCGGCGGCCTCGCAGGCCCGCTCGATGCCACGCAGCACCCCGATGGACTGGTCCTCGGGCGTGGAGGAGGTCTTGGCCCGGTATGTCTCTCCGGTCGCCTCGTCGATCAGCAGGATGTCGGTGAACGTTCCCCCCACGTCCACGCCGAGTCGGTAGGTCATGGTTCCTCCTCAGATGACGCCGGCAGAACGCAGCGACGCCATCGCGTCGTCGCCGAGCCCCAGCAGGTCGCGATAGATGTCCTCGTTGTGCTCACCGAGCTCGGGGCCGACGTGCCGGACCCGGCCCGGGCTGTCAGAGAGCTTGGGTACGACGTTGTGCATGGCGAACTCCCCGAGACCGGGGTGGGTCAGCCGGACGATCGCCTCCCGCGAGGCGAAGTGTGGGTCCTCGAGCATGTCCCGGGCCCTGAAGATGCGGCCTGCCGGAACGCCACGGGCGTGCAGCCGTTCGAGCAGATCGTCGGCCGCGAGCGTCGAGCTCCATTCGGCGACCAGGCCGTCCAGCTGCTCCATCCACCGGCCTCGGGCGCCGTGGGTGGCGTACTTCTCGTCGGTGGCCAGCTCCACCCGCCCCATCGCCTCGGCGAGCCGGCGGAAGACCGTGTCCTGGTTCGCCGCGATCAGCACCATCTCGCCGTCGGCCGTCGGGTAGACGTTGCTCGGGGACACGTTCGGAAGGGTCGTTCCGGTCCGCTCCCGCTGGTAGCCGGCGATCTGGTACTCGGGGATGAGCGACTCCATCATCGCCAGCACGGCCTCGTAGATGGCTGAGTCCACCACCTGGCCTCGGCCGGTACGTCCGCGCTGGTGCAGCGCCACCAGGGTGCCCAGGCAGGCGAACGTCGCCGCCAGCGAATCGCCGAGAGAGACGCCGGCCCGGGCCGGAGGGCGATCGGGGTCGCCGGTCACGTACCGAATTCCGCCCATCGCCTCACCGATCGATCCATATCCGGCACGTGACGAGTACGGGCCCGTCTGCCCGAAGCCAGTCACGCGGGTGACGATCAGGCCGGGGTTGATCTCCCACAGCCGCTCCGGGGCCAACCCCCAGCGCTCCAACGTGCCGGGCCGGAAGTTCTCGATCAACACGTCCGCCCTCGCGACGAGCTGACGTACCAGATCCTGACCCTGCTCGGTCCGCAGATTCGCGGTCACGGACTTCTTGTTCCGCGCCACCACGGGCCACCAGAGCGACTTGCCGTACGGCTTCTCGCGCCCCCACTGCCGCATGGGGTCGCCCTGACCCGGGTCCTCGACCTTGATCACCTCGGCGCCGAAGTCACCCAGGAGTTGACCGCAGAACGGCCCCGCCAGCAGCTGCCCGAGCTCGATCACCCGGATGTCGTCAAGCGGCAGTGGAGTGCTCATGAACCCCTCAATCAACGTCTCTTTGCATGCAATTCACAGGTCTGTGACTGTCGCTACAGCAGGTTGTGCTGGGAAAGTAGGCCCCTGCTACCCGGGTGTCAATGCCCTGTAGAGAGATTGCATACAACCCACCGTGTTGCTACGGTGCCGAGCATCATGAGTGACCACACGCCGCTGCGGGAGGCCGACAACGGCCACGCCGCCGACGATGCCTATCGGCTGATCCGGGAACAGATCCTGTCCGGGCAACGGTCGGCCGGCGCGTGGCTCCGTGAGGGCGAGTTGGCCGAGTCGATCGGGGTGAGTCGGACGCCCGTCCGGGAGGCGCTCAGACGGCTGACCGCGGAGGGTTTGGTCCGCCACGAACGCAACCGTGGCGTGCAGGTCCAGGCGTGGAGCATCCACGATCTCGACGAAATCTTCAGCCTGCGGTCCGTGCTCGAGCCGTGGGGCTGCCGACTGGCGGCGACCACGGGCACCATCGACGTGGACGCGCTCGACGCGCTGGCCCACCGGATGGACGAGGTGGCGCCGGACGGACGACCGACCGATGTGGACGAGCTCACCGAGCTGAACAACCGGTTCCACCGGATGATCCTCGAGGCGTCCGACAACAGCCGACTGGCCGGTGTCGTCTCCTCGGTGATCCAGATGCCGCTCGTCTGGCGTACCTTCTCCCGCTACAGCCCGGACGCGCTGCGCCGTAGCCTCGCTCACCACCACGAGCTGGTGGCGGCCCTGGCCGCGCCCGACCCCGACTGGGCGGAGTCCGTTATGCGCAGCCACGTACGCGCGGCATGGCATTCCATCCGGCTGCGAGAGGGCGGCGACCGGGCGCCCGGCCCGGAACTGCCGAACCAGGTCAGCACAACCGCAGGTCACCCGCCACTCTGATCATGTGGTCGGGTTCAGCGATCGCGCGAATGGGCCTCGACACACGTGACGTGGTCCAGGGCCACGGGTCAGGGCTGGGTCGACGAAAACAACCTGCTCATCGGGCAGGGTCACACACGTCGAACCGGTCTTCAACCGGACGATCTTCAAGGTGCAACCTCGGGGAGGAGGGGAAATGGGCCGTGACGATGAGCGCTCGTCGCGACAGGAGCATCCGGCGCGTCTGGCTCAGGTGCATGTGCTGCGCGAGATAGTGCCGGATGCGGCATTCGCCGCAGCAGTCACAGGGACTTCCGGAGGCAGACGGCCGGCTTACGATGGGTCCGGGCTCATCCCTGACTATTGGGCGCATCACCTCGCGCTCACGATCTTGGAGGTAGCTTGAAGCTCTTGCTTACGTCCGGCGGAATAACGAACCCAAGCATCCACTCGGCGCTCCTGCAGCTTCTCGGTAAGCCGGTCTCCGAGTGTCGCGCCCTTTGCGTTCCGACAGCACAGTGGGGTCACCCGATGTGCGGACCGGCATCGGTGCGGGGCTTCGTGGCCGCCGAACCCGCGCGCGATTGGCAGTACCTGTCCGGCCTGGGCTGGGCTTCGCTCGGTGTCCTCGAGCTCACGGCGCTGCCCAGCATCGGCGCAGAGCGATGGATTCCCTGGGTCCGAGAGACCGATGTGCTGCTGGTCGACGGTGGCGACGCGACGTACCTGTGTCACTGGATGCGAGAGTCCGGACTGGCCGATCTGCTGCCCTCGCTGTCCGACACCGTCTGGGTGGGAGTGAGCGCGGGAAGCATGGTGATGACGCCCCGGATCGGGGCGTACTTCGTCGAATGGCCGTCGGCGCCGGACGACCGAGCCTTGGGAGTCGTCGACTTCTCGATCTTCCCGCACTTGAACCTTTTCCCCTCAAACACCCTGGCCGACGCCGAGCGGTGGGCGGCCGACATCGGCGTCCCGGCCTACGCCATCGACGAACAAACCGCTATCAAGGTCGTCGACGGCTCCGCCGAAGTGGTTTCTGAAGGGCAGTGGACGAAGTTCGGATGATCGTCGCCTCGGCGGCCATCCGGATCCGCGATCCGATCGCTACCGGATGCCGCACCTTTCGTACACGCTCGTCAGTACGCCCAAGGCGATGGGCCTTGCTTCAAGACGTGCACGCCGAGCTCTGCGTCGGTCGGCCACATCGTGAGTTGGTACTCCAGATGATCCCCGACACCTTCCAGATCGCACCTGACCGGCCGGCGGTCCGTCTGCGCGTAGACCACCCGAACCCGGTATCGACCTGCCGGCAGCGGCACAGGTTCAAACTCGTTCGGAAGCTCCGTAGCACCGGTCACTGCCATCTTCCCTGAGGGCAACAGAACATCTGCTTCGACGACGTGGTCGAAGGCGTCGAGAGATTCAACCTCAGGAGGCGTGTTCAAGAGCGTCACCGTCACCGGTACGTAGTCGTAGCGGGCCGTTCCCACCACGATGCAGTGACGCTCCACAGCGATGCGCCAGGTGTCATCGGCCCGGTCCCAGGTGTCTCCGTCAAAGACGTCCTCGGTCGCCTCCGCGTCCGCCCACCTGGCTGCCCGAAGGTACGACGGCTCGTCGCCCTCGACCCCACGCCAGCCCCGAACTCGTCGACCGATCAAGTACCGACCCGTGCGTCACCGTGCGACAGGCGATGGCAAGCAGCCCACTCCTCCCGGCACTGCGGATCGTCGCGCTTCTCAACGATCCTGAACTGGCCGAGGCCGCCGCGGCCGACCCGACCCTGACGGACGATCAGATGCAGCAGATCCTGGACAGGATGACCGCGGGCTAACACCAGACGACCGAGGCGTACGTTGCCGTCCGTCCCTGATGCCGCTACCAGATGATGATGCCGCCGTGTACCGCCTTGGCGCGCTCCACCGCGTGCCGCACGTTGGTCAGGTAATGGAGGATGCGATCCGCGTCGTATCCAGTCGCGGCGGATAGTTGCTCGACGTTCTCTGCCAGGAGTACGCACTCCTGCTCGAAGGCGTCGAGTTGGTCGGGCGGGACCTGGAGATTCCCATGGTTGTCCTTCGTGATGTCAGCAAGTTGCGGCAGGAACGTCGCGCCGAGACGCCGAGTGGCTGCGGAACCCCACAGCTCATAACGAAGACCTTCAGCTCCTACTCCGGTGCTGGTGCCCGGCGGATCCACGACGACGTCCCGACCGGCGTAGGCGTCGCCGTCCGGTATCCACACTGAGATATCGAGGCTCATCCGCACACTCCCGCCATGTATCGACTCACGGCTACTGTAAGCGACGGCCTGATGCGCTGATCTGCCGCTCCGGGTGGATTGGCGTAGATCACTGCTGGTGACGCGTGACGATGTGGCAACTACTCCTGCTTCCGCTTCCAGCGTTGTACCGACCATCAGCCCGTTCTGCAGGACGCGATGTCCGCCCTTCTTGGGCCGCTACCGTGTGCGCTGGCTGCAGACGTATGTCGCTACCAGCCCTCGACGGTGTCGCGGCGTCTGTCGGTCGTGGCCGGCGGGCGAATTGACCGGGACGCCGCCACCGCCGGCTCAAGTACCTGGCCCAAGCCGCAGGGATTCGGATGCCGAAGAAGCATCACCATGTGCTGCTGCACACGTTGTGACGACGATGCCGGCGCTGCACACGTTGGCGGCTTCATTGACCGCGTCCCGTCTGGCCGCCGACGAACTCGCGGCGGTGCTGGATGATCCTGAGCTCGGTGCGGTGGCCCCTACCGCGCTGGGTAGCGTCGGCGACCACCGAGTGGTGCCGCATCTGGTACAGCTGATGCTTTTCGACAGCGACGAGCCGCGCCTGGCTGAGGCGTTCAAGGCGGTTGCCCAGGCGAGCGCTGATCCGCAGGCGTCGGTGGCTGCCGCCCGGCAAATTTTGGCAGCGGCGCCGGATTCGTGCTCGCCGGCTCTGCCGATGCGGGTGCTGGCCGCGTTCGGTCCGGCTGCTGCTGCCCCTCCGGAACATGATCAGCAGCTCACGGCTTTAGCCGATGTGGGTGCGTCACTACTGTGGCCCGCCAGGCTGAGTGCTGGTGTTCCGTGAGACGCCGGTTGATGCATCGACGCCGGCGAATCGCGGCCAGGTCCGCCTCCGGTATGCCCAGTGCGCCTGCGATTTCACGGACGAGGGCAGGGTGCGGATTGTGCCACCCCGTTCGCGCCACCATCAGGGTCCCGTAGGCCGAGACCATCGCGGCTCTGAGCGGCCGGTGCGAACCGTGGATCGGGGAGCAGATTGGGAGCAACAGGGTGCCCTGAACGGCCTTGAACTGCGCCCAACGGCGTCGAACGTCGCTCAACTGCACCCGCCCCTGCCTGCGGCTCCACGTTGCTCAGCGGAGCAGGCCGCGGGCCTGATGGATGCTCTCGGTATCGAGTACTACGCCGTGGTGGGTCACTCCATGGGCGGTGCCGTGGCGCTGGCGTTGGCGGCCGCGCGCCCCCAGCAGGTCACCCGTGTCGTGGCGGTCTCGACGATGGGCACCCCCGGGGCGCCGCTGTCCGCCGAGCTCGACGCGGTCTGGGCCGCCCCCGCCGGCCCGCTCGGGGCACGAGACATGCTGAGTCGCCTCGTCCTCGACCAAGCGCTCGTGACCGATTCGGCCGTCGATGCCCGTGCAGCTGCGATGCGAACGGGGGCGGCCGCATTCGCGTCGCTGTTCCCTCCACCCAGGGCACGATGGGTCGACGACCTCACCCTCTCGGCGCAAACGCTGGCAGCGATCCGCGCGCCCGTGCTGCTCGTTCACGGCGCCGAGGACCGAGTCACCCCGCTCGGGACGGCAGCCCAGCCCCTGCTCGAACACCTGGCCGATGTCCGTCTGCACGTGCTCGGCCGATGCGGGCACGTGCCGGCGATCGAGCACCCGCACGAGTTCAGGCAGCTGCTGTCGTGCTTCCTCCGCCGGGACCGAGGTCACTAGTTGCTGCGGTAGGTCCGCAGCCTGTCGCGGGACTGTCCCGGACCGCCACGTGAGTGAGTGGTCCGGGGCGCAGCGGCGCCCCGGACCACTCGGGCCGGCTCCGCCGGTGTGCGACGGAGTAGCGGTCTCTCAGGTCACCCGCAGCGTTGACCGTTGAGGTTGAAGGCGGTTGGCGCCGGATTGGTGCCGGTCCACGTGCCGTTGAAGCCAGTGCTGGTGGACGCGCCGGGGCTGAGTTTGCCGTTCCAGCTCATGCTGTCCGCGGTGACGCTCGTTCCGTTCTGTTTCCAGGTGGCCGACCAGCCCTGGCCGACCTTCTGGCCGGCGGTAGGGAAGTCGAAGGCGAGCTTCCAGCCGTCGATCGCGGTGGTGCCGGTGTTCTTGATCGTCACGGTCGCGGTGAAGCCGCCCGGCCAACTGTTCGCTGTGTAAGCGACCGTGCAGCCGCCGGTCGGGGCGGTGGGCGCGGTCCGCACGGTCAGGCCGGGCGAGGCCGCCGAGACGTTGCCCGCCGCGTCGCGGGCGGTTACCACGAAGGTGTACGGGGTGTCCGGTGTCAGCCCGGTCACGGTGTACGTGGTGCCGGTGGCGCTGCCCACCTTCACGGTGCCGGTGGTAGCGACCCGGTGCACGTCGTATCCGGTGACCGCGGTGTCGTCGGTGGACGGCGTCCAGGCCAGCGCGACGCTGCCGCCGGTGATCGTGGCGGCGGTCGGCTTGCCCGGGGCGGTCGGCGCCTGGGTGTCGCCGGGCGTGGTGCCGCGCGGCAGCACCAGGTGGGTGATCGAGTTGGCCGGGAAGGTGGCCGTGAGGCCGCTGGCGGTCACCGGCTGGTCGGCCTCCCGGACGACGCCGGAGAGGTCCGCCCCGCTGTAACGGTAGACCTGGGCGGTGCTGGCGGCGGCGCCGGTGAGGGCGACCGGGCTGGTCAGGTCGTCGCCGGTTTTGTTGACCACGACCAGGGTGAGTGCCTTGTCGGCGCTGCGCTCGGCGGCGTACACCGCCAGCCTGCCCTGGTCGGCGCTGGTCGCCTTGACGGAGGTCTCGCCGAACGCGCCGCCCTTGCCGTCGTAGTTGCGGTAGATGCGGAAGGCGTTGGCCACCGGCTGATCGGCCTCGGGTGCGGTCCAGAGGGTGGCCAGGTCGAGCCCTTCGCGGCCGAAGATGCCGAGTACGTCGGCCTGGGCGAGCGCGCCGTTGAGCGACCCGTGGCCGCCCCAGTTGTACTCGGTCATCGCGATCTTCGTGCCCGGGTAGTGCTGGTCGACCAGCTCGCGCAGGCGCGGGATGAACCGGACCGGGCTGTTGATCCAGCTCTCGTCCACGTAGGTCGGGTCCCAGAGCTGGCGGGTCGAGCGCAGTCGCAGCGCCTGGGTGTCGGCGTCGCCGGCCGCGTCGCCGAACACGCCGGACTGCTGCGGGTAGAGGTGAACGTCGAAGTAGTCGAGGATGCGGGTGCCGTGCTGCTGCTCGTACTCGCGCATCCGGTCGAGGTACCACGGGCCGAGGTCCTGGCCACCGTGCGCGGCCTTGTCCGGCGGGTTCGACCAGCAACCGGTGCGCGAGCAGGTGTCCTGGTCGAGGCCCGAATAGAAGATCGAGTTCAGGCCCCAGCCGACGGGACCGAGCATCTTCGCGCCGGGGTCGACAGCCTTGATCGCGGCGGCGTACTCGTAGGTGCGGTCGCGTAGCTCGTCGTAGCCCAGCCCGGTCGGGCGGACGTCGCGGTGGGTGGAGTGCCACAGGTCCGGCTCGTTGTCCAGGTTGTAGAACTGGACCCCACCGTCGGCGGCGGCGCCAAACTGCCCCTTGAGGTGGGTGACGAAGTCGGCTGCGTACCCGGGACCGACGGCGACGCTGGTGTCCTCCGGATCGTTGCCGGTGACCGGAGACCCGTCCGGCTTCTTGCCGTTGCCGCAGTCCGGTGCCCAGGGGTCGGTGGACTCCTGCGGGCCGTACTTGGCGACGCTGAAGCCACACGCCCGCGACCGGTCCTTGGCGATCCAGCCGAGCATCGGCACTGTCATGACCGTGGCGGCGCCAGTGGCCCTGTTCTGCTGCACGAACCGGTCGGTCTCCGAGCCCTCGGGGAGGTCGGCCGGACTCGGGTTGTCGTTGGGGATGTTCTCGAAGTACCAGTCCGACGCGCGGTTGGTGGTGTCGGCACGGAAGTTGTAGCGGGTGGTGGCGTTGCCGCCGTAGCGGTGCACCGGCAGCCGCAGGTCGCGGGCGAGGGCCTGGTCGGCGAAGTTCATGCCGTAGACGTACGGGCTGATCTGGTGCCGGGCGGCGGTGGTGTCGACCGCCAGCGCCGGGCCGGCTGCGGCCAGGGCGGGCTCCGGCAGGGCCAGACCGCCGAGGGCCGTGGCGAGCACGACCGGGAGGAGAGCTGTGGTGGGACGCACGAGCATTCCTTTCGAATAGGAGCTCGATGGGAGCGCTTCCACAGGATTGCGCTTTCCTGGCTACGAGTCAACGCCGGAAGACTCCTCGCCGTCCTGGCCCCTATCCGCGAGCGCACGTCTGACGCGGGGGAGTGGCTGGTTGTCGAGGACGAGGCCCCGCAAGCGGTCCGCCCAAAGACGCTTGTCGCGTACGGACGCAAGTCAGCCTCCATAGCGATCATCGACATCTCTCGCTACGATCCGATATCGACAGATCACTGAGCGTCAATGTCGGCTGTTCGTGAGCGCTGAACACCGGCAATCCGGCGCCGCTACGAATGTGGTGCCGGCCCGAGGATCACGCCGTCTCGACGAAGGGAATCCGGATGACGGAGAGCGCGCAGACCACCGAGAGCCGAACCGTTCCGCCCGCGCGGCCGTACCCGTTCAGTGTGCCCGACCGCCTCGTCGTCGATCCGACCTACGGCGAGCTGCGCGAGAACGAGCCGATGACCCGGGTAAAGCTCCCCTACGGTGAGGAGGCGTGGCTCGCCACCCGGTATGAGGACGTGCGTACGGTCCTCGGCGACGTGCGGTTCGGCCGCGCCCCGGCCGTCCAGCGCGACGAGCCTAGGCTCACCCCGCGCCAGCAGTACACCGGCATGCTGACCATGGACCCGCCCGATCACACTCGGCTGCGCCGGCTGGTGGCTAAGGCGTTCACGGCACGTCGGGTGGAGGCGCTGCGCCCCCGAACCCAGGAGATCGCCGACGCACTGGTCGACGACATGGTCCGGCTCGGCCCTCCGGCCGACCTGGTGGAGCACGTCGCCACGCCGCTGCCGATCCAGGTGATCTGCGAGCTGCTCGGGGTCCCGTACGCCGACCGCGACCGCTTCCACACCTGGTCCGAGGCAATCGTCTCGACCACCTCGCTGCCCCTGGAAATGATCCAGGAGTACCTGAACAATCTCTGGGGCTACATCGGTGATCTGGTTGCCGAGCGCCGCCGCGAGCCAGGGATCGACGACCTGCTCGGCGCGTTGGTGCGGGCCCGCGATGAGAATGAGGATCGGCTCAGCGAGACCGAGCTGGTGGAGCTGGCCGGAGGGCTGCTCGCGGCCGGCCACGAGACCACGGTGACCCAGATCCCCAACTTCATCTATGTCCTGCTGCACAATCCGGACCAGCTCGCTCGGCTGCGGGCCGACCCGTCGCTGGTGCCGGCTGCGGTCGAGGAACTGTTGCGGTACGTACCGCTCGGTGTTGGTTCCTCCTTCGCCCGGTACGCCAAGGAGGACGTCGAGGTCGGCGGGGTGCTGGTCCGGGCAGGTGAGCCGGTTCTCGGCTCACTGTCATCGGCGAACCGGGACGGTACCGTCTTCGCCGACCCGGACCGGCTGGATCTCGAGCGTGAGCAGAACCCGCACCTGGGCTTTGGGCACGGCGTACACCACTGCGTCGGCGCGCAGCTGGCCCGCATGGAGTTGCAGGTCGCCGTCGCCACCCTCGTGACTCGCCTGCCCGGACTGCGGCTCGCCGTACCGGAAGCCGAGCTGGAGTGGAAGCGCGGCATGCTGGTGCGGGGCCTGCTCGGCATGCCGGTGGCCTGGTGAGTACCGCGTGGCGGATCGGAGTGGACTCGCGCCGCTGCATCGGCACGAGCATCTGCGCCGGTACCGCGCCCGAGCACTTCCGCCTGGTCGGCGGCCTGTCCGCGCCGCTGGCCGACTCCGTCGCCCCTGCCGAGGTCATCCTCGACGCCGCCGACTCGTGCCCGGTGGAGGCGATCACGGTCCGCGACGCCACCGATGACCGGCTGATCGCGCCGCAGGAGTGACCCGGAACGAGCCCGGCCCGAGTCACATGACGGCAGCTCTCGGAATATCCATTGCCATCCGAGCGGCGCAGCGCCTACTTTGAATGAGCAAGGCAGTCCCGACCAACCCAAGGAGTTCCCCGTGTTGCAGTACGCCTATGCCGAAACCACGCGGTTCATGCCGCGCGGCGGTGTCGTGCTGCCATCGATTGGGCGAGCCCACGATCTGTGCGCGAGTGAGCAGAACTGGAAGCCGGGGTGGCGGCGCGAATAGCGCCAGCGCAAGCTGCGAAGCCGCCCACCCCGACAGGGATAGGGCGGCTTTCTCGTTACTGGAACAACTTCAAAGAGGTGTAGCTCAACTGGTAGAGCACCGGTCTCCAAAACCGAAGGTTGCAGGTTCGAGTCCTGCCGCCCCTGCTTTTCGTCCCGGCTGCGGTCGGCGGCATTGCAGATTCTCAACTCCACAGTGGATGGCATAAGCAATACCCCGGCCGGCGCTTGGCATGGGCCGGCCGGGGGCACTACCTCCGGGACGAGGGAGACGGCTGACCCGCTCGCTTTGGGAGCGAGAGACACGGGGTTCGACACCCCGGTCCCGGACCATGGGGTTGTAGCTCAGTTGGTAGAGCGCGACGTTGCCAACGTCGAGGTCGCCCGTTCGATCCGGGTCAGCCGCTCCAAGCACCGCCGGCCACGAGATAAAGGAGGGCCCGCTGGACGCCGTTCTCGTCCTCAACGCCGATCTGGGACCGCTGCACCGGGTCCCGATCAAACACGCGACCCGGATGCTCATGCGCCAGGTCGCCGAGATCCACGAAGCCGAACCCCGACCGGCGATGCGGGGAACTGGGTTTGAATCCTGGCCTGGGAGCCACCGCAGGGCGCGTAAGCGGGTCGGTACAGGGTTGGGTGCACCCATCGGCGGCGGTGAACCGGAAGGGAACCCTGCCGCGAACATGCCCTCGTAGCCCAAAGGAAGAGGCGCGGTCGTGAGGCGGCCGTAGTTGCACGTTCGACTCGTGTCGAGGGCACCAAGCCGGCGTAGCTCACACCGGGCCAGAGCACCGACCTTGTAACTCGGAGGCAGCCGGTTCGAGTCCGGCCGCCGGCTCCACACTCGGGCGCGTCCCCTCGCAGGCGAGGACGCCAGGGAGAAGGCAGATTTGTCGCGCCCCTGCCGGTGATCCGTCGGCGAACCGGCGGCACCGTCCCGGCTCGCGAGGACCCGCCGGGCCGTGCCAGCGCAGCACGACTGGCGGTGCGCGCCCCTCGTAAGGGCGAGGTAGGGCGTTCGAGCCGCCCCGCTGGCTCTCCATGCCGACGTAGCTCAACGGCAGAGCATCCGGCTCATAACCGGAGGGCCCCCGGATCGACACCGGGCGTCGGCACCACGCGCTCGTGGTGGAACTCAGGTAGACACGCACGGCTCAGACCCGTGTGCCGAAAGGCGTGGGGGTTCGACTCCCCCCGAGCGCACGCAAGGCCGAAGGGGAGTGGAGCCGCCGCCCTGGGGACCCAGGGAGAACTGGTTCGACTCCGGACGGCCGCGCGATGGGGTCGTAGCTCAGTTGGTAGAGCGCTGCTTTTGCAATGCAGAGGCCGGCGGTTCGATTCCGCCCGATTCCACTCACCGGCTGCTGGCCGGTCCCATGCTGGCGTAGCTCAGCGGCTTGAGCACCTCGTTGTCAGCGAGGCGGTCGCGGGTTCGAGTCCCGCCGTCAGCGCCATGGAGAGGTCGCCTAGTCCGGCCGATGGCACCGCGTTGCTAACGCGGAGCGGGTAACACCGCCGAGGGTTCGAATCCCTCCCTCTCCGCCATGTCGTCGTGGCCAAGCTGGTTAAGGCACTGCGCTGATAACGCAGAGATCGTGGGTTCAACTCCCTCCGACGACACGATGCCCCCGTGGCTCAGCGGATAGAGCACCAGATTACGGATCTGGGGGTCGCGCGTTCGAATCGCGCCGGGGGCACGCATCGGGATGTAGCGCAGTCGGTAGCGCGCCGGTCTGGGGGACCGGAGGCCGTCGGTTCGAGCCCGGCCATCCCGACTCATGGTGAGGCCACCCGATAGGTGACGGGCGCCGCCTCGAAAGCGGACAGGGTCGCAAGGCCTTGGGGGTTCGACTCCCTCCCTCACCGCCAAGCGCCGCTAGCTGAGTGGCTTAGCACCGGACTCTTAATCCGGGGACCGGAGTTCGATCCTCCGGCGGCGTACCAACTTGCCCCGCCAGCTCAGCGGACAGAGCACCGCTCTCCTAAAGCGGGTGTCACTGGTTCGAGTCCAGCGCGGGGCGCAGCACGATGCCGCCGGCGCCTGATGGCCGGGCTCCGGACTTTTAATCCGGACTGCGGGGGTTCGATTCCCTTCGGCGGCACTTGCGGGGTAGAGGAGTTCGGTCGTCCTCGCCGGCCTCATAAGCCGGACATCGCGGGTTCGAATCCCGCCCCCGCTCCCGCCCCGGTAGCTCAGCGGGAGAGCGTCGGCTCGACAAGCCGAAGGCCGTTGGTTCGACACCAGCTCGGGGTACGCAGACGCGCGTTCGGTTGTGGGTCGGCCCTAGCCTTTCAAGCTGGTGAAGCGGGTGCGAGTCCCGCACGCGCGACCATTCCGGCGTCGCCCAATCGGTAGGGCAGCGGACTGTTAATCCGTACAGGTACTGGTTCGAGTCCAGTCGTCGGAGCAATGGAGGGGTCCCGGCGGTCTCGGGGACACCGTTGGAAACGGTGTAGGGGGCGGAAGCCTCCTCGTGGGTTCGAATCCCACCCCTTCCGCGCATGCCCGCGTAGCTCAACGGGAGAGCACCTGGTCCACACCCAGGGGGTCGGAGGTTCGACACCTTCCGCGGGCACTGGCCTTCAGGCCGAAGTTGTGGCTGTAGCTCAGCGGTAGAGCGCCGGTTTGTGGCACCGGAGGACGAGGGGTCAGCACCCTCCAGTCACCCCAAGGGAGTGCGCCACCGATGGTGAGGTGGGCCGGGTTGTAACCCCGGTGCGTTCGCGCTCAGGGAGTTCGAATCTCTCCACTCCCACGCATGCCCGTGTAGCTCAGGGGACAGAGCACCAGCTTCCGGAGCTGGGTGTCGGGGGTTCGATTCCCTCCGCGGGCGCTTCTGCCTGGTCGTGTGCCCGAGTGGTGAGGGAACGGTCTGCAAAACCGCGTACGCCGGTTCGATCCCGGTCACGGCCTCGACTGCCATCCACTGCGGATGACGGCACCCCTGAGGACGGCACCTGGTTTCCGCACTCATCACTGGTAGACGATGAGGGTCGGGATCGCGGCGATCAGGGCGGCCGCGGCGATCATGTTCTGGTTGGCCACGAACTGCCCCTGCAGGTTCGCGAGAGCGGGGCGGCACAGCGGCGGGGTGAGTCGCCAGAACCTGGTCCACACGCCCGCGCCGTCGACGACCGCGGCCTCGTCGAGTTCCTTCGGCAGGACCCTCATGTAGTTGCTGAGCACGAAGACGCAGAAGCCGAGTTGGAACGCGACGCTGGTAGGAGAGGTCAGGAGCGGCTGTAGACCCGCTTCGGGATGTTGTAGGCGAGGTCGGCGGCCGTCTCGATCGCTTCGTCCAGGTCCAGGTGATGTTCGGCGACCAGGCCTGCGAGGTAGCCGGCGTCGATGCGGCGGGCGAGGTCGTGTCGGGCCGGGATCGACGCGAACGCTCGGGTGTCGTCGACGAAGCCGGCGGTGTTGTAGAAGCCGGCGGTCTCGGTCACCGTGGAGCGGAACCGGCGTAGACCGTCGGGGCTGTCCAGGAACCACCATGGCGCGCCGAGCAGGACGGACGGATAGACACCCGCCAGCGGCGCCAACTCGCGGCTGTAGACGCTCTCGTCAACGGTGAAGAGGACCAGGCGCAGGGCGGGGTGCCGGCCGAATGCCTGCAGCAGGGGCCGCAGCGCCTGAGTGAACTCGACCGCGATCGGGATGTCGAAGCCGCGGTCCGGTCCGTAGCGCCGTAAGGCCTCGTCGTGGTGGTTGCGCAGCACACCGGGGTGTAGTTGCATGACGAGACCGTCGTCGCAGGACATCGCGGCCATCTGGAACAGCATGTGTGCGGCGAAGGCGGCCGCATCGGCCGCCGTGCAGCGTCCGGCCAGTGCGTCGGCGTAGATCCGGCGGGCGGTGGCGTCGGAGACAGGGGTGGTGTCGGCGGTCTGATGGCCGTGGTCGGTGGCGAGCCCGCCAGCGGCGACGAACGCCCGGCGACGGCTGCGCAGCGCCTCCAGGTAGCCGTCGTAGTCGCTGGTGTCGATGCCGGATCGGCGGCCCAGCGTGGTCACGTCGGCGGTCCAGCCGGGTCGGTCGAGGTGTACCAGGGCGTCGGGGCGGAACGTCGGGATCACCCGTGTGCCCCACCCGTCGGCGGCGAGACGAGCGTGGGCGTCGAGGTCGTCCAGCGGCGAGTCGGTGGTGGCGAGCACCTCGATGCCGAAGCGGTCGAACAGGGCTCGGGGGCGGAACTCGGGTGCGGCGAGCCGCTCCGACAACTCCTCGTAGAGCTGGTCGGCGGTCTCGGCGGACGGCACGGTCTTGACGCCGAACACCTCAACCAGCTCGTGGATGAGCCAGAAGCGTGACGGGGTGCCGCGGAACAGGTGCCAGTGTGAGCAGAACGTGCGCCAGATCGCGCGCGGGTCCGTCTCCGCACCCGGGCCGACACCGAGGGCCTCCAACGGCACCCCGGCGGCGTGGATCAGCCGGGTGACGTAGTGGTCGGGCGTGATGAGCAGGCGGGCCGGGTCGCCGAACGGCGGGTCGTCGGCGAGCAGCGCCGCGTCGACGTGGCCGTGCATGCAGACCAGCGGCAGCGACCGGGTGGTCTCGTAGACAGTACGGGCCAGTGTGCGGATCGTGGGATCCGGCGGCAGTGCGCGGTCGGCATCGAGGTGAAGCTGTTGCAATGTTAAGACTCCTCGCGCTTCGTGCCACAAACGTTCTCATCACTGTCTGCCAAGGACACACGTCCGTCAAGAGCTGGTGCGGGAAAGCCTTGACAAGGTTGCGCAAACGATTTCAGACTTCGAGCTGCAACCCGATCGAAGGAGCATCGTCGATGTCGGTGACGATCAAGGACGTCGCCCGTGCGGCGGGCGTATCGGCCTCGACCGTGAGCCGCGCCCTGACTGCGCCGGACCTTGTGCAACCGGAGACTCGCGTCCGGGTCGAACGGGCCGCCGCCGACCTGGGCTACCGGCCCAACCGTGCGGCACGGGGGCTGATCACCGGACGGACCGGCAACATCGGTCTGATCGTCCCTGACCTCACCAACCCGTTCTTCCCGGGCGTCGTCAAGGGCGTCCAGAGCCGGGCCCGCGAGGCGGACTTCTCGGTGTTCCTCGCCGACACGGACGAAGATCCGGCCGTCGAGGTCGGCCTGGTCCAAGCCCTGAGCAAGCAGGTAGACGGCATCGTGCTCTGCGCGCCGCGGATGACCGAGGAGGATCTGCGCTCCGTCGTCGGCGGGACGCCGATGGTGCCGATGGTCATGCTCAGCCGCAAGGTCGGACGGATCCCGTCCATCACCGTCGACAACGCCGAAGGCATTCGCCAGGCGGTCGCCCACCTGGCCGCGCTCGGTCACCGGCGGATCGCCTACGTCGCCGGGCCCAAGCTCTCATGGTCAAACCGCGAAAGAGCCCGGGCGCTGCGCGTGTCGACCGCCACCGCAGGCCTAGACCTGGTCGAGATCGGCAACGTCGCGCCCCAGTTCGCCGGAGGTGTCGCCGCCGCCGATCTGGTCCTTGCCGCAGGCGTCACCGCAGTCGTCGCCTACAACGACCTCGTCGCGCTCGGCCTGCTCAACTGGTTCGCCACCCGGGGCGTCAAGGTGCCCGAGGCGATCAGCGTCGTGGGCTTCGACGACATCGTGCTGTCCCAGATGGTCAGCCCCGCACTCACCACCGTCGCTCAACCACATGGGCAGCTCGGCCGCTCGAGCGTCGAGCTGCTGCTGCAACTGCTCGAGGACCCCGACCGTGCGGCTGTCGCACGGCGAGAACTTCTTCCACAGCTCATGGTCCGTCACTCGACGGGCCCGGCCGCCACCTCGTCATAGCGTGCATTTGAGAGGAACCATGATGTCCCTCAACCGAAGGCAGCTCATCGCAGCTGCGGCCGTGTTGACCCTGTCTCTGACCGCAGGGTGCGGCGCGCCGACAAAGTCCACGCCCGCTCCGGCGTCCACTAGAGAGCTCCCGCTGAAGCCCGCGTCGGCGGTGACGCTCAACGTCCTCGACGTCGCCGGAAACCTGCAGCTCACCCAGGGCATGATCGACGACTTCGTGTCCTCGCACAGCGACATCGTGTCCAAGGTGACCTACTCGAAGGCGACCGCGCCAGAGCTCGCGCCGAAGATCAAGGCGCAGCAGAACGCCGGACGGGTCGACATCGATCTCGTGCTCACCGGCGTGGACGGCCTCGCCGCCGGCGTCGACCAGGGACTCTGGCAGCCGTTGCTCCCGGCGTACGCGTCGCGCCTGCCCGGTATGAACGACTACCTGCCCGGCGCCGCCGCGATGCAGAAGCTCGCCGGTGACTCAGGTGTCACCGTCACCTACTACCCGTCGGGTCCCCTGATCGAGTACCTACCTGACAAGGTGCCGAACCCGCCGAGGAGCGCCGAGGAACTGCTCGCGTTCGCGAAGGCCAACCCCGGCACCGTGCAGTACGCCCGGCCCGCCAACTCCGGCCCTGGCCGAACGTTCCTCATGGGGCTGCCGTACCTGCTCGGTGACAAGGACCCGCGGGACCCGATCAACGGCTGGGAGAAGAGCTGGGCGTACCTCACCGAACTCAACAAGTACGTGACGCTGTACCCGTCCTCCACCAGCGAGACGATGAAGTCACTCGCCAACGGCTCGGCGAAGATCATCGTGACGACGACCGGTTGGGACATCAACCCCCGAGTGCTCGGCCAGGTGCCGAAGGAGGCACGGATCGGATCGCTCAACGGCTTCCACTGGGTCACCGACGCCCACTACGCAGCCGTGCCGAAGGGAATCTCCGCCGACAAGCAGGCCGCGATCCTGGTACTGCTGCAGCACATGCTGACCCCTCAGCAGCAGGCGAAGGCGTACGACAAGGGTTACTTCTACCCGGGTCCCGCGGTCAAGGACGTCCCGCTGTCGATGGCGCCGGCCGAGAGTCAGAAGGCGATCACCGAATTCGGCCGCGCCGAGTACGACCAGCTCATCGGCGGCAACCCGATCGAGGTCCCGCTCGACGCGAAGGCCCTCGTGGCCGCGTTCGACAAGTGGGACCGCGAGGTGGGCGGCGCCAAGGTGAAGAAGTGACCGGCTTCCAGCAGCTGCGCCTGGAGGGCGTCACCCGCCGCTTCGGCGGGCAGGACGCGCTTGTCGACCTTAATCTGACGATCGAGCGCGGCGAGTTCATCGCCCTGCTCGGCCCATCCGGCTGCGGCAAGTCGACCGCGCTCAACTGCCTCGCCGGGCTGCTGCCGCTCACTGCGGGCAGCATCTGGCAGGACGGCGCCCGCCTGGACACGCTGCTGCCGGAGAAGCGCGGCTTCGGCATGGTCTTCCAGAGCTACGCACTGTTCCCGCACCTGACGGTGGCGAAGAACATCGCGTTCGGGCTGCAGATGCGCCGGCTGCCGGGCGCGGAGATCCGCCGCCGTACCGACGAGGCGATCGCGCTGGTCCACCTCGAGAACCAGGCCCGCAAGCTGCCGGGTCAGCTCTCCGGCGGACAGCAGCAGCGGGTGGCGATCGCCCGAGCGGTCGTGCTCGAACCGTCGCTGGTGCTCATGGACGAGCCGCTGTCCAATCTGGATGCCAAGCTGCGATTGGAGATGCGCACCGAGATTCGGCGGCTGCATCAGGCGCTCGGCCTCACCACCGTCTATGTCACACACGACCAGGAGGAGGCGCTGTCGATGGCCGACCGCCTGGTCGTGCTGCGCGCCGGGCGGGTCCAGCAGGTCGGGACCCCCGAGGAGCTGCACACGAAGCCCGTGAACCGGCATGTCGCGGACTTCATGGGCTTCCGCAACCTCCTCGACATGCGGGTCCGGTCAGTGTCCGCCGACCGGGCGCAGGTCGAGGGCGGTGGGCTGATACTGCACGGCACCCCTGTCGGCACCGTGCGGCCCGGAGACGCGGTCGCGGTCGGGGTCCGCCCCGAACAGCTCCGGCTCGTCGCCTCGGAGGTTGACGGAAGCGTTGGCGACGGCTTCGCCGCGACGGTCGAGGTGGTGGAGTATCAGGGTCGTGAGGTCGCGGTCGAGGTGCTTACCGAGGCCGGGCAGCGGCTTCACCTGCGTACCGTCGAACGACCGGCACCGGGTGACAAGGTCCGCCTCGCGGTGGACCCGACCGACCTGCTGGTGTTCCCGGCGGGGGGAGCGGGCTGATGGCCGCCGCGACCGGGACGCGGGTGGCGCTTCGACATCGGCTCGCCGAGCGTGGGATTGACCGGCAGTTGCTCTTGCTCGGACCGGCACTGCTGTTCGTAGTGGTGCTGTTCATCTATCCGTTCTTCTACGGGATCGGGTTGTCGTTCCAGCCGGCCGAAGGCGGTGCGTTCGCGGCATACCGGTCGTTCTTCACCGACGCGTACGAGCGCGACACGATCGCGACCACGCTGTGGCTGGCGCTGCCGGTGGCGTTGCTCAACGTCGGAGCGTCCGTGCCGATCGCCTACCGGATGCGGGGCCGGTTCCGCGGCAAACGGCTGCTGACCACGGTGCTGGTCGTGCCGATCACGCTCGGCACCGTGCTCACCGCGCAGGGGCTGCTGAACTTCCTCGGCCCGACGGGCTGGTTCAACCGGGCCCTGATGACCTCGGGCGTGATCGAGGAGCCGCTGCGGCTCACCCACAACTACTGGGGCGTGTTCTTCTCCCTGGTCATCACCGGTTTCCCGTTCGCGTTCCTGCTGGTGCTCTCCTACCTGTCGGGGATCGACCCGACCCTGGAGAAGGCCGCCGCCACCCTCGGCGCAGGCTGGGCGCAGCGCTTCCGGCGGATCACCCTGCCGCTGCTCGCGCCCGGCCTCGCCACGACGTTCTGCCTGACGTTCGTGCTCGCGTTCAGCGTGTTCCCGTCCGCCGTCCTCGTCGGCGACCCGGCGGGGGAGACCCGGGTCATCTCGATCGCGGCCTGGCACGCCGGCTACGAGCAGTACGACTACTCCAAGGCGTCCGCGATCGCTGTGGTCATGGGGCTCGTCGAACTGGTCGTCATTGCCGTCGTCTTGGGCTGGCGGTCGCTGCTGTACACCGGGTCCACGGGAGGTAAAGGATGAAAGTGGCCGCGCGGCCCGCCGCCTGGATCGTCTGGGGCATCGTCGGGTTCTTCTTCGTCAATCTCGCCGGGCTGGTGCTGTCCGTCGTCGTGAGTTCGTTCGGCAAGAGCTGGTTCGACACGTGGCTGCCGCAGGGCGCCACCACCCAGTGGTACGGCGAGGCATGGCGCGATTTCGGGCTGCTGCCGGTGCTGCTCACGACCCTGCAGGTGTCCGCGCTCGTCGTCGGGCTCTCCGTTCTCGTCGGGGTGCCCGCCTCCTACGTGCTGGCCCGCCGCGCGTTCCCCGGCCGTGGAGTGCTCTACCTGCTGTTCCTGCTGCCGATCCTCATGCCGCCGATCACCTACGGCATCCCGCTGGCGACCGTGCTCTACAAGTACGGGTTCGCCGGGCACCTCTCCGGGGTGGTCCTGGCGAACCTGGTGCCGTCGGTGCCGTTCGTCATTCTCACCCTGACCCCGTTCATCGAGCAGATCGACCCCGCCATCGAGCGCGCCGCCCGGATGTGCGGCGCCGGCACCCGCCAGGTCTTCGTCCGCATCCTCGCGCCGATGCTCGTCCCCGGCATACTCGCCGCGTCGGTCCTCGTGCTGGTGCGCACCGTCGGCATGTTCGAGCTGACGTTCCTGACCGCCGGCCCCGAATCGCAGACCCTCGTCGTCGCCCTCTACAACTCCATGTCCGCCGCCGGGATCCGCGCACAGCAGTCCGTCGACGCCATGGCCGTCATCTACACCGGCACCATGCTCGTGCTGCTCGTCGTGGCGCTGCGGATCGTCAACCCGACCCAGCTCGTCGCCCGGGTCAAGGAGGAGGATCCCACGTGAGAATCGCCGAGGCCCGGGTGATCGTCACCTGCCCGGACCGCAACTTCGTCACCCTGAAGATCGTCACCGACGACGGGGTCACCGGCGTCGGCGATGCCACCCTCAACGGGCGCGAGCTCGCCGTCGCCAGCTACCTCACGGACCACGTCGTGCCGCAACTCATCGGCCGGGACCCGACGAGGATCGAGGACACCTGGCAGTACCTGTACAAGGGCGCGTACTGGCGGCGCGGCCCGGTCACGATGACCGCGATCGCCGCAGTGGACACGGCCCTGTGGGACATCCTCGGCAAGCTCGCCGGGTTGCCGGTTTACCAGCTCATCGGTGGTCGTTCCCGCGAGGGCGTCACCGTGTACGGCCACGCCAACGGCTCCACAGTGGATGACGTGCTGCGTGAGGTCGCCACGTACGTGGAGCTCGGCTACCGCGCGGTGCGGGTGCAGACCGGCGTGCCCGGCCTCGCCAGCACCTACGGTGTCTCCGGCGACAAGATGTACTACGAGCCCGCCGACGCCGCCCTGCCGACCGAAAACGTGTGGTCCACCGCCCGCTATCTGCACCATATCCCGTCGGTGTTCGCCCGGGTCCGCGCCGAGTTCGGCCCGGACCTCAAGCTGCTGCACGACGTGCATCACCGGCTCACCCCGATCGAGGCGGCTCGGCTCGGCAAGTCCCTGGAGCCGCACGCGCTGACCTGGATGGAGGACCCCGTCCCGGCCGAGCTGCAGGAAGGCTTCCGGCTCATCCGTCAGCACACCACCACCCCGATCGCCGTCGGCGAGGTGTTCAACGCCATCTGGGACTGCGAGCAGCTCATCCGCGAGCAGCTCATCGACTACATCCGCGCCACGGTCGTGCATGCCGGCGGCATTACCCACCTGCGCCGGATCTTCGACCTGGCCGCGCTGCACCACGTGCGGTCCGGCTCGCACGGCGCGACCGACCTGTCCCCGGTCTGCATGGCGGCCGCGCTGCACGTCGACGTCGCCATCCCGAACTTCGGACTGCAGGAATACATGCGGCATACCGAGGCGACCGACGCCGTCTTCCCACACGGTTACCACTTCGACGGCGGCTACCTGCACCCGTCCGAGACACCCGGGCTCGGCGTCGACATAGATGAGGACCTCGCCGCGCGGTACCCGTACCGGCCGGCGTCATTGCCGGTGAACCGCCTCGAAGACGGGACGATGCACAGTTGGTAGCCAGGCTGAGTCGCGTGACACTGCCAATCCTGGGTGCCAGAACCGACATCCGATTGCCGGCCTACGATCCCGCCGACGTCCGGGTCGGGATCGTGCACCTGGGCCTCGGCGCGTTCCACCGGGCCCATCAGGCCGTCTACACCGACGACGTGCTCGGGTCCGACCCGACCTGGGGGATCAGCGCCTACACCCAGCGCTCCGCCAGGGTCCGCGACCAGATCGGACCACAGCACGGGCTGTTCACCGTCCTGGAGCGCGGCAACCGGGCCGGGCCGCTGCGCGTCGTCGGCTCGATCCTGGAGGCCCGCGCGCCCAGTGACGGACCCGGGGCCGCGGAGCGGATCGCGGACCCGACGATCCGGCTGGTGACGCTGACCGTGACCGAGAAGGGCTACCGGTTCCGCGGCGGCGGCCTCGACCTGCGGGACCCTCTGATCCAGGCCGACCTGGCCCGGTTCGGACGCGACCGGCCCCGCACCGTCGTCGGGCAGTTGGCCGCCGGTCTGGAGCTCCGACGCCGCGGTGACGCCGGCCCACTGAGCATCCTGCCGTGCGACAACCTGCCCGCCAACGGCGCCACGGTCCGCCGCCTCGTGCGGGACTTCTGCGCCGCGCTGCCCACCGCCGTCGGTGATCCGCTCGCCGCCTGGATCGACACCGAGGTCGCCTTCCCGTCCTGTGTCGTGGACCGGATCGTGCCGTCGACCGCCATCGTGGACCTCGACGAGGTGTCCCGGCTGCTCGGCTTCGACGACGCCGGTGCGGTCGTGTCCGAGCCGTTCAGCCAGTGGACCGTCGAGGACGTCTTCGCCGCTGGCCGGCCGGCCTGGGAACGCGCCGGGGCGGTGTTCACCACCGACGTCGCCCCGTACGAGGCCGCGAAGCTGCGGCTGCTCAACGCGGCCCACTCGTTGCTCGCCTACACCGGTGCCCTCTCCGGGCACGACACCATCGCCCGCGCCATGACGGATCCGGTGCTCGCCGACGCCGCCCGGCGGTTGATGGCCGAAGACGCGGTGCCGACCCTGACCCTGCCGGACGGGTTCGATGTCGAGGACTACCAACGCACCATCCTGCTCCGGTTCGCCGATCCGGCGCTCGGCCACCGCACCAACCAGGTCGCCGCCGACGGCTCGCTGAAGCTGCCGATCCGGCTGCTCGACACGGCCAGAGACCGCCTCGCTGCGGGCGGGACGCCCTACTGGGTCGCCCTCGCCGTCGCTGCCTGGATGGTGTACGTCGCGACCCGCGACACCGTCCAGGACCCGCTCGCCGCCCGGCTCGCGATGGCCGCCGCTGGGCGCGACACCCCCAGCGCCCTCGTCGACGCCCTCCTCGCGGTCAGGGAGGTGTTCCCGGAAGCGCCCGACCCCGTCTGGCGGGAAATGCTCATCGAACACGCCGCCAAGCTCCTGTAACGCGCCGTCTCGCCGCGGTCTCACCGGTGCGACGCGTACCGCCACCACCGTCTAAGGAAGGCAGGGAGTGAACATGCCGAACAACAACCGTTTCGTCGCACTGCTCACAGCGATCCTCGTGATCGTCGCCGGCATCGTGCTCGTGCCCCCGCCCGCGTCCGCCGCCACCTACACGCCGCCGTCCCTGCGTCAGCGGGTCGACCTCAACACCGGCTGGCGGTTCCTCAAGGGCGATGCGGCCGGCGCCGAAGCCACCACGTTCAACGACAGCGCCTGGCAGCAGCTCAACGTTCCGCACACCTGGAACGCTGCCGACGGCGCCGACGGCGGCAACAACTACTACCGCGGCGTCGGCTGGTACCGCAGGCACTACGCCATCCCGGCCAGCTTTGCCGGAAAGATGCTCTTCCTGCAGTTCGCCGGGGCCAACCAGGTCGCCGACGTCTGGGTCAACGGCACTCACCTCGGCCAGCACAACGGTGGCTACGCCCGATTCCGCTTCGGTGCCACCTCGGCACTCAGAGTGGGGCAGGACAACGTGATCGCGGTGCGGGTCAGCAACGCCCACAACTCCTCCGTCGCACCGCTGTCAGCCGACTACACCTTTTCCGGCGGCATCTACCGCAATGTCAGCCTGCACGTCGTCGACCCCCTCACCGTGCAGATGCTGGATTCCGCCGGCCCCGGCGTGTACCTGCGCCAGCGGTCGGTCACCGCGACCTCGGCCACGGTCGACGTGACGACGAAGCTGTTCAACAACAACGCCTCCAGCCGCTCCGTCGTGGTCCGCACCGTGATCACCGACGCCAACGGGACCGTCGTGGCCGACCAGTCCCTGCCGGCGCGCACGGTGGGCGGGTCCACCGGCGTCAACGTCACCCAGACCGTCACCATCGCCAACCCGAGGCGATGGGACGGGCTCACGGACCCGTACCTGTACAAGGCGAACGTCGAGATCCTTGACGTCGCCGCGAACCGGGTCACCGACGTCGTCACCGAACCACTCGGGCTGCGGACGTTCGCCGTCGACGCCGACACCGGCTTCACCCTCAACGGCCGCGAGCTGGACCTGCACGGTGTCAACCTGCACCAGGACCGCGCCGGCGCCGGCTGGGCCGTCAATGACGCCCAGCACACCCAGGATTTCGACCTGGTCCGGGAGATCGGCGCGACCACGGTACGCCTGGCGCACTACCAGCACGATCAGAAGGCCTACCAACTCGCCGACGAACGCGGGCTGGTCGTCTGGGCGGAGATCCCGCTCGTCGACAACATCACCGACTCGGCCGCCTTCAGGGCCAACACCCGCCAGCAGTTGACCGAGCTGATCCGGCAGAACTACAACCACCCCTCGATCGTCTTCTGGGGCATCGGCAACGAACAACGCTCCGACAACGCCACCACCAACGCGCTGCTGGATCAGCTGGCGGGTCTGGTCGACAGCGAGGACCCGGACCGTGTCTCGGTCTACGCCAGCTGCTGCGTCAGTGACACCGGTGCCGTGAACAGCCATGCCGAGGCCAGCGCCTACAACAAGTACTACGGCTGGTACCAGGGCTCGTACAACGACCTCGGTGGCTACCTCGACAGCCTGCACGCGGCCAACCCGACCCGGACGATCGCCCTGTCTGAATACGGCGCCGGCGCCAGCACCACCCAGCACGCCCTCAACCCGGGCCGGCCGAACGCCGGCGGTCCGAACCACCCGGAGGAATACCAGGCGCTGCTGCACGAGGCGTCGTGGAAGCAGCTCGACGCCCGCGAGTACATCTGGGGCAGCTACGTGTGGAACATGTTCGACTTCGCCTCCGACGCCCGCAACGAGGGCGGCCAGCCCGGCATCAACGACAAGGGCCTGGTGACCCGGGACCGGTTGACCCGCAAGGACGCGTTCCACTTCTACAAGGCCAGCTGGTCGGCAAGTCCCACGCTCTACATCACCAGCCGGCGCTGGACTCAGCGCAGCACCGCCGCGACGGAACTGAAGGTCTATTCCAACGCCTCAAGCGTCTCTGCCACCCTCAACGGCACGTCACTGGGCTCGCGGAGTAGCACCGACCACATCTTCAAGTGGACCGGAGTGACGCTGCGACCCGGGGCCAACACGGTCCAGGTGACCGCGACCATCGACGGTGCGACCGTCATCGACACGGTGACCTGGACGCTGGGCTAGGCGAGGCGACCTACGTAACAAGCAGTGCGTGCGGCCCGACCGGCCATGGTGTCGATCGGGCCGCAGCGCTGTCCTCGGTAGCCCGACCGGTTGCCGATGTCCCTGTTGGACGACCGTGCTGAGATCGGTGGTGTGGCGCCCTGGCTTGCTGCGACCACCGCTACCTGCCGGTAAGCCGGCAGAAGTGCCTGGCCGGCAACGACCCGGCCACCGTGGCGAGGCGGCTCCTGAGTCCGCCATCGCCCCGGTGACCGGGTCGTCTTACTGTGCCGGTGTTTGGACCTGGAGCGACCCGAATCAGCCGATCATGCCGCTCAGGTGATGGTCAGACTGTCGATGTTCGCCCCGCTGGAGCCGGTGATGGTTGCCCGGACCGCTATCTGGCTGCCGGCCGGCAGGGACGCGGTGAACGAGGTGGTGCTCCAGGTGCTCCAGGAGCCGGTCGGGTTGAACGGCAGGGCGCTGTTGACGGTGGCGCCGTTGACCGATATCGCGAGCGGACGGTTGGCGCCGGAGCCGTTGGCGTATCGGATCGTCAGTGTCCTGGTGCCCGCGGCGGGGACGGCGACCGTCCACTGGATGTAGGCACCGGTGGCCGAGGAGTCGGGTAAGTCGACGAAGCCCGTCCCGGTGTAGTCCGGATGGCGGGTGTCGATGACGCCCCGGCTGACAAGGGCCAGTTCCGCCTGGTAGACGGTGCCGCCGGTGGCGGCGGGGAAGGCTGATCCGCTCGGCTCGACCGTGGCGGCCACGCCGCCGCCGACGACGCTGGGGATGGACGGGGTGACGACGGACAGGATCTTCCTCGTCCCATCCCAGACGGTGCCGCCGCCGCTGGTGATGGCGGTGGCCTCGCTGTTGTAGGAAGGTAGGGTGCCGCCGCCGTTGACCCGCATGCCGACCGGGCTGGTCAGCCCGTGGATGCGCACGACGTAGCGGCGTGCGGCAGGCGCGCCGGCGTACGTTCCCTGCGGGTGCGCGATGGTGGTTCTGGTAGCGGCGTCGGTGTAGGTCAGCGCGGTGGTGCTCCTGGCACCGGTGACCCGGTAGGACTCGGTGGTGCCGTCGTCCTCCACGAGGTTGAAGCTGCCGTCGGCGCCGGCGTAGATCTCCAGCTCCAGCTGCCGCTTGCTCAGGAACGCCGTGCTCTGCGCGTAGGGGTACTTCGGCAGGATCGCGCCGGCCTTCACGAACAGGATGATCTCGCCGGTGCGGGTGACGTAGGGCAGGTCGGCCGAGTCCGTGCCGACGTGCTTGATGTCGGCCCAGAAGTTGTACCAGGTGGCGCCGGCGGGCAGCCAGACGTTCTGGGTGGCCCCGCCGTCCGATGTCACCGGCGCGACGAGCAGCGACGGCCCCCACATGTACTGCAGATCGTGCGCGTAGGCGTTGGGCCGGCTCTGGTAGTCGATGACCATCGCCCGGGCCATCGGCATCCCCGTGGCGGCGGCCTCGTGGGCGAGGCTGTAGATGTACGGCAGGAGGGTGTAGCGCAGCTCGCCGTACTTGCGGAAGTCCGCCTGGATGATCGGGCTCTGGTCGAGCGGCCAGCGGGAGGCTACCGGCCCCTGGGTGGCGGTGTTGGATTGGCCGTGTGGCCGCCAGATTGGTGACAGGCTCGACCAGGCGGCCGGCCAGTTCCGATAGAACGGCTCGGAGATCAGCCCGCCGGCGCCGCCGTGGAATCCTCCGCCGTCGACGTTGGAGTACGGGAAGCCGCCCAGCCCGCCGGTCAGCATGCCCCTGATCTGTTGCCGCATCTCGTCGTAGGTGGAGGCGATGTCGCCGGTCCAGTAGTGACCGTAGCGCTGTTGTCCGGCCGACGCGCTGCGGCTCCAGGTCCACGGGCGCTTGGCGGCGCCGATGTGACCGGCCGTCTGCGGGTCCCATCCTTCCTCGCCGACGCCCTTCAGCAGGTAGAAGAAGTACGCGTTGCGCAGCTCCGACCACTTCCTGCCGTTTGCGGTGTCGGCGTTGAACGGGATGGGGCCCATCTGGTCGGTCTCGTCGAGCCACAGCCCGTCGCAGGGATAGCCCAAGGCGGGGTCCAGGGCCTTGGACCAGAAGACGTTCCAGACCCAGGCACGGGTGGCGGGATTGCTCCAGTCGGGCACCGATCCGTTGTCCGACACCCGGGTGAGGTCGGAGGCCTTGAAGCTGTAGCCGGGCGGTGGGCCGCCGACCCAGCCGGCCATGCGGCTCGAGTTGTTGCGGTTGTAGTCCAAGGTGACCGTCACGCCGTTGGCCGCGGCCCACGCCTCGTAGCCGGCGGGGTCGGGCCATCGTCCGGGGTCGAACTCGAACCACGAGCCGCTCCACCCGCCGGAGCCGGCCCGCCAGCGGTTGTCGTTGACCTGGTGGTCAAAGGGGAATCCGGCGCTGCGATGCTGGGTGATCTTCGTCCGCCACCAGCTCTGGTCGCTGACGCCGGGAAACGTCTTGTCGGACATGTGCAGGCCGAAGATGGACAACTGCGGCAGGCGCGGGCGCCCGGTCAGCTGGGTGTACCGGTCGAGAAGCTTCGCGAACTGCGGGCCGTTGATGAGGAAGTAGTCCATCTGCGGCCGTACGCCGGCGGTGCCATGGTCGTCCGCTGAGAACGCGTAGTTCTTGCCGGTGCCGCTGGCGAAGGAGAAGGTGGTGTCGAAGGTCGTGTTGAAGAAGACGCCGTATCCCTTGGTCGACAGGTAGAGCGGCACGATGGCGGGCGCCTGGTCATCGTTTCCGGCACCGTAGTTGTGTGAGACGACGTCGCCGGTCCGGTCGATCCGAGGCGAGCGGCCGTACATTCCGTGCCCCGCCTTGACGAAGTGCTCGTCGACGGGCGGCGGGACGAAGGCCTCGGTGACGACGCTGTTGTTGGTTCCGCCCCAGGCGATGCTCTGGGTCGCGTCCTCCTTCGCCAGCAGGGCACCGGTAGCGCGGTGGTAGAACTCCAGCCGCAGCGGGTTCTTCTGCAGCACGATCCGGATGCCGTCCGCCGCGCCGGTGAGGACCGTCAGGGTGGCGCCGGAGTCGCTAACGCTCAGGCTGCCGCCCATGCCCGCGTGGTTGGCGGGCACCACCATCTCGTACCGCGTGTCGGCGAAGAACGTCTCCCCGCTGCGGACCGCGCGGACCCGGACGATCTGGTTGCCGTACGCGGTGATCCTCAACCGCTGACCCGTGACGCTGGTGACGGTGACGCTGCGGGCATCCGTCAGGTGAGAGGCGTAGTTGCCCAGCTGTTCTCCGGGTGCCGCTTCAGCCCGTCCCGGCGCTGCGGCGACGGTGCCAATCGACAGACCGGCGGCCATCCCGAGCACGCTTCTTCTCTTCATCGCATCGACTCTCCTCGAGGTGCGGGCGAACCCGTTGCGCGGAGCGACGTGCTGAGGACCGCCGGCTCGTCCGCCGGTGGCCGCCTCGGAGAGGCGCGCAACAGTTGGGGGTGGGTTGGTCCCAGGCGAGGGTTGTGGACGGAGCGCACCGGAACCGGTTCCAGACTGATCCCGCCGCTTCGGCTTTGTCAACACATGGTTTTTCTGGCGCTTTAACATCGACGCACGCCTGTGTTAACGTCTGCCTGCCGGATCAAGACTGACAATATCTGGAACCGGTTCCAGAAAGGATCTACGGGAGGAGTGGTGCATGGCGGCGACGATCAAGGACGTCGCCCGGCTGGCCGGGGTCTCCCAGTCGTCTGTGTCCCGCACGCTCGCCGCGCCGGACCAGGTGCGGCCCGAGACCCGGGAGCGGGTGGAGCGGGTCGTCGCACAGCTCGGGTATCACCCGAACCGCATCGCCCGAGGCCTTAGCACCGGACGTACCGGCACCATCGGGTTCGTGGTGCCGGACATCGCCAACCCGTTCTTTCCGGGCGTGGTCAAGGCCGCCCAGCGCCGATCCCGCGAGCTCGGGCTGTCGGTGCTTCTGGCCGACTCCGACGAGGATCCCGCCACCGAGATAGACCTCATCCGGACGCTGACCAAACAGGTCGACGGCTTTGTGCTCTGCGCACCCCGCGCCAGTGACGACGAACTGCGCTCCGTGTGCGACGACGTCCCGGTGGTCCTGCTCAACCGCCGGGTCGGCCAGTTGCCGTCCATCATCTTCGACAACGCCGACGGCATCCGTCAGGCGCTCGCCCATCTCGCCGCGCTCGGCCACCGCCGCGTCGCCTACGTTGCCGGCCCTCGTACCTCGTGGGTCAACCGAGAACGGCTTCGCGCCGTCCGGTTCGTCGCGGCCAGCATGGGCCTCGAGGCAGTCGAGACGGGCAACGTGTCGCCCGACTTCGAGGGCGGCGTCGCCAGCGCGGACCTGGTCCTGGCCGCCTCCGTCACCTCGGTCATCGCCTACAACGACATGATCGGACTGGGCCTCATCAGCCGATTCGCCGCCCGCGGGGTCAAGGTGCCCGACGACATCAGCATCATCGGTTTCGACGACATTCCGGCCTCGGCCCTCGTCACCCCCGCGCTGACGACCGTCAGCCAGCCGAAGGACCAGTGCGGCCGGGTGGGCATCGACCTGCTCGTCGACCGACTCAATGAGCGCGAGAGATCGGGCGGTTCACGTACGTCCCTGCCGACCCGTCTGATCGTGCGCGCTACCACCGGCCCCGCGCGACCGGAGCCGCCGGCCGGACCCGGCCAGTAGGCCACGCCTGTCCGGTCGGTGGCGCGGTGGCGGTATCTGAGGGCGGGGACCAGGCGCGACGATGTGAACCTGCCGAGTGGCTTACCGTCCGACCGCCCAGGCCGTGCGCGGCACAGGCATGTGTGGCTTCATCTCGGCCGCCCGAGCGGCGCACCAAGCCGTCGGCGCCGGGCGCGCGAATGATGGAAACGAAATCCGGCTGCCACTTCCAACAAATTCTCACATCGGTCATCGCGACATTTCACCGAGCTGCAGACTTGTGAGTCCGATATGCGCAGCCGTGGGTGCGTCGTTTTTCTCGCTATTTAGTTAGTCGGCAATACCACCAGGTGATCCCCTTCCCTTGACATCATCAGACTGACGTTGTTCTATGTGAACACAATCAAGCATCAACGCACGTGTTTCAACATCACCGGGGCTTCGGTTTCTCGGTGGAGGCCCCGCCTTCCGTCCGCGATGTCGGCTCTGTGCACCCCCCTCGACGGCGCCCCCCAGTCTCGAAAGGCATCCCTATGCGTGAAGGAAAGCGTCGACCCGCGGCGCTGCGCTGCGCCCTGGCGCTCGTGCTGTCAGCGGCGACCCTCGCTGCCACCCCCGCACCCGCCTCTGCCGCCACCACCTGGACGGTCAACGGCCCGTCCACCACGTCGCCCATCGCGGCCCAGGTCGTCCTGAACGACAACGGCACACTGTCGTTCGCCGTCGCCAGTCAGGGCCGTACCGTGCTGTCCCCGTCCGCCATCGGCGTCGAGACCAGCACCGCCGACCTGACCCGCAACCTCACGTTCCTGGGCCGTGCCGACCGCACGGTCACCGAGGCCTACACGATGACGACCGGGAAGCAGCGCAGCCGGTCGACTGTCTACAACGAGGCGACACTGTCGTTCAGCGGCACCGGGGGAGCGCGGCTGGACGTTGTGGTTCGCGCTTCGAACTCCGGTGCCGCCTACCGGTACGTGTTGCCCGGCAGCGGCTCGGTCACCGTGCGCCGGGAGGCTTCGTCCTGGACCGTGCCGACGTCCTCGAATGCCTGGCTGTTGCCCGCCCACCGCGAGGACCAGGGGTATCCGGTTCAGACGACCGCGGGTGCAGCGGCCGCCGGCACCTTCCGGGTGCCGGCGCTGTTCGAAGCCGGCGGGAGCTTCGCGCTGCTCGCCGAGACCAACCTCGACGGTCGGTACGCGGGGGCGAGCCTGACGCACTCCGTCGGGTCGGGGACCTACGGCACCTCGCTGGACAGCTCGACCGTGACCACGAGCCTGCCGCTGTCGACGCCGTGGCGCACCGCGGCCGTCGGTAGTCTGGCCACGGTCACGCAGTCGACGATCGTCGACGACCTCTCGGCGCCGTCACGGGTGAACAACCCATCCTGGGTCCGGCCCGACACCGTGGCCTGGTCCTGGCTGACCGAACACTCCAGCCCGTCCAGCGAGAGCCGGCAGCGTCAGTACATCGACTTCGCCGCGCGTAACGGCTGGGGCTACGTGCTCATCGATGAAGGCTGGCAGGAGAGCTGGGCGCCCGCCGTGACCGCTTACGCCCGGTCCAAGGGCGTGCAGGTGATCCTGTGGTTCAACTCGTCCAGCCTCTGGACCGCGGCGCAGCGTGAGACATGGCTGCCACGGATCCAGAGCTGGGGAGTGGCCGGCATCAAGGTCGACTTCAGCTACGAGTTCACCCAACCGACCCTGCAGTGGTACGACGCGATCCTCGCCCGTACCGCCGAACTGCAGCTCATGGTCAACTTCCACGGCTCGGCCACCCCGCGCGGCATGCAACGCACCTGGCCGCATGTGCTGACCGCCGAAGCGGTACACGGCGCCGAGCAGTACCTGCGAGCGACGAAGAACACCATCCTGCCGTTCACTCGCAACGTCATCTCGAGCATGGACTACACCCCGGTCGTGTTCAGCCCGTACAACCGCGACACCACCCCCGCACACGAGCTCGCCACGTCGATCGTCTTCGAGTCCGGCTGGCAGCACCTCGGTGACAACCCCGAAAGCTACGAGGCCCGACCCGAGGCACTGCGCATCCTCAACCAGATCCCCACCGCCTGGGACGAAACCCGAGTGCTCGGCGGCCGACCCGGTCAGGACGCGTACCTCGCCCGCCGCAACGGCGGAAGGTGGTACGTCGGCGGGATCAACGCCCAATCCGCCAGGACCTACTCGGCGCCACTGAACTTCCTCGGCGGTGGTCAGTGGCTTCTGGAGACCGTCCGGGACGGGTCCAACTCGGCGCTGGTACGCGAGACCAGGGTCGTCACCAACACGGCCAGCCTGTCCGTGGCGATGCTGGAGCGTGGCGGTTTCGCCTCGGTCGTCTGCCCCTACACCACCGGCTTGACCACCTGCGGGTCCGACACGGGCAGCGTCCTGCGGGGCCAGGCGTCCGGGCGATGCGTCGACGTGCCCTTCAACAGCCAGACCAACCGGACCCGCGTCGAGCTCTTCGACTGCAACGGCGGCGCCAACCAGGCCTGGGCGGCGACGGCATCACGGGAGCTGAGGGTGTACGGCACCAAATGCCTGGAGGTCGACAGCGCGAGTACCGCCGACGGCGCGGGAGTCACCATCTTCGACTGCAACGGCGGCGCCCACCAGCAGTGGAACATCAACGCCGACGGCACCATCGTCGGCGTCGCCTCCGGCAAGTGCCTGGACGCGACCGGCGCGGCAACGGCCAACGGCACCCTGCTGCAACTCTGGCCCTGCAACGGCGGCGGCAACCAGAAGTGGTCGCGCGCTTGACGCCCGCGATGTGACCGATGCCGCCACGGACCAGAGACACATCTGTCTGATCAAAACACTCGGAGCCGTCGAAACGCTCATCGACTCCGGCGGTCGAGCCGCATGCCCCCCTCTGCCGTCCCCTGCCCCTTCCTGCCCGACAAAGGAGCCCTTGTGAAAAGTCGCCACGGACACCGGAAACCGCGCTTGGCAGCGTTGTTGACACTGACCGCCCTGGTGAGCACCCTCGCGGCGGTGGTCGACGCCGGCACCCAGCCCGCCGCTGCCATCGAGAACGGGTTGGGGCGCACGCCCGTGATGGGCTGGAACAGCTGGAACTACTACCAATGCAACATCGATGAGAACGTCGTCAAGAAGCAGGCCGATGCGCTGGTCAGCACCGGAATGCGCGACGCCGGCTACAAGTTCGTCAACCTGGACGACTGCTGGCAGACCAGTCGGGACAGTTCCGGCAACATCGTCGCGGACCCGGAGAGGTTTCCGAGTGGCATGAAGGCGCTCGGCGACTACCTGCACGCCCGGGGGCTGAAATTCGGCGTCTACTCCGACCGCGGGACGCAGACCTGTGCCGAGAGGCCCGGCTCGCAAGGCTACGAATACCAGGACGCCCGGTCGTACGCGTCGTGGGGCGTCGACCTGCTCAAGTACGACAACTGCCACGCGACGCTGGACCAGAAGACGCAGTACGAGACGATGCGCGACGCGCTCGACGCCAGCGGCCGTGACATCATCCTCAGTATCTGCGCCTGGGGCTTCAAGTCGTGGGCTCCGAAGACCGGCAACATGTCCCGTAGCACCGGCGACGTCATGGACGACTACACGCGCAACTCGCAGACTGAGTTCACGCCTGTCGACGAGGCCATCGACAAGAACAACGCCTTCGCGATGTACGCCCACCCCGGGTTCTTCAACGACCCGGACATGCTGCAGGTCGGCAACTACGGCAACGGTGACGGCGGTGGCCTCGGGATGACCGACACCGAGTACCAGACGCACTTCAGCATGTGGGCGCTGATGGCCGCACCCCTGATCGCCGGCAACGACCTGACGTCGATGAACGCCGCGACGAGGAAGATCCTGCTGAACCCCGAGGTGATCGCGGTCGACCAGGACCCGCTGGGGGTGCAGGGCCGTAAGATCCGCGACATCGGCGACACGGAGGTCTGGTCGAAGAAGTTGCAGGGCAATGGCGTCCGCGCTGTCGCGCTGTGGAATCGGTCCACCTCCGCGAAGTCGATTCGGGTCGACTGGCGCGACATTGGCCTCGGCACCGGGTCGGCCACCGTGCGGGACCTGCATGACAGGGCCGACCGGGGAACGCACACCGGCGGCTACTCCGTGAGCGTCCCGGGACACGGCGTCGCACTGCTGCGGGTCACGGGCGCCGAGACCCCGGACGTCGTCAAGATCACCAAGACCGACACCCGCACGATCACCGACCTGCAGGTGCGGACGGAATTCCTGATCAACGACGAGTGGCACGACGACCACGAGGACGTCGGCACCTTCAACGACTCCACCGCGCTCAACCTGAACGGCAACGGTGCGACCCGGGACGGCAACAAGTGGGTCGGAAACCTGCTCAAGACCGCGAGTAGCTCGGCAGGCCCCGCCGTGGTGACCATCAACCGGACCGATCCGCGATTCATCTATGGAGCCCGGGTGCACGTCACCTTCAAGATCAACGGAGAGCAGTACACCGACTTCGAAGAACTTGCACCGTTGTCCGGCACCACGAATTACCAGCTCAACGCGAACGGCGGAACCTGGAACGGATCCCAGTACAAGGGCAACTTCCTGCGGATTCAGTGACCTCGGTGGCGGTGGGCACCCGACCTTGGGTGCCCACCGTTCCGGACGAACCCAGCTCCAGCCTGGGGAAGACCGGACGAGCCGGTCTGCCGCGCATGACTCCTCCGCCCCGCAGAAAGAGGACAGCGATGCGACATCAGCACCAAGGGCGATGGTTGTAGCTCGTCGTTTGGCCTGGGGTTACTCGTCGTTGAGCACGCTGGTGTTCTGGCATGCGGTGAGACGCCATTGCCCATCCTCTTTGGCCATGACGAACATCGGGGTGCCGACATCTTGGCCGTCGGGCGTCTGATATACCTGGCGAACCTTGACAGCGACGACGTCGGGGCGGATGAACAGCACGTGTTCGATGTCGAACGTCACGCTGGTGTCCCGCATCCCGCCAGGAAGCACCTGACGGGTGAATGCCGAGATCGCCTCGCGGCCGAACAGCCGCTTGCCGTGACCAGTTGTCCAGATCGCGTCGGCGCGAAACAGGCTGACGAACTCATCAGGGCGCTCGTTGTTCTGGGCGCGTTCGACGGTGGATACTACCTGCCTGATCGCTTCAATTTCGGCTTTGCGTGTCTGTTCGTTGATCTGCACCGTGGTCATTTCCTCACGCTAATACCTCAGGCAAGGTTTAGGTCTATGCGTTCACCGTGTGATCAGGTTCACTTCGGCGCAACTGCAGGTGCACACGCGAGCGGAGGCGGTTGCCGGCCGCAGCAGCCACTGACGTGATCCCAACAAGATTCGGGTAGGTAGCAGTACTCGGCCGCCAACGCTGGGCGAGCCTCCTCGGTCGACCGAAAACGCATTGACATACGCCGTTGCGGCAGTCACCGCGGGGTGTGCGGTTCACGGGCTGCTGTGAGAGGCGGCCGGATGCCACCTTGGCCGAAGCCAGACGGTACGCGACCGGCGGGGCGCTCATCGCGTCGAGGTCGGCCAGGTCGGCAGGGGTGAGCGTGACGTCCAGCGAGTCGAGAAGACGTCGTCGGCCTGCTCCTCTCCGCCGAGGGGACCCCGTGCCGGACGTTTCGCCGCCCGTTGCCCCCAACCGAATCAGCGGTCCAGGCCTGCCGCAGACCATCTTTCGCTCTGTCGAGCAAAAGATGGCTCGATTCAGGAAAGCATCTAGACATCTCGATGAAACAATCATAGATTGGCCTCGCCAGGCAGCGGCGTGCCAGGCCAACTACCCCAAGGTGTCTTTGGTTGACCAGACACGTCGTTGAGCGGATGCCGTGTCGGCGATCGAGCGTCGGTGTCCCGCTTCCACTGGAGGAAGAGTGCTCGCACCTATTCCAGTTCAACGCCTCCGGAACCAAGACGGAGAACGCCCGAGTCACGGTCGTGTGGAGGAGCGTGGCGGCGCTGTTCCTTCCGCCCGCTAGTTACGCGCGGATCCTCCCCGAAACCATAAATTGGCGGGATTCGCCGGAGCGAACATGCGACAGCGCTGACGTCCAGGCAGACATCCGCGGATTGAACATGCGGCTGCGTCTCGCGCCGTCAGGGCAAGCGGCGGACCTAAGCGTGCGGCGGACCTTAAGCATGCGGTGGCGCACGCCCGGCGAGTCGGCGGACCCGTCCCCCGCAACATCAGGCTCAACTCCCTACCCCCAAGGAGAGTCATGATGTCCGTCCCCACCTCCCGGCTCGCCGCGCTGCTGGCAGCCGGCATGCTCGCCGGGTTCGGTGTCACGGCGAAGCCCCCCGCGGCGATTGCGGCTCCCGCCGCCCTGGCCGTGATTTGCAACCGGCACTGTGACGGTCGTGACGCCGCGCTGGCGTCGTCCGACCGGGTCCCGGTCACCGCGACCATCTACGGCCGGCAGATCTCGCTGCACTTCGACGACACCGAGGCCATGTCCTGGGCCGTCATCGGCAATGGCAACCCCGGCGACCAGACCTGGCTTGAGCGGTCCTTCGACGGCGGTCGCACCTTCGCCGCCGACGGCCGGCTCGGCCTAGCCCCGATCCCCGCCGGCGTACGGACCGGCCGCACCGCTATGTACAACGTGGACAACTGGGTCACCAGCCGCGTCGGGGCGCTGCGCGCCTGCGGCAAGGCCGGTGACCGGCCCGAGACAGCCTGCACCGCGTGGGCCCGCTCGACCTGGAACGCCAGCGACCGCCGGACCGCCGCCGCCACCGGGCTGATGATGAGCTACAACCTCGACACCGGCCTGTTCGACACGACCGGCTGGTGGAACTCCGCGAACGCGATCAGCGCCGTGATCGAGAACATCCGGGTGAGCGGGATGGGCAGCTACCGGTACGCGATCGCCAATACCTACGACCGAAACGTCAACAAGTGGCTCGGTCAGTTCCGCAACGAGTACCTCGACGATACCGGCTGGTGGGCCATGGCCTGGATCGCCGCCTACGACCTGACCGGCGAGGCGCGTTACCTGGCCACCGCCCGCGCCGCCGCCGATCATATGAGCGCCTACTGGGACACCCGGTGCGGTGGCGGCATCTGGTGGAGCACCGCCCGGGCCTACAAGGCAGCCATCGCCAACAGCCTCTACCTACAGGTGACCGCAGCGCTGCACAATCGCATCCCGGGTGACACCGCCTATCTCCAGCGGGCGCAGCAGGAGTGGGCCTGGTTCCAGGGCACTGGCATGCTCAACAGCTCGAACCTGGTGAATGACGGGATCAGCCTGTCGACCTGCCGCAACAACGGCCGCACCGTGTGGTCGTATAACCAGGGTGTGCTGTTGGCAGGGTTGACCGAGCTGCACCGCGCCACCGGCGACGCGGCACTGCTGACTCGGGCCCGGCAGATCGCGAACGCCGCCACCACGAGCAGCCAGCTCAACTCCGGCGGCATCCTGCGCGATCCGTGCGAGCCGAACAACAACTGCGGGGCCGATGGCGCGTCCTTCAAGGGCCCGCACGTCCGTGGGCTCGGCCAGCTCAACGCCGCCCTCAGCGACCATCCGTACACCGGCTATCTGCGGATACAGGCCGACACCGCATTCGCCAACAACCGCACTCCGCTGGACACCTACGGCCTGCGCTGGGCCGGACCGGTCGACGCCACCGACGCGGCCCGCCAGCACATCGCGGTAGACCTGCTCAACGCCGCCCCGTAGCAGGACGGGCACGAGGAGGCCGCCGGCCGGGCCTCCGCACGTCGGCGAGCCACGCCGCTCGCCGGCGCCCCGCCCGTCCGTGCTCGCCTACTTCGACTCGCTGCTGACCCTCGCCGCCTTCGCCGACCGGATCGACGAGGTGACCGCCGGGATGGCGGCGGCGCTCGCCGACACCACCGCGCGACCGGTGACGATCCGGCAGATCGCCTGGTCCGAAGCCGGATCGGCGGAGCAGCGCGACTGGAGCCCGGCGGCCCGGGACGCGCTGCTCGCCGCGCTGCATTCCGGCCGGCCGGACGTCTTCAGCCTGAACCTCGGCACCCCGGACGACGAGAAGCACTGGCATTTCGAGGCGTGGCGCGACCCGTTCCAGCCGGCGGCGGCCCTGAGCCTGTCGCTGTCGCCGACCGGAGCGTTGTGGGAGCCGGACGAGACCGACGACGCCGCCGAACGGGTAGCCGGACTGCTTCTGGCCTGGCAGCAGCCTCTGGATCTGTGCACCGGCGGGGTCACCTACGACCGCACCGGGCCGCACCTGTCGCCGTGGGACGCCTGGTACACGATGGACCATCGGATCTCGGCGACGCTGACCCGGCACCGGGTGCGCGGCTACTACTGGTGGAATCTGCTGACTGGCGGCCACCTGGCTCGGCTCGGCGGCCCGAGGGCCCTCGGCGCGCGGGCCGCGGCACTGGGTCTCGCCGTGCTGCCTGCCGGCCCGGCGACTGTGCTGCGCTTCCCGGGGCCGATCACCGCGTTCGCCGACGACCGGCTTTCGGCGGTCAAGGAGGCACTCACGCCGGTGCTGATCCCGCGCCGCTACATCGGCTACTCCGGATACCCGCTGCGCATGATCGCCGACCCCGGGACGGCCTTCCGCCAAGTGCCGCCCCGCGACCCGTACCCGCGCCTGACCGCCGGCGGCGGCCCATTGCCCGCGCCGGAGGACTGACGCTCACGGGCTGAAGTGGTCCAGCAGGATCTCCCGTTTCGCCTGCCACTCGGCGCCGTCCAGCAACTTGGCCCGAGGATCGGCCCACCGCGACGACGTTGCGGCAAGGATGTCGCGCCGCTTCAGCCGGGTGTGGAACTGGGAGAGCACGCAGAACGTGTACCCGGCCCGCTCAACCGTGCCCGGCTGCCGGCCTTCGGTGACCACCTGCCGTCGCCAGCCCGCCGGCACCACCTCGACATCGGCCAGCCGGGCGTCCAGGAACCCCGGTCGGCACCCGTCTCGTGGGCCGGGCGGCGGGCTGACCGGGACTGCTCCCGACCAGCCCGCCGCCCGTGCCTCAGTCCGCGTTTTCGGTCTCGGCCAACCGGTCGGCCGGGGCCTGCGCCACCGGGTGGCCCGTGTCGTCGACCAGCCCCGGCGCCATGCTGCCGCCGTGGGCGTCCTGCGCTGCCCGGGTGCTGCGGGCCACCTCGTCCTGCGGCACCCCGGTCTGCTCCCCGTCACGTCGCTCGTCGCGCTCGGTCATGCGTGTCCCTTCCTTGGTCCTGACCAGCGGCGGTACCCGAACGACCGGCCGGGAAACCGATCAAGACGCCTCGCTGGCCCGGGCGTTGCGCTTGAACGACCTGGAACGCGACCACCTGTTCCGGGTCGTGGGCGCGGATCGACTCGAGCGCGGCCAGAGTCTTGCCGGAGCCCTTCTTGCGGCGGTAGATCGCGGGGTGCCGCTCGGGTCGTCCAAGCCGACGAGGACACCGTCCGGGATGTGATCCACACGGCCAGCAGCATCATCGAGGAACGCGTTGACGAGACGGCGGATCTCGTTGACGGTCAGCTCGATCAAGTTCGGCTGGGCGCGGTGGTCGTCGGGGTCGCGGCTTTGGCGGCGCAGATAGACAGTACGGCTCGCTGACCTGCTCGTCCGCGCCGCTGAACTCGCAGAAGCGTCGATCCAACCGTATTCGCCTCGGACGACCCGTTCTGGCAGGACACCGCGTGTCCGTCCTGGTGCGCCGGTGGCCACCTACCCGAGGACGAGCGGCAGGCCGGTGGGCTTGCGGTCCACGGGACCGAGCGCGGAGATAACCGGGTCCGCGCCGGTCACGGCGTGGTCGATCGCGGCGGCGTCGGTGATCTCACTGACGATCAGGCGCAGGTCCTCAGGCCAGGTCGGCGAGACCTTACCGACGTTGCGCACGTAGGCGTAACGGCGCCTTCAACCAGGGACATGATGGGGCGTCCGATGAGGCGGGTGAGCTCCTCGCCTGCGTACGCCATGATTGCGGCACCCATGTTGCCGTCGAGCGCGGCGAGGAATCCGACCGTCCCTTCGTCGAGGCCGGCGCCGGTCCAGGGCGGCCTGGTACTGGTAGTCCCGCACTTGAAGGTGTCGTTGCCTGCGGCAGGCGATGACCTATCCGACAACGGAGCGACTGCCATTCGTACTTGCAGTAGATCCCGAATCAGCTGCCCGAGCGGCTCAATCCGATGGTGGTTGGCGGCGGATGACCAGCAGAGCAATGTCGTCGTTGGGATGCTCCTCGGCGGTGGTGGCCATGATGTGGTCGCACAACGCCTCGGCCGGCCCGGACTGCACTGCGCCGACGAGGCGCTCGATGCCGGTGTCGATCAGTTCGCTGCGGCGTTCGACCAGTCCGTCGGTGTAAAAGACGAGCGCCGCGCCCGGCGGCAGGTCCAGAACGGTGGTGCGGCGATTGGTTGGTGGTCGGCCCACGCCGAGTGGCCGGTCCACCGTCAGGTTGACGAGCTGGGTGGGATGGCCGGGTGCAGCCAACAACGGTGGCAGATGGCCCGCGGAGGAGAGGTGCACGCTCGCGCGGTCGGGTGCGATGAGGGCGTAGATGGCGGTGGTGAGGGTGCCCGCTTCGAAGTGGTGGATCTTGCGGTCGAGGGAGGTCAGCGCCTCGGCGGGATCGTCGCAGTCGAGTGCGTAGGCGCGTAGCGCGCTGCGTATGCGTCCCATGACGACGGCGGATGGCAGCCCGTGGCCGGAGACGTCACCGATGACGGCGCCCAGCCAGCCCGAAGGCAACGTGAACACGTCGTACCAGTCGCCGCCGATGCCCAAGTCGTGGCCCGGCACGTACCGGGCGGCCAAGTCCAAGCCGGGAATGTCGGGTAGCCGGCCGGGCAGCAGGCTACGTTGCAGGGCCAGCGCTGCCTGCCGGTCGAGGACCTGCCCTCGGGCCTGACCTGCGAGGCTGGCACGATCGGCAACGAGCTGCAACAGCTGCACGTCGTCGGGACCGAACCGACGCAGGGTCAGGGAGCCGACGTGCAGCACGCCGACGAGGTTGCCGTTGGCCAGCATGGGCACGCCCAACAGGGCACGGACGCCCGTGGCGAGCAGGATGGGATTGACCACGTCGGCCGGCGTAACGTTATAGATCGTGACCGGCATACGTGTCGCCGCGACCCGGCCGGCGAAGCCGCGTCCGACCCGGATGCGGAAACCGCGGCGCACCTCCTCCTCCAGGCCCTTGGCTGCCGTCGCGACCAGCTCGCCGGTGTGGCCGTCCAGTAGCAAGATGGTGGCGGTATCGACCTTGAGCAGGTCCCGGACCCGTTCAAGCAACTCGTCGAGCAACTCGGCGATGTTCAGCCCCGACAGGGCAGCGTCGGTGATCGCCTCGATACGGCGCAGCCGCTCCTCAGTCGTCACCAACTCGGCATCGGCCACGCAGGCAGCCTAGACGCCGGCACGCCGCCGCTAGCATGCCAGCAGCGAGATCAACAGTGTTGCGCCTCCGACGTGGGGTACTTTCCCATGTCACATCGATTCCTGGATCGTCCGGTGAACCCGTTCAGGAGAGCTATCCTCCCTCGCGCCACCGGTAAGGTCACCAGCCTGCACGTCCGAGAGGGAGGGGAGCAGTGGCGAACCCGCCGCTCGGCCAGCATGCCCCCACCGCCGGGAAGCCCCTGTTCTCGACGTCGTTCACCCTCGCAGACCTCACCCGCATCCGACACGACGTTGAAGCCGTCAGTCGCCGGTGCGGCCTTGAGCACGACGAGATTGAGGACTGGGTCACCGCGGTCAACGAACTGATGATCAACGTGATCCGGCACGGGGGCGGCAGAGGTGCCCTACGCCTGCTCATGGACGGCCAGCTCACCTGTGAAGTCACCGACCAGGGGAGAGGCTTCAACACTGCTCACTACTTTCCGTGCACCGAGCGACCGCCCCTGTCCGGTACTGGAGGAATGGGCCTGTGGGTGGTCGGGCAAATGGCCGACTACCTCCTCGTTGTCAGCGGACCCGCAGGTACCACCATCCGCATCGCGGCACGCAGCCGCGACACTCTCGCATAGCGGTCACCGGCGCGGCCCCGGTTCCCGAGGAGGGCGGCAGGCAACGGTCGCAGCCCATCACGCCGGTGTTCTCCGCCCGTCTCGGCGAACATGCCCAGGACCGTGGAGTCGTCACGCCCACTGATGCGCCGTTGCACTAGCGCAACGATCAGCCCTTCAGCTACCCCGGTGAATCTCGGCTACTCCTCAACGGCTGCCGCCACGCACGGTGCAGGTCGGGTCGCGGCACGGCTCGGGACCGTGCCGCGACCCATCAGGAGGCGTGTGCCCTGCAGAGGGAAACCGCCGCTGCGTCACGCCGTCGGGCTGCTGTTACCCGGCGTGCCGAGGTGGATGTCGACGTCGGCGGCCTCGGTCATCTGGTCGTACGCCTTGGTCTTGAGCCGGTTGGTCTGCAGCTCGCCGTCGAGCAGCGCCGCCCGCAGAGCCTCTGCGTCCGTGATCTCCTTGCTGGTCACCGCATCGGCCGCCGTCGTCGCGCCCTGCACGACCTCCAGGTGAGTGCCGTCGGTGGGCATCAGCTCGGCCCACTTGGCCAAGCAGTAGACCCGCTCCGGCACCTCCTGGCACTCGCTGGTCAGGTCGGGCATCTCGTCGCCAGTGCCGAGGTGGTTGGTTCGGAACGCGGCCAGTTCGTCGACGAAGGCGGCCAACTGCTGCTCCACCGCCGGAGCGAGCCGGGTCGCCACGGCCTTGCCGAAGATCCACCGCAGCGCCGCGAGCTCCATACCGGCCCGCACCGGGAGGTAGAGCTTGGCCCAGCTGGCATTGAGGAAGTCACCCGGGTCGCGCTCGGGGGCACGGGCGTCACCGGCTGACCACCAGCCGGGGTACGACACGAACGAGGCGCGCTCCCAGTCGAAGACACGGTGCCAGAAATCGATCTCCCATGCCTCGTCCCGGACGCTGGCCGGGAAGTGTGCCTCGACGATCTGCGAGACCATCTCGTTGACCGGTGAGAACCCCGCGCGCAACCGCGCTTCGAACTCGTCCCCGGCCTCCGCCGCCGCCGCCAGCTCCGCGTCGCGATCGTCCTGCCAAGCCTGCAGGTCCGTCAGATAGCCCGCGACCAGCGCGTTGTACGCGGCGTCGTCGGCATTCTGGTCGACCATCGTCGGGGTACGCCGGAACCCGGCGGCGAGTTGCACGTCGGCCCCGGGACCGGCGAGCCAGCTGGCCGCGCCGACGTGGATGCGTACCCGCAGTGCCGGCTGACCGTTGGCGTCGGTGACCACCGGAACGCCGACCACCCGAGCCGCGATGCCCGACGGCGGCCGGCGGGTGATCAGGGTGAGGTTCTGCCGAATGGTCTCAAGGTCGCCGTCCCACTCCCAACCGCTGTCGAAGGCGACGTCGATGTCGTAGTCGGCGCTCATGTCGCCGGTGAAGCCCCACTTGTCGAGTGTGACCACCGGGGAGTAGATGGTGCGAGTCTCCACGGCGGCCGGCACGCCGGGTGCCGGGCGCACCGGCTTGACCGGCATGGTGGGCAGCGCGGCGAGAGCGTTGTCTCTGATCCGCTGGCGCCCGTCGGTGATCTTCTTGGCGAACGCCAGCGCCGGGTCCTTCACTGTCGGCGCCCAGCACACCCGGGCGCCGTACCGTTCGTGGGCCAGCTCCAGCCGTTGCAGCACCTTGAAGTAGTGCAGCGTGATCGGCGTTACCCGGTTGGGGTTGCGTACGGTCCGCTTCGAGGTCGACTCCATGCCGGTCTCGCTGACCAACTTGAAGTCGGTCTTGTGCTGGGTGCGGTAGCGGGCGGCGACCTTGGAGGTGGCGGTCTGGCTGTCCTTGACCGCACGGCGGCTGGTCTCCTGGCTGGCCGCCGTTACGCTGCGCGTGTAGCCGATCGTGTGGCTGGCGTTGAAGGTGCCCCAGACGCCGGTCGGGCTGGTGTACTGGCCAGTGTGGCTGGCGTTGAGCCCCCACGTGTCGGTGAGCGACTTCTGCCGCTCGAAGCCCTCCTGCAGTTCCGTGGTGAGCGCGCTGGTCAGCTCGACGTCGGTCTGCTGCTCGGTTTCGTTCTGCTCCTCCAGGGTCAGCTCACGCTTGGTGTAGGTGCGCTGCTCCAGCACTGCCTCCTCGCCGGGTGCCAGCGCCAGCGCGTAGACGTGCTCGCCCAGCGCGAAGCCCACCGGCCGGATCCGGGTCCGGTCGAGGAACGCGATGCCCACGTCGGACTGGAGCAGGCCGGCGATGAACTCCGCCTCCTGGTCACCGAGGAGGGTCTGGCGCCGTGCCGACGGCTCGCGGTTGGTCATGCCCGAGTCTTGCCCCGGCAACGCCGCCTCGGCGGCGTCCATGTCGTTGGCCTTCCACAGCCCCGACAGGCCGAGTTCCTTGAGCAGATGCGGCAGCCGGTCATTGGAGATTCCGCCATACCGCGTCGCCTCGATCAACGCCTGCTTGACGTAGAACGGCAGCAGGGGAGTCTCACCGTCGTCGAAGGTGAGCTGGACCGGCACGAAGTAGTTGGAGTAGACGTAGCGGTCGGAGTGCGCGGTGCTGAACCCTAGCGTCGCCAGGTCCGCGTCGGCGACGACGACTGTACCCATCGGTGCTCCTCTAAAGTGGCAGTTTGAACAGGGTTTGCAGGCCCTGGTAGGTCATCTCGTGCGAGGTGACGAAGAACCCGGGGAACAACTGGCTGAGGGCGGCCTGTCGGACGACGGTCTCCCGCACGGCGTGCGCTGTCAGCTCCTCCAGGCCGGTGACGACCTGGGCTGGCACCCCGCCCTTCTTGGCTCGCTGGTAAGCGTCCGCGATCGCCTCCCAGCGACCGTCGAACGCCTCGCCGAGGTCGTCGGCGACCGTGCCCCACGTCTTCTCGAAGCGCTCCAGCTTCGTCGACGCGGTCCAGTCCACGTTGGTGACCCGGGCCGCTTCCGAGTCGACCAACAGCAGGTCGCTGCGAAGCTCACCGACGGTCGTGGACGCCTTCCACCCGAACCGCTCGGCGAGGTGGGCGGCCAACGCCTTTTCCGCGCCGGCTGCGGACGGGCTCCGGGTGAACCCGACGAGGCGCAGCAGCAGGTCCCGGTCCGGGTGTCCGAGCAGCAGCTGGGCGACCGTCTGCCGTAGTACCGCGTCGGAGCCGCGCAGGGCCGCAGCCAGCTCCGGGTTGGCCGCGCGGACCGCCTCGACGACCGTGGCGAGCGACTTCTCCGCGAACGGCTGCAACCCCGGTGAGCGAGCGACCAACTGAGCGGTTTCGGCCGCCATCCGCCGGTGTACCTGTTGGCCGAGCCGCCAGGGTTGCGCCTGCCCAACCTTGCGCAGCGCCCGGAACTCCTCGTACGCGGCGGTCTGCAACGCCCGGTTGAACACGGTGGTCAGGCGCTGCTCGAGCTGGCGGGCGATGGCGGCCCGCACTGCGGCGGCCCGGATGTCGCGGGGGGTCTTGGGCGGTTTGAGCTCACGCAGATCCTCGACTCGCTTGATGATCTCGTCGAGCGCCTGGTTCAGCTCCGCTCGGCTGGCCGAGCGACCGGTCGACGACACCGTCTCCGACATGCACGCCATCAGGACCGGCTTGCCGTCGGCGCTGATCAGCGCGCTGAGCCGGGCTCCCGCACCCGCCCCAGCGAACGCCTCGGCGTGCGCGGCCTGGTTGAACACGGTCAGGGTCAGCTCGGCGTCGACCAGCAGCGCCCGGCCCTGCCGGAACAACGCGTCGAGCACCTTCGGGGTGAACAGGGTACGCAGCACGGCCAGGCCCACCTGCGGCGTGGCCAGCAGTGCCGCCCGGCCGATCGCGACGAGCAGCGCGGCGATCTGGGTGGTCAGCAGACGGACCTCGGCGGCAGCCTCCCGGGCACCCACGATCAGCAGCGGCACGTACCGGATCGCGGCGCGCACCGCCACGCCACCGAGTAGCCGGACCAGTTGGACCAGGCCGGTCAGCAGCTGGAACAGGTCGCCGGCGATCCGGCCGAGCAGCCGGCCGGCGGCGAACGGGTCAAGTTCCTCCAGGTGCCGCCCGAATTCCGCCGCCCAGCCGCGCCAGAGCGCCAGCAGCCGCTCGGGCACGGTGCTCGGGTCCAGCGCGGCCACGACGCCGGCCAGCGCCTCGCGGACGACGGTGGCCTGCTCGGCGAGACGTTGCAGACCGGCGCGGGGGTCCACGGTGAGCACGATCAGAGTGGTCAGCTGCTCCTGCTGGAGGCGACCGACCAGCTGCACGAGCTTGCCGAGGTCGACCACCACCGTCGCGAACGACTCCCCGACGCCCACCAGGAAGCCGTCGAGGAAGAGCTTCGGATTGATTCCGTTCCAGGCCGCGTAGTGGCGCATCGCGTCGAGCAGCGCGGGGTCGAGGCCGAGCAGGAATCGGCGGAACGCCCCGTCCGCGTCGACGTCGGAGGCCGCCAGGTCGAAGAACGCCTCGGCCAGCCCAAGCCTCGCCAGCATCGCGACCAGGTCCCAGACGTTGTCGGCGGAGATCCGGCCGGTCATCGCCTGCAGCACCCGGTCGCGGGTCATCGAGCGGGTGGCGTGCGCGTCTATCCAGTACCGTACGGTCAGCGCGACGAACTCCACCCGCGGGTCCTGGGTACGTACGCCGAAGACCGCCGCCCGGTTCTCGGCGGACACCCGCGGGACACTGAACCAGTCCCGGATCATGACGGACTCACCCGTCGGCTGCCCCAACTTCCCCACCTCCTCCGGCCCTGTGCACTGTGCGGGCAAGGGGATTCGGGCGGTAGCGCCGGGTCGAGAACCCGACATCCATTCACTTCGGAGTGCACTGTCGGGTGTTCGTAAGTGGATCGATATCGGTCATCATCACCCGGGTGGGATCGTTGACCCGTGAACGGCCGTCGGGTGCGGGCCGGACTGAAGGGTAAGCCAATGTCCCGCACGTTGAGCAGGTCGCGGTCGGCGTAGGACATGGCAACCGCTCTACCCCGCCCACTCACCAACCGCCCGGACGGTCCGGCCTATCGCTTCCGGCACGACCGCCTGCGGTCCCACCTGGCCGGCGATCCGCCGCCGACGCCCACGCCGGACCCTTCTGCCGTACGCCGTCGAAGCACCGCCGTCATCGCCCTCGCCGGCGTGGTTGGCGCCGGTCGCGTAGCCCGGCGTGCCGGACCGGTAGATGGTCCTTCAGCTGAGACCCCAATCCCACTCGCGACTCCACGACCAGCGCGTCCGCTGTGGTGGCCTCTTCGGCGAACCCGAAGATGTCAGCCATGTGCTCCCGGTTGTCCAGTCGGGCCACGTCACGTCCGCTCCTGCCGAATTGAACGCGTTCGATCACGGCGATCTCGGGTTTACCCGTCTGTCGCCCGTACGCGGGTGTACGTTGCGTCCATCGGGGTGGTCGGTCCGTCGCCGGGCGCCGCGCTGATCGGCCAGTCAGGCCGCGACGCTACCGGCGCCCGCCCCACCTCGAGGCAACTCTTTCCGGGTAGATCGACAAGGTCCTCGTTGAACTCTGGCGAACGAACGCGGCGTTACCGCTTGAGAGGGAGCCCGCCGGCGATACGGTCCACCGCCTGCTTCGCCTCGACCAGGCTCGTGCCAGTCTGCTTGCGGTAGGCGCGAACAGCCTCAATCGTCCGTCCGCTCTCCAGGTGCCGGACTACTTCTGGTTCCACGGGCTCGGCGATGCCGAGGTGATCCATCACCAGATCGAGCTTCCGCTGGACGGCCGCGAGTTGGGTCGCCGAGCTGCGCTTCTCCTGGAACCAGGCTCCGACCGCAACCCCGACCGACCCGATCGTGGCGATGACGAGCAAGGTTGCTTCCCACGGATCCATCAGCACATCTAATCAGCGGTGCGCAACCAAGGCTCTCCGTGCTCCTGGCGGCGTGCGCTCTTCTGCCGCGATGCATTCGGCGTCAGCGGACGATGACAAGGTTGGCCATGTCGACGACCGGCCGGTAGCCGAGGGCGGCGTAGATCTTGTTCGAGGTCGGGTTGGCTTGGTCGGTGAACAGGCAGACCCGCGCGCCCTCGGCCTGGATCCGCCGGGAAACCTCGGCGACCGCGTTGCTGGCCCAACCACGCCCGCGCTGGGCCGGCGGCGTGTACACCGGGCCCACGCGGGCCACCCCGAACGACGGCGGGTTGGCACCGGTGAAATGCACCGGCTGCCCAGTCTCGTCGACCCAGAGCCACAGCCGTCCGGCTTGGAGCCGGCGCAGCATCTCGGCGCGGTCGGGCAATTCGTGCGCACTGGTACCGCGCGGGCGACCCGCCTGTTCGTCGGCATCGCCCATGAAGGCGGCGAACCACTCCATGACCAGTCCCACGTCGTCCTGGGTCGCGACCACCAAGCCGCCAGACACAGGTGGCGGCCACGCCAGCTCACCAAGCTCGTGCAGCCGCGTGTGCTGGGTGACCTGGACTCGACCCCCGCCGAGCCGGGTCAGCTCGGCGGCGGACAGTTCAACGGCAGGCAGGGCCCCGTTGACCGCGAGTACCTCCTCCTCGCGCTCGTGCAATGCGTGGGCCAGTGCAACGGCCGCCTCGTCGGGCATGGGCAGCAGGAATGGCGGGTAGGGGGCATACGGCGCGGTGCGCATTCCGGCACCGACCACGGCGCCGGAGTCGTCGCTGACCACCAGCCACCAGTTGCGGTCGGGCTGCGAGATCCCCTCGGCCCGCTGCGACAACAGCCGGTGCGCGACGGTGGTCACGACCGTGCAGACGACCGGATCGGCGCCCAGGTAGTCACCCGCGGCGGCCAGGAACTCACCCGGATCGGTGAAGAACCGCAGCCGCAGTCCGGCCATCGGGATAGTGCTCATCTCCGTACGCTAGCCATCGCCGTGCCATATCCACACGGGAATTCTGCACGGCCGAGGACCTGCAGGCGCTGATCCAGCCGGCATCTTCGGCCGTACGGAAGCCAAACGCCGCAGCCTTCGACCTCCGCACCTGCCGCGAACCGAGCGCTACGCATTGTCGCCGCCGGACTCGTTGGTGCGTGGTCGCTGTGTCACGCCCCGGCCGGGACTGTCAGAATCGTGTTTGAGGAGTCGGTTCGCGGAGGCGGGGAGAGGGCATGAGCGACTGGAACGACAAGATCATCGTTGAGTTTCGCGCCAACGGTGGGCAGGTCGGCGGTCAGTTCGCTGGCGCGCCGCTGCTGCTGTTGCACACGATCGGCGCCAGGAGCGGCCAGCCTCGCGTGAACCCGATGATGTACCAGAAGGTGGACGGCGGCTACGCAGTGTTCGCGTCCAAGGGCGGTGCGCCCACCAATCCCGACTGGTACTACAACCTGCTCGCTCACCCGCAGGCCGATGCGGAGATCGGTACGGACAAGGTCGAGTTGGTCGCCAGGGTTGCCGCCGGGGACGAGCGGGAACGGATCTGGAGCGCGCAGAAGGCCGCGTATCCGGGCTTCGCCGACTACGAGCGAAAGACCACCCGCCAGATCCCCGTCGTCGTGCTGGAACCTGCGCCGTAGGCAGAGACGGTAGAGCTGCTTGTCGAACGTTGGTGGTCGGCCGCCTCGGCGGCGTCAGCCTGGACGTCGGCAAGCATCCGCTCGAACGTGCCGTCCAACACCCACCTGCGCAAACGATCTAAATCGACTGCCAGGAACCGTAACGGGCGGACTCATCCCGCCCGCCGCCCTGGCCGGAATCTGCTCGTCGTGCCTGACAGCGCGCAGCCCGCGGGCTGCGCGGCAGCGGGGAGGCGTCGCGGATCGTGCGGTTGTCCGGGTGGGGGCATCAGTGGTGTGGGCGGCAGGAAGAACGGATGACAAGCTCGGTGGGCAACCGGATGTGGGTGTCGCGTTCGACGCCGTCGATCAGGTCGATGAGCAGGCGCAATGCCTCGGCGCCCATCTGCTGCAGCGGCTGCATGATGGTCGTCAGCGGCGGATCCACCAGCGCCGACTCCGGTACGTTGTCGAAGCCGATCACCGACAGGTCGTCGGGCACCGAGAGGCCCATGTCGCGGGCCACATCCATCGTGGATATCGCCGAGAGGTCGTTACCCGCGAAGATCGCGCTCGGCCGCTCGGGGAGGGCGAGAAGCTCCGCGGCCGTGCTGGCGGCGCTCTCGATCCGGAACCCGCCGACGCGGACGAGCTGCTCGTCCACCGGTACGGCGGCGTCGGCCATCGCCTTGCGGAAGCCGGCCTCGCGCAGCCGCGCCGACTTCAGGTCGGCGCGTCCACTGATGTGCCCGATCCGCCGGTGGCCGAGGGACAGCAGATAGTTGGTCGCCAGCACGGCGCCGGCGAAGTTGTCCGAATCGACGGTGGGCAGGTCGGACGGCCCGGTGTGTGGGTCGACGGCCACGACGTGGAAGCTGTGCTCGGTCTCGACCACGGTTGGCGTGACGATCACGGCCCCGTCGATGAGAGTGCCGGAGAGGCGGGCGAGCGAGCGCCGCTCCCACCCCACGGCGGCGCCCTCGCCGTCGCCGCTGCAGTAGGCCAGCAGCTGGTATCCGCTGCCCGCGACCTCCTGGGACGCCCCCTTGAGCAGCTCGGTCGAGAACGGCTCGAACTCGGCGACCAGGATTCCGAGCACGTTGGTGCGGTGGCTGCGCAGGCTCTGCGCTCCCAGGCTCGCCTCGTAGCCGAGCTCGCGGATGACCTGCTGGACGCGCTCCACGGTTGCCTGGGCCACGCCGTACCGGCCATTGACGACCTTCGACACGGTCGCGACCGAGACGCCGGCCGCACGTGCGACATCCGACATCTTGACGCGCTGCTGGAACACCACGCCGATGATGATAGGGCCGCGGCCGGGCCGCGTCACGAGCGGTTCGAAAACGTTATCGATACCGATTGACATCAAGTTACGTGACTGTAAAACTTCGCCGCAGGCCGAGTACCGCGACTGACTAGTCGAGGAGACATCGATGGCGACGAAGCGCCGTGCGTGTGCCGTGCTGGCACTGCTAATGACAAGTGTTCTCGTTGTCGCCGGGTGCAACAGCGGCGGCGACGAGGCGTCCCCTCAGAGCGAGCTGTACAAGAACCCGGTGACCCTGACCTGGTGGCACAACGGATCACAGGACGGGCCCGGCAAGACCTACTGGGAGAAGGTCGCCAAGGACTTCTCCGCGCTCCACCCCACCGTCAAGATCGAGATCGAGGCGATCGAGACCAACCAGCTCCAGCGCACCCGGCTCCCCGCCGCGCTGCTGAGCAACGACCCGCCGGACATCTTCCAGGCCTGGGGCGGCGGCGAGATGCGCGAGCAGGTGGAGGCCGACTACCTCAAGGAGATCACCGGCCAGGTCAAGACCGAGGTCGCCAACATCGGCAGCGCCGCGGAGATCTGGCAGGTGAACGGCAAGCAGTACGGTCTGCCGTTCCGGATGGGCATCGAGGGCATCTGGTACAACAAGGAAATGTTCGCCAGGGCGGGCATCGCGGCTCCGCCGGCCACCTTCGAGGAGCTCAACGCCGCGGTCACCAAGCTCAAGGCGATCAACGTCGTCCCGATCGCCGTGGGCGCCGGTGACAAGTGGCCGGCCGCGCACTGGTGGTACAACCTCGCGCTGCGCGCCTGCTCGGTCGACACCCTGAAGAAGGCGTCCACGGACAGGGTCTTCGACGATCCGTGCTTTGTGAAGGCTGGCCAGGACCTGAAGGCTTTCATCGACACCAAGCCGTTCCAGCCCAACTTCATCGCCACGCCGGGCCAGAACGACCCGACCAGCGCCAACGGCATGCTCGCCAACGGCAAGGCCGCGATGGAACTCATGGGTGACTGGAACCGCGGCACGCTGGACACCGTCGCCACGGACACGGCGAAGCTCGCGACGTTCCTCGGCTGGTTCCCGGTGCCGGCAATCTCCGGTTCCCCGGGTGACCCCAAGGCGGCCCTCGGCGGTGGCGACGGGTTCTCCTGTTCCAAGAATGCCCCGGCCGAGTGCGTCGAGTTCCTCAAGTACATCGTGAGTCCCGAGGTGCAGAAGGGCTACGCCGAGACCGGCACCGGCCTGCCTGTCGCCAAGGGCGCGGACGCCGGTGTGAAAGACCCCGCACTGAAGTCCATCCTGGAGGCCACCTCCGGGGCGAGCTACGTCCAGCTCTGGCTGGACACGGCTTACGGCAGCACCGTCGGCAACGCGATGAACGACGCGATCGTTGCCATCTTCGCCGGCAACGGGACGCCTGAGAAGGTCGTCTCGGCGATGAAGGCGGCCGCAAGCAAGTGACCTCCGCCAACCAGATCCGTATGCCCGCCGGCGGCGCTTCCGCGTCGCCGGCGGGCTCCCAAACGGCCGAGCGCGCGTCCGCCCGTCGAGCCGAGACCCGCCGCAAGTGGTACGAGATTGTCGGGCTCACCACGCCGGCCGTCGCCATCTACGTGATGTTCGTGCTGGTGCCGATGGGCTTCGCGGTCTACTACAGCCTGTTCCGGTGGCGCGGTGTCGGACCTCCCACCGAGTTCGTCGGTCTGAGGAACTACACCCTCGCCTTCCAGGATCCGATCTTCCTCGACGCGTTGCGCAACAACGCCATCATCGTGTTCGGGTCGCTGCTGATCCAGGGCCCGATCGCCCTGGGCATCGCCCTGCTGCTCAACCGTCGCTTCCGTGGTCGCGCCGTGTTCCGCCTGCTGGTGTTCGTGCCGTACGTGCTCGCCGAGGTCACCGTCGGCATCATGTGGAAGCTGCTCCTGACCGGCGACGGCACGGTCGACGCGCTGCTGCGGTCACTGGGACTGGGCGGTCTGGTGCAACCCTGGCTCGCGGACCTGGATGTGGTCATCTGGACCCTGCTGGCCGTCCTCACCTGGAAGTACGTCGGCTTTGCCATCATCCTGCTACTCGCCGGGCTGTCCAACGTGCCCGACGAGCTGACAGAGGCGGCCGCCATCGACGGCGCGAGCTGGTGGCAGATCCAACGGCACATCACGATCCCGCTGCTCGGCCCGACGATCCGAATCTGGATGTTCCTGTCCGTGATCGGCTCACTGCAGGTCTTCGACATGATCTGGGTGACCTCGGTGCCCGCGGTGCGGTCGCTCGGCGCATCGGCCACCATGGCGACCTACATGGTGGACAACGGGTTCTTCGCCCGGTTGTGGGGCTACGGCAACGCTGTGGCAGTGATCCTGTTCGTCATCTCCTTCGTGGCGGCGCTGCTGTTCCAGCGGTTCCTGCTCCGACGCGACATCGAGGGCGCCATCACCGGAAGGGCGAAGTGACGATGGTCGCGAATTCCGTTCTCTCCCCGTCCACTGGGCGCCGTCCGGTCTCCTGGGGCACGCCGCTCACCTACGCGATCGCGCTCGCGGTCGCAGCCGTGTCGATCGCCCCGGTCATCTACGTGGTCGTCGGCGGTTTCCGCACCACCCCGCAGATCGTCGCGGACCCGGCCGGCCTGCCCGACCCGTTGGTCTGGGACAACTACGCCAGGGTGCTGACCCAGAGCAACTTCTGGCAGCAGGCGTTCAACAGCGCGATCATCGCCCTCGGCACCACGCTCGCCGTCGTCGTGCTCGGGATGGCCGCCGCGTTCGTGCTCGCTCGCTACACCTTCCGGGGGCGGGAAGGGCTCTACACCTTCTTCACGCTCGGCCTGCTGTTTCCGGCCGGGGCGGCGATCCTGCCGCTCTACCTCATGCTGCGTGACCTGAACCTGATCAACTCCTACTACGCGGTGATCCTCCCGCAGGTCGCCTTCTCACTGCCACTGACGATCGTGATCCTGCGTCCCTTCCTGTCGGCCATCCCGAAAGAGTTGGAGGACGCTGCCGCCATCGACGGTGCGAGTCGGCTCGGTTTCCTTTGGCGCATCGCGATGCCGCTGTCGCGGCCCGCGCTCGTCACCGTTGGCGTCCTGGCGTTCGTGGCGAGTTGGAACTCGTTCCTGCTGCCGCTGCTCGTCCTCAGCGACGTCAACCTGCACACCCTGCCGCTGGGGGTGCAGAACTTCTCCAGCCAGTACACCACCGACACGGCAGGCGTCCTCGCCTTCACCTCGCTGGCGATGCTGCCGGCACTGCTCTTCTTCACGCTCGCGGAGAAGCAGATCGTCGGTGGCCTGCAGGGTGCGGTCAAGGGCTGAGCGGCAGCGGTACGGGTACAACCAGAGGAAGGCACAGCATGACTGAGGTCCACGCGGTGGTGGACGGACCGGCGCCGGCTCAGGCAGGTCCGGACCACGGCCGACCGGATGGGCACGACCGCGCGGCACGCCTGTGCGATCTGCTCGGCCGGATGACGATCGAGGAGAAGATCGCCCAGCTCGTCGGCTTCTGGGAAAAGGAGGACGGCGAGGCGGTCGCACCGCTGCAGGGGGAGTTTGGCGACGCCGTCAAGCTCGAAGACTTCTCCCGGCACGGGCTCGGTCACCTCACCCGCGCCTATGGCACCCGTCCCCTGGACGCGGCGGCCCGCGCGTCCTGGTTGTGGAAGTTCCAGCGAGACCTGGTCACGGGGACCCGGCTCGGCATCCCGGCGATCGTCCACGAGGAGTGCCTCACCGGGCTGTCGGCGTGGAAGGCGGCCACCTTCCCCACCCCGCTGGCCTGGGGTGCCGCGTTCGACCCCGAACTGGTCACCGAGATGGCCGCGGCGATCGGCGCCTCGATGCGGGCCCTAGGCATCCACCAGGGGCTCTCCCCGGTGCTCGACGTGATCCGTGACCCACGGTGGGGTCGGGTGGACGAGTGCATCTCCGAAGACCCGTACCTGGTCGGCACCATCGGCACGTCGTATGTGCGCGGCCTGCAGTCGCAGGGGGTGCACGCCACCCTCAAGCACTTCGCCGGCTACTCCGCCTCGCGCGCCGGGCGCAACTTCGGCCCGGTGCACGTCGGCCGCCGGGAACTGGCCGACGTGCTGCTCCTCCCGTTCGAGATGGCGATCATCGACGGCGACGCACGCAGTGTCATGCATTCGTACGCCGAGATCGATGGGGTGCCCGTCGCCGCCGACCCGACGATGCTGACCGGCGTCCTGCGCGACCAGTGGGGCTTCGACGGCACGGTCGTGGCCGACTACTACGGGGTCGCGTTCCTGAACCTGCTGCACCACGTGGCGAGTGATCACGCGGAGGCGGCCGGACAGGCGCTGACCGCCGGTGTCGACGTCGAACTGCCGACCGGCGACGCCTATCTGACCCTGCGGGAGTCCGTGCGGGCGGGCAAGCTCGACGAGGCGCTCATCGACCGCGCGGTGCTGCGGGTGCTGCGCCAGAAGCAGGACCTGGGTCTGCTCGACGCGACCTTCACCGAGGAGCCGCCCCAGGCGATCGACCTCGACTCGCCCGAGCACCGGTCGATCGCCCGTCGGCTCGCCGAGGAATCGATCGTACTGGTCGCCAACCGGGACGCGCTGCCGCTGCCGGCGGGGCGACGGGTCGCCCTCATCGGTCCGAACGCCGACCGGCAGGGCGCGCTCTTCGGGTGCTACTCGTTCCTCAACCACGTCCTCGTCCAGCATCCCGGCGTGGAGACCGGTATCGAGGTGCCGACCGTGCTCGACGCCATGCGGGTCGAGTTCGGCGGCGATCTCGTCACCTGGGCACGCGGCTGCGACGTGGACACCGACGACCGATCCGGCTTCGACGAGGCTGTCGACACGGCCGCCGCCGCGGATGTCGCCGTCCTGGTCGTTGGTGACCACGCCGGCCTCTTCGGACGCGGCACGGTCGGCGAAGGCTGCGACCGGGACGACCTGGAGCTGCCCGGCGTCCAGCGCGAGCTGGTCGAGGCGGTGATGGCAACCGGCACACCGGTTGTCCTCGTGCTGGTCACCGGCCGGCCGTACGCGGTCGGCTGGGCACTTTCGCGCTGCGCGGCGGTGGTGCAGGCGTTTTTCCCAGGCGAGGAGGGCGCCGGGGCGATCGCGGGGGTGCTCTCCGGGCGGGTCAACCCGTCGGGCAAGCTGCCGGTCACCTTGCCCGGGCCGGCCGGCGCACAGCCGTACTCCTACCTGCACCCCACCCTTGGTGAGGGCAACGAGGTGACCAACCTGCCGGCGACGCCCGTGGCGCCGTTCGGCCACGGACTGTCCTACACGACATTCGCGCACAGCGACCTCATCGTGCCCACCACTGTGCCCACCGACGGTGCGGTAGTCGTGACGGTGCGGGTGACGAACACCGGCGCGGTCGCTGGCGACGACGTGGTCCAGCTCTATGGTCGCGACCTGGTGGCCTCGGTGACCCGGCCGGTCGCGCAGCTGCTCGGCTACCGGCGAGTCCACCTGGAACCGGGCCGGTCCGTCACGGTCGAGCTGACGGTCCCCACCACCCGCCTGGCCTTCTCCGACCGCACGTTCACCCGCGTCGTGGAGCCCGGCGACGTCGAACTCTGGGTCGGCACCAGCGTGCAGCGGGACACGCAGGCGGCGACCACGCTGGTCGGTGACACCGTCCCGGTCACCAACGCTTCCCCACGCTGGACCACCGCCGACATCCGCTGAAACCGGCCTGCCTACGCCGGGACTGCCTGCGGACCATTGGCGGCGTCATGGGCGGACATGGTTTCCTGCCTGCCGGGTTCCTCGCGCAGGATGGCGCAGTGCAGCCACGTGTCCGGGATGGCGAAACCGTCCACGAGCGTTCGCATGTGCGGGCGCAGCTCTTTGAGCAATCCGTTCACCACGCCGGTGATCGCCTTCGAGCGGGCCGGCGTGAGCCGACCGTGCTCCAGGAACCACCCCTTGTTCGCCTCGATGACGCTGAGCGCGTACAGGTCACAGACGCGGGAGAAAAGCGCCTGGACCGCCGGGTCTGCGGTGCCCTCGATGCCAGCGACGAACGCCTCCAGGGTGACCCGGTCGATGTGCGCGGCGGCGACGGCCAGGACGTGGTCCTGAACGTCGTTGAAGATGTCGAAGGGATGGTCCTTCTTGGTGGCCGCGCCGTTGCGAAGGCGACGGACCGCGCCGTCGAGGAGATGCCGCTCGCGGTCCTCGAACACCTTCAGCTGCCAGCCGCGGTCGGTGACGGCGACCTCCTCGTCGCGGCCGGGCACGGCGCCGATCAGCCGTTCGATGACCGACCGCGCGGCAGTGCGCTCAAGCATCATTTCGCGGACCTGCTCGGCGACGAAAGAGGCGCGCCCCCAGCCGTCCAACGAGCCGAACTCGTCGCGGTAGCCGGTGAGCAGCCCCTTGGCCACCAGCTGCAGCAGCACCGTGTTGTCGCCCTCGAACGTGGTGAAGACGTCGGTGTCGGCCTTGAGACTGGGTAGCCGGTTTTCCGCCAGGTAGCCGGCGCCGCCGCACGCCTCGCGGCACATCTGGATGGTGCGGGTCGCGTGCCAGGTCTGCGCGGCCTTGAGACCGGCGGCCCGGGACTCCAGCTCCCGCTGCCGGTGCTCGTCGACCGGCCCGTCGCCGCCCTGCACCTCATTCAGCGCGGTGACCAGCTCGGTCTGGGCGAAGTGCAGCGCGTACGTGGTGGCCAGCGCTGGAAGCAGCTTGCGCTGGTGGGCCAGGTAGTCGTTGATCAGCACCTCCCGGTCCGCATCGGGTGTGTCGAACTGGCGGCGGATGTCGCCGTAGCGCACCGCGATGGTCAGTGCCGACTTGGTGGCCGCAGACGCGGCGCCGCCCACGCTCACCCGACCGCGGACCAGGGTGCCGAGCATGGTGAAGAAGCGCTTCGAGTCGTTCTCGATCGGACTGGAGTACGTGCCGTCCTCGGCGACCTGACCGTAACGGTCCAGCAGCATGTCGCGGGGCACCTGCACGTGGTCGAAGCTGAGCCGTCCGTTGTCCACGCCGAGCAGGCCAGCCTTGGGTCCGGCGTCGCCGATGGTCACGCCGGGCAGCGGGTTGCCCTGCGCGTCGCGGATCGGGACCAGCCACGCGTGTACGCCGTGTCGTCGCCCGTCGGTGATCAGCTGCGCGAAGACGACCGCCATGCGTCCGTCCCGGGCGGCGTTGCCGATGTAGTCCTTGCGTGCCGCCTCGTGCGGGGTGTGCAGGTCGAAGGTCTGCGTCTGCGGGTCGTACGTGCAGGTGGTGCGCAGTTGCTGGACGTCGGAGCCGTGGCCGGTCTCGGTCATCGCGAAGCAGCCGAAGATCGAGCCCGAGATGATGTCCCGCAGATAGGCGTCGTGGTGTCGCCGGGTGCCGAGGGCTTGGACGGCGCCGCCGAACAGGCCCCACTGCACGCCCGCCTTGACCATCAGCGACAGGTCGACCTGCGCCAGCATCTCGCTGGCGATGATCGACCCGCCGATGTCGGAGCTGCCGCCGTACTCGGTGGGGAAGGCCGACGCGATCCCCAGTTCGACGGGGAGTTCCGTGAGCAGCCGGGAGATCCGCGCACGTGCCTGGTCACCGGTCTCGCCGTACACCGGGAGGAAGCGCGCGTCGAGGTGCTCCCGGTGCGCGTTGCGGACCTCGGCCCACGGTCCGTCGAGCACTTCCCGCAGGCGAGCGAGGTCGATGTGGCCGGACGCGTGATCGTGCATGGTCACCCCTCGGCTAGCGGACATATGGGTACAGTCTGTACCCGATCAAGGGTACCGGGGGGCTGCGGTGACCTGGCGAGCGAGATCATGGTGAGACGGGACACCATCGACGAACTCTCCCACCTCACGCGACGACCTCGGCAAGCTCGATCGTGTAGTTGGAGGTACCCGGCTTGCGCAGGAAGGTGTGCGCGAGGAACGCGGTGAGGTGGCAGAGGACCGCGTTCACACCGGTCGCTGCGGTGAGCCCGGTCAGGATGCCGGTCGAAGGCTGACCTGCATCGGCGTGGACCGTGGCGGTGACGATCGCCGACATGATGGGGATATCCATGGTGATGCCGACCTGCTGGCTCATCGTCGCCAGTCCAGTCGCGAGCCCTTGTTCCTGGTCCGGCACGCCAGGGGTCACGGTGACCATGAAGCCGACGATGGCGACCAGGTTGGCCACGCCGGCGATAAGGGTGGCAACCAGGAGGAACGCCAGCGACGTCTCGGTGACGAAGGCGATCAGGCCGGCGAAGTTGCCCCACCCGACGGAGCGACGTGTCAGGACACTGAACGGAACCAACGGCTCCTTTACGCGCTTCTCCACGGCCCAGAACACGACCAGGAGTACGGCACCAGCCAGCAGGCAGAGCAGGGCGGTCGGTTTCTGCCACGACTGCTCGCCAGCGACGGTGAGGCCGTAGACGATGGCAAGAAGCCCCAGGGTGCCGCTACAAGCGGTCCGTCGCCGACGGGATCATCTTTCATTTCGGCTTTGCGATCGCCGCCAGGCCGGCGGCGTACAGGTCGGCCGGCACGTTCTCGGGGTCGATGAGGTGCTGCAGGCCCACGCCGATCTCCAGGGCCACGAGCAGGGCGGCCAGCTGTTCGGGGGGCATTGCTGGTTCGCCGTCGGTCTGCTCGGCTATCTGCTTGAGGTTGGCCTCGCGCGCGCTGCGCAGCCATTGGGCAACGGTGTCGCCGGAGGTCGGGTTCCGCATGCTGTACAGCCAGAACTCGAGGAAGGCCATGGCGAACCGGCGATGCTCGGGCAGCAGGATGTTGGACCCGAAGCTCTCGCCTAGCCGGTGCAGCACGTCGCTCGCGGACCCGGCGGCGGGCTCGTGGCCGTCGGCGTTGCGACCGGCCAGGATCGCGTCCACGAGCCCGCTCTTGCCGTCGAAGTTCGCATAGATCGCACCCTTGGTCAGCCCTGCCTCGGCGGCCACGTCGTCGAGTGAGGTCTGGTGGATTCCACGTTCGGCGAACAGCCGCTCCGCCGCGTTGATCAGGAGTTGGCGTGTTCGCTGCTGTTGCTGCGTACGGGTCAGTCGTGGCGCCATGACCTTGATCCTCGCATATTCGTTAGCTTGACATCTTGGCGAGTATCAGGATACTCGGAGGAATCCGAATACCGGATAGTATCTGAGGGAGACGGGATGCTGCTGCAGATCGACGGTCTGACCAAGGTGTACAGACGGGGGGTTAAAGCCAACGACCGGCTGTCGCTGCAGGTCGCCGAGGGCGAGATACTGGCCCTGCTGGGCCACAACGGATCCGGCAAGACCACTCTGGTCAATCAGGTCGCCGGCTTGGTTAAGCCCACCGAGGGGCAGATCCTTTTGGACGGCCATGACGTCGTCAAGGATCCGGCGTTCGCCCGGCGGTCGTGCTCCCTGCAGCCTCAGGCTCATGCCCCGTTGAACGGGGTCACGCCGCGCCAGGCCATCGACACGCTGGGCCGGATCCGCGGCGGCTCCCGGCAGCAGGTCCGTCGACGGCTGGAACATCTCGTCACCGCCCTGAACATCGGCGAGTGGGCCGACGTGCCGGGTGAGCGCCTGTCCGGTGGGGTCCGGCGGCTGACCGCGTTCGCCATGGCCGTCGTCGAGCCGGGCCGCCTGGTCATGCTGGACGAGCCGACCAACGACGTCGACCCGGTGCGGCGACGGCTGATGTGGCGGGAGATCCGGCGGCTCGCGACGGACGGCTGCGCGATCATTCTGGTCACCCACAACGTTGCCGAGGCGGAGCGCAGCGTGGACCGCATCACAGTCCTCAACCACGGACGGATCGCGGCCACTGGCACCCCCGCCGAGCTGCGGGTCCGCGCTTCCGGAGACCTCCTGCTGGACCTCACGCTGAGCAAGGGCCAGCCGCCTGCCCTTCCCGGCTGGGCCGGTCCTCCCACTGTGGCCGGGAACCGCATGGTCGTACCGGTCGCCACCGTGTCCGCGCAGCAGGCGATCGAGTGGGCACAGCACCTGCTCGCCTCCGAGGAGGTCGTGCAGTTCGCCCTCAATCCGATCAGCCTGGAAGACATCTACGTCGGCCTGACGACCACTGCAAAGGAGGCCGACGATGTTTCGATGGCTACGTAGTTACCTGCTGCTGCTGCGCTGGAGCATGCTCCGGCTCAAATTCATGCTCCCGCTGATGCTGATCATCCAGACCATGCTCGCGGTCGGGATCGTGATCGGCTTCTCGTTCCTCATGCCGGAGGTGGACAAGACCACCGCCCTCTACCTGTCGACCGGTGCTCCCACGCTCGGCCTGATCACCGTCGGCATGGTCCTCGCCCCGCAGATGATCGCCACGGCGAAGACCGAGGGGACCTTCGAGTACAACCGCACACTCCCCGTGCCCCGATCGGCGATCCTGGCGGCTGACGTCAGCATCTGGCTGGCCACCTCCCTGCCTGGCCTGGCGCTGGCGCTGCTGACCGCGACGCTGCGCTTCGACCTCGATCTCAACATCAGCCCGGCGGTCGTGCCGGCGATCCTGCTCGTCGCCCTCACCGCGACAGCCATCGGCTACGCGATCGCCTATGCCGCCCCGGCCGCGCTCGCCAGCCTGTTGGCCCAGTTGATCGTCTTCATCGCGCTGATGTTCTCGCCCATCAATTTCCCGGCCGAGCGGCTGCCCGGCTGGCTGCAGGCTGTGCATCAGGCGCTGCCGTTTCAGTACATGGCGGAAGCCGTGCGCAGCACGCTGACGGTGCCGGCAGACGGGATCAGCGCCACGCCGTTCCTCGTTCTCGCCGTGTGGTGTGTTGTAGGCCTTGCCCTCACGCTGCGCATCATGACCCGTCGGCCGTGACCGACTGAAGGAATTGCCACATGTCTGCGGGCGGTCTCCGAGAAGGAGGCCGTCCGCAGCAATTTGCTGAATAGGGAGCGCCGGTCGGGCTAGCCGAATGGCTAGCGTTTCCGCCGGCCGAACCAATGGGACGATGTAATGGCAATGGAAATACCGTGCGAACCGCGCGCAAAAAGCAGCGGAACCTTCGAAAGAATTCCAGGGGAGCGTTGTCATGCCTGTCGAGGTTCACATTCCCACGATGCTGCGGGGCTGCACCGGCGGCGCCAGGACCGTGGAGGGATCGGGGGGCACCCTCGCCGATCTGCTGGGCGATCTGGAGGCCCGCTACGCCGGCGTCCGGGATCGCATGGTCACCGAGACGGGCGCGCTCCGCCGCCTGGTGCTCGTGTACGTCAACGACCACGACGTCCGAGGCCTCGGCGGGCTGCAGGCCACCATCCGTGACGGCGACACCGTGACGATCAGCCCGGCCCTGGCCGGCGGGGCGATGGGCCTCGCCGCCGCCGCGGCCCTCAACGGCCTGTGGGCCATGGAGACGATGGCGCACGAAAAGGACTGAGCGCTACGCGCCGGCGGCCATGCGGCGCTCGGCCAGCCAGGCAGCGGCCGCTCCGGGCGGGACCCCCTCGGTCTCAGCCAACCGGATGACCTGCTGTGTCGTGTCGAAGATCCGGGTCACCCGCCGCTTGGCCCGCTCGAAGTCGAACCCGTCGATCTCGTCGGCGACCTGGACGACTCCGCCGGCGTTGACCACGTAGTCGGGCGCGTAGAGGATGCCGTGGTCGACGAGCAGTTTGTCGACACCGGGGTGGGCGAGCTGGTTGTTGGCCGCGCCGGCGACCACCTTGGCCCGCATCGCCGGCACTGTCTCGTCGTCCAGCGCACCGCCGAGCGCGCACGGGGCGTACACGTCGATGTCGGATCTGCTCAGGGTTGTGGAGTCGTCGACGAGATCGACCTGCGGATACGTGGCGCGGGCCCAGGACAGCGCACGCTCGTCGACGTCGGTGGCGACCACGGCGGCGCCGTCGTCGAGCAGGTGCGCCGTCAGGTGCTTGCCGACCTTGCCGAGGCCCGCCACGCCGATCCGGCGGCCGGCGAGCGAGGTGGTGCCCCAGACGTGCTCGGCTGCGGCCCGCATGCCCTGGAACACGCCCCAGGCGGTGAGGATCGAGGAGTCACCAGCGCCGCCGTGGTCGACACTGCGGCCGGCGACGAAGCGGGTCTCGCGGGCGACGACGTCCATGTCGGCGACGTACGTGCCGACGTCGCAGGCGGTGTAGTAGCGGCCGTTCAGCGAGTCGACGAACCGCCCGTATGCCCGCATCAGGGCCTCGGTCTTGACCTCCTGAGGATCACCCCAGATGACCGCCTTGCCGCCGCCCAGGTTCAGGCCGGCGACCGCGTTCTTGTAGGCCATCGCGCGCGAGAGTTCGAGCACGTCGCGGACAGCGTCGTCCTCGCTGGCGTACGGGTAGAAGCGGGTGCCGCCCAGTGCCGGGCCCAGCACCGTGGAGTAGATCCCGATGACGGCCCGCAGGCCGGTGCGCTTGTCCTGGCAGAACACCAGCTGCTCGTGGCCCGTGTCCGGTCCGGACATGTCGGCGAATACGCCCATGACTCACTTCCCGTGTCTAGTGCGGCGTGAGTTTCTCACTGTTCCCGATGTCATGGAGCCAGCGTCAAGCTAGCCAATCGGATACTGGTAGCCGTCCGGCCCTGGCCAGACCGCGCCGATCGGGTATGGCCACAGAGGCCGTGCCAAACGTCAGCCCTTCCGCCATATAGTGGGACGCGATTTCTCTGGCGAAATTCCGATCCATCGTCGGCCGGCCGTGCGATGGAATGCAGGAGAAATGCTGTGTGCCGTGTGGACAGACGGCGTGCGGAAAACGCCTGCACATACGATCCGAGCTGCCGAAGAATTAATTAGCGATTCGTCGGCACCACACCCAGAGCGCCTGTGGATGCAGGTGAAACGGCAGCAAAGGTGTCCGATCCGCAATGACTCAGGAAACTGTTGCAGCACGTCACCCGATGACTCCCACGCAACGGGGGGTGATGTTCCAGAGCGCCTTCGGGACGACTCGCGGGCTGTTCCACGTGCAGATCGAACTGCTGATCGAGCAGGACCTCGACGTCGACGCGTTCCGCCGGAGCTGGCAGCAGGTCGTGGAACGGCACTCCGCTCTGCGGACGAGCTTCCGGAACCTGCAGGGGCAGACCCCGGAGCAGGTGGTCGACCGGCGGGTGGACGTGCCGCTCGTCGTCGAGGACTGGCGTGAGCTGAGCGCTGACGAGCAGCGGAACCGGTCGGCGTCGTACCGGCAGAAGGACCTGGACCAGGGTTTCCCACTCACCGATCCGACGCTGTGGCGCCTGCATGTCGCGCGCCTGGCCGACGAGCGTTCTCGCCTGATCTGGAGCCTGCACTACATCGTCCTGGACGGAATCAGCCAGTCGATCGTGCTCCGCGAGGTCGCGGAACACTATGGGCATCTGACCGCGGGCACCACCCCGGACCTTCGGCCGGTCACGCCGTACGAGGACTACGTGCGGTGGCTGGGTGATCGGGACCTCGCCGAGGCTGAGCGCTTCTGGCGTACCGATCTGGCGGCGGTGGAGCCGGCCGCGCCCCTGCCGTTCGAACGCAGGGCCCGCGCCGGTGAGGAACCGGCCCCCTCGGCCATGCTCGACATGTACGACCAGGTGAGCCTGGTGCTCAGCGAGGACGAGACGGCACGTCTGACAGCCGTCGGCGAGCGGCACGGGGTCTCGCTCGCCACGCTGCTCCGGGGTGGCTGGGCACTGCTGCTGAGCCGGTACACCGGGTCCGCCGACGTCGTCGCCGGCGCGACCGTCGCCGGGCGTCCGGCCGAGGTACCCGGCGCCGACGGCATGACGGGCCTGTTCATCAACACCCTGCCACTGCGCGTACGGGTTCCGGAGTCCACGCCATGGGGCGAGTGGATGCGCGGCGTGCAGCAGCGGTACGCCGAGATAGAGCAGTACGGCCACAGCCCGCTGCTGATGATCCAGCAGTGGAGCGGGATCGGCCCTGGCAAGGCCCTGTTCGACAGCGTCGTCTCCGTGAACGAGGAGCCCCGGGAGCCCTCTGGGTCGGCGCTGACGATGACCGGGCGGCAGGAGGAGATCCGCGCTCCGTACCCGCTGCATCTCGTCGTCACCCTGGGCGCCGAGACCACGGTCACCCTGCACGTCGACACTGGGCGCTACGACCGTGGCGCCGCCGCAGCGATGGTGGGGCACCTGCGTCGGATCTGCGGCGAGTTGGTGTCCGTGCCGGACGCTCCGGTGGGACGGTTGTCCCCGCTCTCCGAGGACGAACACCACCGGCTCGTGCGCGAGTGGAACGACACTGCGGCGCCGTACTCCGGGCAGTCGTGCATCCACGAACTTTTCGAGCAGCAGGTACGCCGTACGCCGGACGCCACGGCGCTGCTCTTTCAGGACCACGAATGGACGTACGCGGAGATCAACCGGCAGGCCAACCGGCTCGCGCACCACCTCGTGAGCCTCGGCATCGGGCCGGGTTCCTTCGTCGCGGTGCTGATGGAGCGCTCCGCGGAGATGATTCCCGCCCTGCTCGGCATCCTCAAAGCCGGTGGGACCTACGTGCCGATCGAGTCGAACGCCCCGGTCAGACGGTGGCACTGGATCATCGACTCGCTTGGCATCACCTGTGTGCTGACCCAGCACGCGCTGCTCCCCGCGATCGGCACCGCCGACCCGTTGCCCCGGCTCGCGCACCTGGTGTGCCTGGACGAGGCCGACACCGAGAGCCCGGACACGTTGGACGCCGCGCCCTACCAGCTGCACACGCGGGCCGACCTGGAACTCCGGCCGCAGGAAGACCTTCCCGTGCGGGGAACCTCGCAGGACCTGGCGTACGTCATCTTCACCTCCGGCTCGACCGGCACGCCGAAGGGCGTCATGGTCGAGCACCGGCCGGTGATCAACCTGATCGAGTGGGTCAACAGGACCTTCGAGGTCAACGCCGACGACCGCATCCTGTTCATCACGTCGCTCAGCTTCGACCTGTCGGTGTACGACATCTTCGGCATCCTCGCGGCCGGCGGCTCGATCCGCCTGGCCTCCCGCGCCGACATCCAGGAGCCGACCCGGCTGCTGGAGATCCTGTCGACCGAGCGGATCACCTTCTGGGACTCGGCGCCCGCCGCCCTGATGCAGCTCGTGCCGTTCCTGCCTGCGGCCGGAGGCCCGGCGGACAGCGTCGTGTCGACCGCGCTGCGCCTGATCTTCATGAGCGGCGACTGGATCCCGGTCAACTCGCCGGACCTCCTGCGGGCCGCGTTCCCTCGGGTGCAGGTCGTCGGCCTGGGCGGCGCCACCGAGGCCACCGTGTGGTCGAACTTCTTCCCGATCGGCCAGGTCGACCCGGCGTGGACGAGCATCCCGTACGGCAAGCCGATCCAGAACGCCAGGTACTACATTCTCGACGGCAGCCTGCAACCCTGCCCGGTCGACGTGCCCGGTGACCTCTACATCGGCGGCCCGTGCCTGAGCCTCGGCTACGCCGGGGACCCGCAGCTCACCGCCGGCAAGTACATCGCGTCCCCGTGCGACGGCGAGCCGGGCGCACGGATCTACAAGACCGGTGACCGGGCCCGCTGGCGGCCCGACGGCAACATGGAATTCCTGGGCCGGACCGACTCGCAGGTCAAGATCCGGGGCTACCGCATCGAGCTCGGTGAGATCGACGCCGTGCTGAGCCGCCACCCGGCGGTACGGACCGCGGCCACGCTGGTCCGCGACGACCAGCCGGGCGGCGCCTCCCTCGCGTCCTACCTCGTGCTGGATCCACTGGAGGCGCAGGCCGCCGTCCAGGACGACGACCTCTCGCTGCACGACGACCGGCTCGACCACTGGCAGCAGGTCTACGACAGCTTCGACGAGCTGGACACGACGCCCACCGAGGACGGCGCCGACTACTCGGGCTGGACCAGCAGCTACACCGGCCGGCCCATCCCGCTGGCCGAGATGGAGGCGTGGCGGCAGGACACGCTCGACCTGGTACGCGCGTACCGGCCGCAGTCGATTCTCGAGGTGGGCTGCGGCACGGGTCTTCTCCTGGTCCCGCTCGCCCGGGAGTGCCGCAGCTACTGCGGCACGGACTTCTCGTCGACGGTGCTCCAGTCGCTACAGCGCCGCCTGGACGAGGTGCCGCACAACCGGCAGACCGTCACGCTGCTCCAGCGCCCGGCACACGCGCTCGGCGACCTGCCGATCGGCGAGGTCGACACCGTCCTCATCAACTCCGTCATCCAGTACTTCCCCGACGTCCACTACCTGCTGCGCGTCCTGGACGGGGCACTGGACCGGGTCGCCGAGGGCGGCCGCATCATCGTCGGCGACGTGCGGAGCCTGCCGCTGCTGGAGGCGTTCCACGCCAGCGTGGAGCTGAGCCGTGCCGGAGAGCCGGCCCAGCATCGGCACGCCGTCCGGCAGATGGTGCGCCAGCGTGTTCAGCAGGAGAAGGAGCTGACGCTCGATCCAGCGTTCTTTCGGGCCTGGGCAGCCCGCACCGGCCGCGTCAACCGGGTGGAAATCCGGCCGAAGCGCGGACGCCACCACAACGAGCTGACGATGTTCCGGTACCAGGTCGTGCTGCACGTCGGCGAACCCGCGGCACCGGCACCGCCGGCACCGGAGCGGGACTGGCCGGCCAACGGCCTCACGCTCTCCGCGCTACGCGAGATGCTCACCGCCGAACGCCCGGCCCGGTTGCGCCTGCGCGACATTCCCAACCTCCGTGTCGCGGAGGCCACGGCGGCCCTGCGATGGATCAAGGGGGACACCGGCCCGGACACCGTCGGAGAGTGGCGCGCCGGAGCGCCGGACGCCGACGGCGTCGACCCGGAGGATCTGGCGGAGCTAGCCGGCCAGCTCGGCTATCACGCGACGATCGACTGGACCGGTCACGGCGTGGACGGCGCCTACACCGTGCTGCTCACCGACGCGGACGCGGCCGTCGGTCAGGTCAACGAGGAGGAGTTCGTCGACCGGGCCGAGGCCGGCGGTGACGACGACTGGCAGCGCTACGCCGGGCAGCCGCTGCGGGCCGAGGTCGAGGCCCGGTTGATCCCGCGGCTCACGGCGTACCTGCAGGAACGGCTGCCGCACTACATGGTGCCGTCCGAGTTGGCCGTCCTGGACGCCCTGCCGGTCACCGCGAGCGGGAAGCTCGACCGCAAGGCACTTCCGCTGGCGGGTACCGCACGGGCGGCCGGGTCCGCCGGTCACCTGCCCGCCCGTAACACCACCGAGGCCCTGCTGGTGTCGATCTACGAGCAGGTCATGGCGCGCGCCCCGATCGGGGTCCACGACGACTTCTTCGCCCTGGGCGGTCACTCGCTGCTGGCCGTGCAACTGGCGGCACGTGTCCGGCAGGTGTTCGACATCGAACTCCCGGTGCACAGCTTCTTCGACCTGACCACCATCGCGCGCCTCGCCCCCGAGTTGCAGCGACTGCAGGACGAGCGGCAGCCCCTGCGGTTGCCACCGCTGACCCCTGCAGCGGGCGGCGCACCGTCGCCGGCCAGCTTCGAGCAGCAGCGGCTGTTCTTCCTGGATCGGCTGCACCCGGACAGCAACTTCTACACCGTCAACTGGCTGATCCCGTGGCCGGCGACCATACCCGGCGATGTCATCAGGTCCGGTCTGCACGAGATGCTGCGCCGTCACCAGACCCTGCGGACGACCTTCCGGGAACACGACGGACAGGTGTTGCAGGTCGTCGCCGAGCAGTGGGACCTCGACCTGCCGGTCGTCGACCTGTCCGTAGTGGATGCCGACGAGCGGGAACGGCAGGCCCAGGAGGTGATCCGGCAGTGGTGGGCGGAGCCGTTCGACCTGGAGTCCGGCCCGCTCCTGCGGACGATGCTGGTGGTCCTCTCGGAGACCGAGCAGATCCTGGCCTTCGGTGCACACCACGCCGTCTTCGACGGGTACTCAATCGGGCTGTTCGGCCGGGACTTCCTCCAGATCTGCCAGGCGCTGGCCGACGACGTCCCCGCGGGCCTGCCCGAACTGCCGGTCCAGTACGCGGACTACGCCGCCTGGCAGCGGCACTGGCTGGACGAGGACTGGCTGACCTTCCACCTCGACTACTGGCGCGAGCAACTGTCCGACGCACCCGAACAGCTCAGCCTGCCCACCGACTTCCCACGGCCGGAGGTGCAGCGCTACCAGGGGGCTTTCCTGCGGCGTCAGCTATCCGCCGACCTGACCGGTGAGGTCCGGCGGATCAGCGGTGACACCCAGGTGACCAACTACATCACCATGCTGGCCGGCGTCGCCGTGCTGCTGTCCCGCTACTCCGGGCAGGACGTGGTGGTGATCGGCGCCCCGATCGCGAACCGCCATCGGGTGGAGCTGGAGCCGATGATCGGCTTCCTGGTCAACACCGTGGCGCTGCGTGTCGATCTGCGGGACAACCCCACCTTCACCGAGGTGATGCTGCAGATCCGCCGGCAGCTGTTCGGCGCGCAGAGCCATCAGGAGGTGCCGTTCGACCGGGTGGTCGAGGCGCTGCGCCCGGAGCGCGCCCTCAGCCACAACCCGATCTTCCAGGTGATGGTGGCCGACGAGAGCCTGCCGCTGCTGGAGCACCTCCCCGAAGCGGTCCAGGTGAAGCCGTGGATGCGTCAGATGGTCGAGGAGGGCATGAGCCTGCGGGTGGCCCGCTTCGATCTGGTGCTGATGATCCAGGAGGACGACGCGGGGCTCCGGCTGGGCTTCGAGTACAGCACCGACCTGTTCGCGGAGCACACCGTCGAGCGCATGGCCGACCACTTCCAGGTGCTGCTGGAGTCGGCGACGGCCAGGCCGCAGGAGCGGGTCAAGAGCCTCTCGATGTTGCCGGGGGTGGAGCGGGATCGGTTGGTGGGGGAGTGGAGCCGGTCGGTTTCAGTGCCGGGGTTTTCTGGTTTTTGGCATGAGTTGGTGGGGGTGCGGGCCGAGCGGGTTGCGGATGCGGTCGCGGTGGTGCAGGGGGATCGGCAGCTGAGTTATGGCGAGTTGGATCGGCGTGCGAATCAGCTTGCGGTGTTTTTGCAGTCGCGGGGTGTGGGTCCGGATGTTCTGGTGGGTTTGCATGTGCGGCGGTCGTTGGAGGTGATTGTTGCGATCCTGGCGGTGAATAAGGCTGGTGGTGCTTATGTTCCGTTGGATCCGAGTCATCCGGCTGATCGGCTTGCGTTGTTGGTGGAGGATGCGGGGTTGCGTCTGGTCCTGACTGATGATGTGAGTGGTGCTGGTTTTGGGGTGGAGACGGTGGTGGTGGACACCGTGGTGGGTGAGGGGCCTTGTGATGCTCCGGTTAGTGGTTTGAGTCCGGATAATTTGGCTTACATTATTTACACCTCGGGTTCGACGGGTCGGCCCAAGGGTGTGATGGTTGCGCACCGGAATTTGCATCACGTCATGCCGTGGCAGCAGCAGCAGGCTGGTGTTGCTCGTGCTCAGCGGGTTTTGCAGGTGGCTTCCTACAGCTTCGACTTTTCGGTGTGGGAGATCATTACTCCGTTGTTGGCTGGTGGGACTGTGCATATTCCTGCTCCAGGTGTGCACATGATTGGTCCGGATCTGCATGAGGCGTTGTTGACTCATGCGATCGAGAATTTGAATTTCACTCCGGGTGCGTTGGCGACGCTGCCGGTGGAGCCGCCGTTGCCTCATTTGAAGACGCTGCTTGTCGGTGGTGAGGCTTACAGTCCTGATCTGGTGCGGGCGTGGGCGCCGGGGCGAACGTTCTACAACGTGTACGGGCCGACCGAGACGACGATTTTCGCTACTGGTACTCAGGTCACTGAGCGGCTGACGACGTTGCATATGGGGCGGCCGATCACCAATGTTGAGCTTTACGTTCTGGATACCAATCTGCAGCCTGTGCCTACTGGTGTTCCGGGGCAGCTCTACATTGGTGGTGCGGGTCTGACTCGTGGTTATCTGAACCGGCCTGATCTGACCGCTGAGGTGTTCATCGCTGATCCGTTCGGGACGCCGGGTGGGCGGCTCTACCGCAGTGGTGACCTGGTCCGTTATCTGCCCGACGGCAGTATCGAGTTCATTGGTCGTGCTGATCATCAGGTGAAGATCCGTGGGTTCCGGATCGAACTCGGCGAGATCGAGAACACCCTGTTGCAACACCGCGACGTCACCACCTGCGCCGTGCTGGTCCTACCCGACGGCGCCAGCCAACGACTCGTCGCCTATCTGGAGCTGACGGGGTCCTCGACGATCGCCGACCTGCAGAAATTCCTGGGCGAGCGGCTGCCCGGCTACATGGTGCCCGGCGTGTTCGCGGTGCTGGACAGCCTGCCGTTGAACGTGAACGGGAAGGTGGATCGGCGGGCGTTGGCGGGGTTGCCGCTGGATGTGGGTGTGGGTGCCGCGAAGGCTGAGTATGTCGCGGGTCGTAGCGATGTTGAGCGGTTGCTTGCGGAGATTTGGGAGTCGGTGCTCGGCGCGAGTGGGCCGGTGAGTGTTCACGACAATTTCTTCGCTCTCGGTGGTGATTCGATCCTCAGTCTGCAGGTGATTTTCCGGGCCAAGCAGGTGGGGTTGCATCTGACGGTGAAGCAGTTGTTCCAGTATCAGAGCATCGCCGAGTTGGCGCCGGTGGTGACTCGTCATGACAGTACGAGGGTCATCGCTGAGCAGGGCCTGGTGACTGGGCCTACCGAGTTGACTCCGATTCAGCGTTGGTTCTTCGCGCAGGATCTGGCTCAGCCGCACCACTTCAACCAGGCGTTGTTGGTGCCGGTCCCGGCCGGTCTGCCGGTGGTGCGGTGGCAGCGGGTGTTTGAGCAGTTGGTGGAGCACCACGATGGTTTGCGTGCCTTCTTCCCCGACGGGGAGCACGCGGAGATCGCCGCTGCCGTGCCGACTGTGGTGGACGTCTACGACCTTGGCGCGGGTGGATCGGACCTGGCTGGCATCGCCGAGGAGGTCCAGACCAGTTTCGATCTCACTCGGGCGCCGCTGTTCAAAGCCGTTCTGATCACCGGTCTCGACGACGGTCCCGACCGGTTGTTGCTCGTGGCCCATCACCTTGTCATCGACGTCGTGTCCTGGCGGATCCTTCTGGAGGATCTCACCGCTCTGGCCACCGGGGCTTCTCTTGCGGCCAAGACGACGTCCTGGCAGCACTGGGCCCGGCACCTGCGGGCGGAAGCCGACTCGGAGACCACCCGTAGTGAGTTGCCCTACTGGGTGGAGCAGGTCGCGCCCACCGCGCCGTTGCCCGTCGATCTCGACGGCGCGTCGAACACCGTCGGCGGTAGCCGCACCCACCACAGCACCCTCGGCGGCGAGGACACCCGCGCGTTGCTGCATGACCTACCGGCCATCTTCCAGACCCGCATCAACGACGCTCTGCTGGCCGCCCTCACGACCGCGCTCACCGCGTGGACCGGCGGCAGTCACGTCCGTATCGACCTCGAGGGCCACGGCCGCGAGGACCTGCACCCCGACATCGACCTCACCCGCACCATCGGCTGGTTCACCACGATCAGCCCACTACGGCTACCCGCGCCCGCCGGGACGCCTGCCGACCACCTGAAGAGCGTCAAGGAACATCTGCATCGTCGCCCCCGCAACGGCATTGGCTACGGACTGCTCGCCCTCGCCGGCGACGCCGCGCAGATCAGCTTCAACCACCTGGGGACGTTCGACGGGCAGAGCAGTTTCGCCGCGGCGTACGAGGCGGTCGGTGCGGACATCGGCGCGGACAACCGCCGGGCGTACCGAATCGATGTGGTCAGCCGGATCCAGGACGGCGAGCTGCGGACGGAGTGGACCTACGACGCCGCGATGTTCAGGCCGGAGACGATCGAGCGGGTCGCGCGGGACATGATGGACGCCCTGCGCGGCCTCGTCGAGGACGCCCGCCGCGACGACGTCAGCAACTACAGCCCGTCCGACCTGCCGGCCAGTGGCCTTTCCCAGAGCGAGATCGACGCGCTACGCGAACACCCGGCCTGGCACGACAGCGACCTTGCCCGACCCCTGGAGGACTGCTACCCGCAGACCCCGCTGCAACAGGGCCTCTGGTTCCAGAGCCAGTACGCCCAGGGACAGGGCCTCTACCACGTACAGCTGATGCACGAGATCGATCAGGATCTCGACAAGGAGCTGTTCCGGCAGAGCTGGGCCGAGGTCATGCGCCGCCACCCCATCCTGCGCACCAGCTTCTGGTCCATTCCCGACCACGACCCCCTGCAACTCGTCTGGCAGCACGTGCCCGTACCCCTCACCGAACAGGACTGGCGCACCGGAACCGCCGAGGACCAGCAGCAACTCCTCGCCGACCACCTCCAGCGCGACCGCATCCGCGGCTTCGACCCGCACGAGAACCCGCAGTGGCGCATCCTGCTCGCCCGCACCGGCGAACACCGCCACCAACTCGTGCTGAGCATGCACCACGCCATCCTCGACGGCTGGAGTTACGCCCTGCTGCTCGCCGAGGTGGTGAAGGTCTACGACGCGCTCGTCCACCATCGCCGTCCGGACCTGCACCCGGTTCGCCCCTACCGCGACTACGTCACCTGGTTCGCCGACCAGGACATGGCACAGGCGGAGCGGTACTGGCGCGAGGTGCTGGACGGTGTCGAGGAGGCCGCCCCGCTGGGCATCGAACGTCGCGGGGCTGTCGCGGCGGCCGGGGTGCCGGGGTCGAGCCACGCAGAGGTGGACCGGCTGCTCGGCAGAGCGGAGAGCGACCGCCTTCAGGAGCTCGCCCACCACCACCGGATCACCCTCAACACCATCTTTCAGGGTTGCTGGGCGCTGATGCTCAGCCGGTACGAGGACACCGACGACGTGGTCTTCGGTGTGGTGGTCTCCGGCCGCCCCACCGAGCTTGCCGGCGCCGAGCACATGACCGGCCTGTTCATCAACACGCTGCCGCTGCGGGTGCGCCTGCCCGGTGCGATGCCGTGGAGCGAGTGGATGCGTGGTCTGCAGGAGCAGAACCTCCAGATGCGTCAGTACGAGTACAGCCCGCTGGAACGGGTGCAGCGCTGGAGCGGCCTCCCGTCCGTGGCCCCGCTGTTCAACACCCTGTGCGTGTTCGAGAACTACCCGGTGGAACAGGTGCCCGATGTGGCGCTGCGGCTCAGCAAGCCCCGTTCCGAGGAGCGCATCCACTACCCACTGGGTGTCGTGGCCACGCTTGAGGACGGGCAGGTGCACATCACCGCGCAGTACGACCCGCGGCGCTTCGACCGCGAGACGGTCGAGCGCCTGCTCTCCCACCTGGAGCATCTGTACGCCCAGGTGGCCGCCTCGCCGGAGGCGCCGCTGGCCCAGTTCTCCCTGCTCACCGAGCAGGAGCAGCGCCAGGTTCTGCACTGGGACCAGTCCGACGACCAGGAACTGCTCGCACAGCTAGTCGCCGAGATCCAGGAGTTGCCCGCGGGCGAGCTCCTGGCACAGATCAAGGCCTCCACGCCGGCCGCAGAGAAGAGTGAGACCGATGGCTGATCGCCTTCCTGAGCAACTGTCGCAGCTCTCTCCGGAGCAACGGAAACTGCTGCTCCTGCGCCTGCAGCAGCGCAAGCAGGAAGCGGAGCGACCCGCCTGCTTCCACGAACTCTTCGAGGAACAGGCGCGCGCAGTCCCGGACCGGGTCGCGCTGGTCGCCGGGGACGCGCAGATGAGCTACGCCGATCTCGACCGCTGGTCGAACCGCCTGGCGCACCTGCTGCGGGCGAACGGTGTCGGCCCCGAGACGCTGGTTGGACTGTGCGTGCCGCGGTCGGTGGAGATGGTCGTCGGTCTCCTCGCGATCCTCAAGGCGGGCGGCGCCTATGTTCCACTCGATTCGACCTACCCGCGTGAACGCTTGGCCTACATGGCCGCGGATGCCCGCCTGCGGGTGCTGCTGACCGAGCAGTCCGTGATGGGCCTGCTGCCCGACTGCGACGCCATGGTGCTCGACCTGGAAACCCTGTGGCCGAAGCTCGCCGAGTTCCCCGACGACTCGCCCGGGGCCGGCGTGAGCCCGGACAACCTGGCCTATGTCATCTACACCTCCGGCTCCACCGGGCAGCCCAAGGGTGTGCAGGTCCCGCACCGGGGCATCCGCTACCTCGTCGAGTGGCAGCGGGAGAACTACGGCCGGGACGACCCGCAGCGGGTCCTGCAGAGCACGTCGCTGAGCTTCGACATCTCCGTCTGGGAGATCTCCACCGCGTTGTTGTCCGGCGGCACTCTCGTCCTGCCGCCGGCCGACCTGCGCATGATCGGAACGGATCTCGCCGATTTCCTGGTGGCGCAGGCCGTCCAGAACATCGGCATCACGCCCTCGGCGCTGGCCACGCTCCCGCCGGCGCATCTGCCCGCGCTGCGCAACATTGGCGTCGGCGGCGAGGCCTGCCCCCTGGACCTGGTGCGGGTCTGGGCAGGTGACCGCGGATTCTTCAACGGTTACGGCCCCACGGAGACGACGGTTGCCGTCTCCCTCGCCCGGTGCACGGCGGACCAGGAACTAGTCCACATCGGCCGGGCCATCCCCGGCGCCCAGCTCTATGTCCTCGACTCCCGGCTGCAGCCGGTGCCGGTCGGTGTCCCCGGTGAGCTGTGCGTGGGCGGGCAGGGGGTGACCCGCGGCTATCTGGGCCGGTCCGACCTGACCGCCGAGGCGTTCGTCGCGGATCCGTTCGGGCAGCCGGGCGGGCGTCTCTACCGCACCGGTGACCGTGTCCGGCGCCTGAACGACGGCACGATCGAGTTCCTGGGGCGGATCGACGCGCAGGTGAAGATCCGCGGGTTCCGGGTGGAGTTGGGCGAGATCGAGAATGCTCTGACCCGACACCCCGATGTACGCGCCGCCGCTGTGCTGCTGCACGAGGAGGAGGGCGTCAAACGACTGGTCGCGTACGTTGTCGCCGGCGAGCCGGTGGACCCGGAGGCGTTGCAGCTGTTCCTGGGTGAAGGGCTGCCCGGCTACATGGTGCCGAGCGTCTTCGTGCCCATCGACCTCCTGCCGCTGGACGTGAACGGGAAGGTGGATCGGCGGGCGTTGGCGGGGTTGCCGCTGGATGTGGGTGTGAGTGCCGCGAAGGCTGAGTATGTCGCGGGTCGTAGCGATGTTGAGCGGTTGCTTGCGGAGATTTGGGAGTCGGTTCTCGGCGCGAGTGGGCCGGTGAGTGTGCACGACAATTTCTTCGCTCTCGGTGGTGATTCGATCCTCAGTCTGCAGGTGATTTTCCGGGCCAAGCAGGTGGGGTTGCATCTGACGGTGAAGCAGTTGTTCCAGCATCAGAGCATCGCCGAGTTGGCGCCGGTCGTGACTCGTCATGACAGTACGAGGGTCATCGCTGAGCAGGGCCTGGTGACTGGGCCTACCGAGTTGACTCCGATTCAGCGTTGGTTCTTCGCGCAGGATCTGGCCCAGCCGCACCACTTCAACCAGGCGTTGTTGGTGCCGGCCCCGGCTCGTCTGCCGGTGGTGCGGTGGCAGCGGGTGTTTGAGCAGTTGGTGGAGCACCACGATGGTTTGCGTGCCTTCTTCCCCGACGGGGAGCACGCGGAGATCGCCGCTGCCGTGCCGACTGTGGTGGACGTCTACGACCTTGCCGCGGGTGGATCGGACCTCGCTGGCATCGCCGAGGAGGTCCAGACCAGTTTCGATCTCACTCGGGCGCCGCTGTTCAAAGCCGTTCTGATCACCGGTCTCGACGACGGTCCCGACCGGTTGTTGCTCGTGGCCCATCACCTTGTCATCGACGTCGTGTCCTGGCGGATCCTTCTGGAGGATCTGACCGCTCTGGCCACCGGGGCTTCTCTTGCGGCCAAGACGACGTCCTGGCAGCACTGGGCCCGGCACCTGCGGGCGGAAGCCGACTCGGAGACCACCCGTAGTGAGTTGCCCTACTGGGTGGAGCAGGTCGCGCCCACCGCGCCGTTGCCCGTCGATCTCGACGGCGCGTCGAACACCGTCGGCGGTAGCCGCACCCACCACAGCACCCTCGGCGGCGAGGACACCCGCGCGTTGCTGCATGACCTACCGGCCATCTTCCAGACCCGCATCAACGACGCTCTGCTGGCCGCCCTCACGACCGCGCTCACCGCGTGGACCGGCGGCAGTCACGTCCGTATCGACCTCGAGGGCCACGGCCGCGAGGACCTGCACCCCGACATCGACCTCACCCGCACCATCGGCTGGTTCACCACGATCAGCCCACTACGGCTACCCGCCGGCGATGTGAGAACCACCAAGGAGCACCTGCGTCAGCGGCCCCGCAACGGCATCGGCTACGGACTGCTCGCCCGCGCGCACCCCGCCCTCACCGCCAACCCCGCCCAGATCAGCTTCAACCACCTGGGCGAGGTGCACGAGACGCTGGCCGGAGCGGAGGCCACCGGCGCCGACGTGGGGCCGGAAAACGAGCGGCGCTATCTGATCGACGTCGTGAGCCGGATCCAGGACGGCGAGCTGCGGCTGCAGTGGACGTACCACGAGGGTCTGCACCGGCCGGAGACGATCGAGCGAATCGCGCGGGACATGATGGAGGCCCTGCGCGGCCTCGTCGAGGACGCCCGCCGCGACGACGTCAGCAACTACAGCCCGTCCGACCTGCCGGCCAGTGGCCTCTCGCAGAGCGAGATCGACGGGCTACGCGAACACCCGGCCTGGCGCGACAGCGGCCTGGCCCGCCCGCTCGAGGACGTCTATCCCCAGACCCCCCTGCAACAGGGCCTCCGGTTTCAGAGCCAGTACGCCCAGGGGCAGGGCCTCTACCACGTGCAGGTCGTCCTGGGGATCGATCAGGATCTCGACGGCGAGCTGTTCCGGCAGAGCTGGGCCGAGGTCATGCGCCGCCACCCCATCCTGCGCACCAGCTTCTGGTCCATTCCCGACCACGACCCCCTGCAACTCGTCTGGCAGCACGTGCCCGTACCCCTCACCGAACAGGACTGGCGCACCGGAACCGCCGAGGACCAGCAGCAACGCCTCGCCGACCACCTCCAGCGCGACCGCATCCGCGGCTTCGACCCGCACGAGAACCCGCAGTGGCGCATCCTGCTCGCCCGCACCGGCGAACACCGCCACCAACTCGTGCTGAGCGCGCATCACACGATCCTCGACGGCTGGAGCAACAGCCTGCTGCTCGCCGAGGTCGTGGAGTGCTACGACGCGCTCGTCCACGACCGCCGGCCGGACCTGCACCCGGTTCGTCCCTACCGCGACTATGTCTCCTGGCTGAAGGAACAGGACATGGCCGAGGCCGAACGGTACTGGAGCGACGTCCTGGAGGGCGTCGAGCAGGCCACCGCGCTCAGCGTCGAGAGGAAGCCGGAACCCCGGCCGGAGGGCGCCCCCGCGGAGATCGTCACCGAGATGGTCACCGTGTCGCTGGACGAGGACGAGTCCGCCGCGTTGCAGGTGATGGCGCAGCAACATCATCTGACCCTGAACACCGTCCTGCAGAGCTGCTGGGCGCTGCTGCTCAGCCGGTACAGCCGCAACGACGACGTGGTGTTCGGCACCGTCGTGTCCGGTCGCCCGCCGGAGTTCGAGGGCGCCGAACGGATGGTGGGCCTGTTCATCAACACGCTGCCGGTCCGCGTACGGGTGCCCGGCGGGGCCCGCTGGCTCGACTGGTGCCGGGAACTGCAGGAGCAGAACACCCAGACCCGGCAGTACGAGTACAGCCCGCTGCTGCAGGTGCAGAAGTGGAGCGAGATCGCGGCCGACGGCCAGCTCTTCGAGACGCTCTTCGTCTTCGAGAACTATCCGATCGAGTCGCGTCCGGACAGCGCGCTGAGCTTCAACGTGGTGGACGCGGAGGAGCGCACCCACTTCCCGCTCAACGTGGTGATCAACCCGGGGAAGCAACTCGGCATCAGCATCCTGTACGACTCGCAGCGCTTCGACCGCGCGGTCGTGGAGGGCATGCTCGCGCACATCCGGCGGCTCTGCCACTCGGTGGTCAACGCGCCGCAGGAGCAGATCGCTGTCCTCTCCATGTTGCCGGGGGTGGAGCGGGATCGGTTGGTGGGGGAGTGGAGCCGGTCGGTTTCAGTGCCGGGGTTTTCTGGTTTTTGGCATGAGTTGGTGGGGGTGCGGGCCCGGCGGGTTGCGGATGCGGTCGCGGTGGTGCAGGGGGATCGGCAGCTGAGTTATGGCGAGTTGGATCGGCGTGCGAATCAGCTTGCGGTGTTTTTGCAGTCGCGGGGTGTGGGTCCGGATGTTCTGGTGGGTTTGCATGTGCGGCGGTCGTTGGAGGTGATTGTTGCGATCCTGGCGGTGAATAAGGCTGGTGGTGCTTATGTTCCGTTGGATCCGAGTCATCCGGCTGATCGGCTTGCGTTGTTGGTGGAGGATGCGGGGTTGCGTCTGGTCCTGACTGATGATGTGAGTGGTGCTGGTTTTGGGGTGGAGACGGTGGTGGTGGACACCGTGGTGGGTGAGGGGCCTTGTGATGCTCCGGTTAGTGGTTTGAGTCCGGATAATTTGGCTTACATTATTTACACCTCGGGTTCGACGGGTCGGCCCAAGGGTGTGATGGTTGCGCACCGGAATTTGCATCACGTCATGCCGTGGCAGCAGCAGCAGGCTGGTGTTGCTCGTGCTCAGCGGGTTTTGCAGGTGGCTTCCTACAGCTTCGACTTTTCGGTGTGGGAGATCATTACTCCGTTGTTGGCTGGTGGGACTGTGCATATTCCTGCTCCAGGTGTGCACATGATTGGCCCGGATCTGCATGAGGCGTTGTTGACTCATGCGATCGAGAATTTGAATTTCACTCCGGGTGCGTTGGCGACGCTGCCGGTGGAGCCGCCGTTGCCTCATTTGAAGACGCTGCTCGTCGGTGGTGAGGCTTACAGTCCTGATCTGGTGCGGGCGTGGGCGCCGGGGCGAACGTTCTACAACGTGTACGGGCCGACCGAGACGACGGTTTTCGCTACTGGTACTCAGGTCACTGAGCGGCTGACGACGTTGCATATGGGGCGGCCGATCACCAATGTTGAGCTTTACGTTCTGGATACCAATCTGCAGCCTGTGCCTACTGGTGTTCCGGGGCAGCTCTACATTGGTGGTGCGGGTCTGACTCGTGGTTATCTGAACCGGCCTGATCTGACCGCTGAGGTGTTCATCGCTGATCCGTTCGGGACGCCGGGTGGGCGGCTCTACCGCAGTGGTGACCTGGTCCGTTATCTGCCCGACGGCAGTATCGAGTTCATCGGTCGTGCTGATCATCAGGTGAAGATCCGTGGGTTCCGGATCGAACTCGGCGAGATCGAGAACACCCTGTTGCAACACCGTGACGTCACCACCTGCGCCGTGCTGGTCCTACCCGACGGCGCCAGCCAACGACTCGTCGCCTATGCGAGCCCGGTGGCGGGCGCGCTCCTCAAGGCTGACGAGGTACGGGCCTACCTCGCGGACAAGCTGCCCGCGCACATGATCCCGTCGGCGTTCGTCTTCCTGGACGAGTTGCCGCTCAACCGCAACGGGAAGCTGAACCGCGCCGCACTGCCGATGCCGGAGGAGGTGTCGGCGGGGCCGGTGGCGGAGGGCGCGCTGCCCCGGACAAAGACCGAGGCCCTGCTGGTGCAGATCTTCGAGCAGGTCCTGGGGCGTACACCCGTGGGCATCTTCGACAACTTCTTCGCCCTGGGCGGCCACTCGTTGCTCGCGGTGCAGGTGATCGCCCGCATCCGCCACACCTTCGGGATCGAGATGCCGGTTCGGGTGGTCTTCGCCCAGCCGACGATCGCCCGGGTGGCGGCCGAACTGGAACGGCTGCGGGAGAGCCGGCAGGCGAACCCGGCCGCACCGCTGGTGCCGGTGCCGCGTGACGAGTGGATGCCGACCACCTTCGACCAGCAGAGGCTCTGGTTCATGGACCGGCTCAACCCGGGCAGCGCCTTCTACACAGTGGGCTGGCTGCTCCACTGGCCGCAGTCCCTGGACACGGAGACCCTCCGCTCGGCTCTGCGTGAGCTGATCATGCGGCACGAGACGCTGCGTACGACGTTCCGGCTGCACGACAGTCGGGTCTGGCAGGTGATCGGCGACGAGGCGGCAGTCGAGCTGGCCGAGGCCGAGGCATCGGGCGAGGAAGGTCCCCGGGAGGCGGTGCAGCGGCTCGGCCTCGACTGGTGGGGCCAGCCGCTCGACCTGGCCGAGGGTCCGCTGCTGCGCGTCCTGGCCGTCCGCCTCACCGCGACCGAATCGGTCCTGGTGTTCAGCGCCCACCACACCGTGGTCGACGGGTACTCGATCCGGCTGTTCAACCGTGAGTTGCGGCAGCTCTACCAGGCCGCCGCGACCGGCGAGCCGGCGCAGCTGCCGGAGCTGCCCGTCCAGTACGCGGACTACGCGGCCTGGCAGCAGCAGTGGCTCCAGGAGGAGCGGCTGCGTCCGCACCTGGACTACTGGAAGGAGCAGCTGGCCGACGCCCCGACGCTGATCAACCTGCCGCTCGACCGACCGCGGCCGGCGGTGCAGCAGTTCCGTGGCGCCACCCACTCCGGGTCGTTGTCCGACGTGGTGAGCCACCAGGTACGGCAGGTCAGCGTCGACAACCAGACGACCGAGTTCATCACGGTGCTCAGCGCTTTCGCGGTGCTGTTGTCCCGGTACAGCGGGCAGGACAAGGTCGTCATCGGTGTGCCCGTCGCAAGCCGGAACCGGATCGAAACCGAGCCGCTGATCGGCTTCCTGGTCAACACGGTGGCCCTGTGCGTGGACTTCACCAGTGAGCCGACGTTCGCCGAGGTCCTGGACCAGATCCGGTGGAAGCTGCTGGATGCGCAGAGCCATCAGGAGATCCCGTTCGAGAAGATCGTCGAGGAACTCAAGCCCGAGCGCAGCGCCAGCCACAACCCTGTCTTCCAGGTGATGTTCACCGGCCTGGACAAGATCTTCAAGGAGTTGTCCGACGAACCGGCGGAGCCCGCCTGGCTTCGGGAAATCACCAACGAGGGCGTGGGCGTCGCCAAGTTCGACGTGGGGCTGAGCCTGCAGGAGACGGCCGGGGAACTGCGGTACACCTTCGAGTACAGCACCGACCTGTTCGAGGCTCGCACGATCGCCGCCATGGCCCAGCACTTCGAGAACCTGATCGGTCAGGCGCTGACGGCACCGGACGCTCCCGTGTCCGGCCTGGCGCTGCTCGGTGCGGAGGAACGCCACCAGCGGCTGGAGCTGTGGAACGACACCGGGCGCGACGACCTGCTGCGCCCGGCGACGCTGACCGAACTCTTCCAGGAGCAGGTCCGACGGACCCCGGACCGCATCGCCCTGACGTACGAGGACGGCCAGCTCAGCTACGCCGAGCTGGACCGGCGCGCCAACCAGCTCGCCAACGCGCTGCGCCGCGCCGGGGTTGGCCCCGAGTCGCGGGTCGGCATCTGCGCCGAGCGCTCCCTTGAGATGGTCATCGGCCTGTACGGCATCCTCAAGGCCGGTGGGGCGTACGTCCCGCTCGACCCGGACCACCCGGCCGAGCGGCTCGCGTTCATGACACGGGACGCCGAGGTGCAGGCCGTCCTGGTGCAGCCGCGCACCCGCGAGGTCGTCGAGGCCGCCGACCTGTCCGGGGTGCCGATCCTCGACCTCTCCGGCAACGGCGCCACCTGGATGCGGGAGAGCACCGAACCGCCGGCCGTCCACGTGCACCCGGACCACCTGGCGTACGTCATCTTCACCTCGGGCTCGACCGGGAAGCCGAAGGGCGCCATGCTGTCGCACCGCGGCATCAGCAACCGCCTGCTGTGGATGCAGGACGCCTACCGGTTGGGCGACCACGACCGGGTTCTGCAGAAGACGCCGTACAGCTTCGACGTCTCGGTGTGGGAGTTCTTCTGGCCTCTCGTCGTCGGCGCCCAGCTGCACGTCGCACTGCCCGGCGGGCACCGTGACCCGGGCTACCTGGCCGAGACGATCGAGCGGCAGGGCATCACGGTGCTGCACTTCGTCCCGTCGATGCTCCAGGCGTTCCTCGACCACCCGTCGGCGGCCGGCAGCTGCCGCACCCTCGAGCACGTGGTCTGCAGCGGTGAGGCTCTTCCGCTGGAACTGCAGGACCGCTTCCTGGGCCTGGTGCCCGGCGTCCGCCTGCACAATCTGTACGGGCCGACCGAGGCGTCGGTAGACGTGAGCTACTGGGAGTGCCACCGGGTCGAGGGTGCCACCACGGTGCCGATCGGCCGGCCGGTCGCCAACACCCAGCTCTACGTCCTCAACTCGGCGATGGTTCCGGTGCCCGGCGGTGTGATCGGGGAGCTCTTCATCGGCGGTGTGCAGCTCGCCCGCGGCTACCTCGGCCGCCCGGACCTGACCGCGGAACGCTTCGTGGCCAACCCGTTCGGGCCGGGCCGGCTCTATGCCACCGGTGACCTCGCCCGTTACCGCGAGGACGGTGCCATCGAGTACGCCGGGCGTAAGGACAACCAGATCAAGATCCGGGGGCACCGGATCGAGGTCGGCGAGATCGAAGCCGTCCTGGCGCAGCATCCCGCACTGCAGGCCTGCCTGATCACGGTCTACGAGGCGAGCGCGACCGACAAACGACTCGTGGCCTTCCACACCACCGTGGATGGCCGGACGGTCGCCGTCGAGGAGCTGCGTGACCACCTGAGCGAGCAACTCCCCGAGTACATGATCCCGGCGCACTTCGTGGCGCTGGAGGAGTTCCCGCTGTCCGCCAATGGCAAGGTCGACCGCAAGGCCCTGCCGTCACTCGCCGACATCGTCCGCGAGGCGCAGCAGCGGGAGATCTTCGTGGCGCCGCGCACCGGCACCGAGCAGGACCTGGCGGCGATCTGGACGAGGCTGCTGAACGTCGACCGGGTCGGCGTCGATGACGACTTCTTCTCCCTGGGCGGCCACTCGTTGCTGGTGGCGTCCCTGGCCACCGAGGTCCAGGCCGTCTGGGACGTGTCGCTGATGCTCCCGATGGTCTTCCAGAACCGGACCCTCGGCGCCCTCGCCCGGGTCATCGACGAGAGCCTGGCCGACCCGGAGGGCGAGGAACTGGATGCGGATGAGCTGTTCCTGCTGCCCTGACCCGGCCGTTCCGCCACCCCTCGTCTCCGACCGGCGCTAGGAGTCCCAATGATCGTTCCCACCCGGACACACACCGATCACCGCATCACCCGTCTCGAACAGGGCCTCGCGGCCGGCGACGACACGGCGCTCGACGAGTTCTGGAAGACCGTCGCCACCGACGCCTCCCCGCTCATGGAGCCGATCGAGGACGACCCGGCACGGACGCTCGTCACGTTCCTCTGGCGCGATCCGGGCGACACCCGCAACGTGCTGGTGCTGTTCTACAGCGCGCCGACTCAGGCGGGCTTCGACGACTACCTGATGCGGCGGGTGCCGTCGACGGACCTCTGGTACGCGTCGTACATCCTGCCGTCGGACCTACGCACCACGTACCTGCTGTCGGTCAACGACTCGCTGGTGCCCTACGACACCTACGCGGACGTGCTGGCGCGCATTCCCGGGTACCGGGCCGATCCGCTGAACCCCCAGGAAGTCACCATCCTGGACGATCTGCGGGTCTCGGTGCTGGAACTGCCCGACGCGCCGAAGCAGCCCTGGAACATCGCACGACGGGGCGTGCCCAAGGGCAGCAACCACATGCACCTCCTCGACAGCGAGATCCTCGGGACCAAGCACCACGTCACGGTGCACACGCCGCCCGGCTACCGCCCCGACGGCGAGCCGTACCACATGCTGCTGCTCTTCGACGGCTGGGCGTACTTCAACTTCGCCGCCACGCCCACCGTCCTGGACAACCTGCTCTACGCCAAGCGGACCCCGCCGTTCGTCCTGGTCATGCACAGCAACACCGACCAGGCGGTCCGGGCCCGGGAGTTGCCCTGCCACGAGCCGTTCGCCGAGTTCCTCGACCGTGAACTGATGCCCTTCCTGCACGACAACTACAACGTCACGGCGGACCCGGCGAAGACGTACGTGGCCGGGTCGTGCTTCGGCGGGTTGGCCGCGGCGTACGTGGCGTACAAGCTGCCGCACCTCTTCGGCAACGTGATCTCGCAGTCGGGCTCGTTCTGGTGGCCGGAGCGCGCGACGCCGGACACCGAGATGGAGTGGTTGACCCGGCAGTTCGCCGACTCGCCGCCGCTGCCCATCCGGTTCTCCATCGAGGTCGGCTCACTGGAGGCGGCCCTCGTCGATTTCGACCAGCTCGAGACCAACCGCAGGCTGCGGGACGTGCTGCTCGGCAAGGGCTACGAGGTCGACTACTCCGAGTACTCGGGCGGCCACGACATGATCACGTGGCGCGGCACCCTGGTCCAGCGCCTGCTCGCACTGACCTCCGCCGGATGACCTCTCGAACAAGGGGATGAGTAGTAATGGCACAGCACACAATCACCGTACTTCCGGGCGACGGCGTGGGACCGGAGGTCACCGAGCAGGCCCTCGACGTGCTGCTCACCGTCGCTGATCTCTTCGGGCACGACTTCACGCTGCACAGCCGGCTCGCCGGCCTCACCGCCATCGCCGCCGAGGGGGTGGCGATCTCCGAGGAGACGATGAGCTTGTGCGGGAAGAGCGACGCCGTCCTGTTCGGCGCGATCGGCAGCCTGCCGCCGAGCGAGCGCCGGGACGCCCGGGTGCTGCCGGAACAGGCGTTGTTCCGGCTGCGCAAGGACTTCCAGTTCTTCGCGAACCTGCGGCCGATCCGGCCCGTCCCGGGTCTGCACCACGCGTCACCGGTGAAGCCCGAGTACGTCGCGGGCGCCGACCTGATCTTCGTCCGGGAACTCTCGGCCGGACTGTACTACGGACACCTGGACTCCACTCCGGACAAGCCGAGCGAAATCCGCACCACCGAGCACGGTTTGGTCGCGATCGACACACTCCGCTACACCGAGCAGGAGATCGAGCGGGTGGTGCGCGCCGCCTTCGACATCGCCGCGACCCGTCGCGGAACGCTCACGTCGGTCGACAAGGCCAACGTGCTGAGCTCGTCGATCCTCTGGCGGCGGGTGGTCGAACGCGTCGCGGCGGACCACCCCGGGGTGACCTGGGAGCACATGCTCGTCGACGCCTGCGCGATGTACCTGCTGCGGGACCCTGCCCGCTTCGACGTCATCGTGACGGAGAACCTCTTCGGCGACATCCTCACCGACGAGGCCGCCATGCTGACCAGCTCCATCGGCATGATCCCGTCGGCGAGCCTCGGCGTCCGACGGACCTCCGCCGGCATTTTCGGCCTGTACGAGCCGATCCACGGCTCCGCCCCGGACATCGCGGGACAGGACGTCGCGAACCCGGTCGGCGCCGTCCTCTCCGCCGCCCTCCTGCTGCGCCACTCGCTCGGCCTGACACGGGAGGCCGAAGCGGTGGAGCGGGCAGTGGAGGAGGCCATCGCCGAGGGCTATCGCACGGTCGACGTCCAGGAGCCGGGCACGAAGGCTGTCGGCACTCGTGAAATGGGCAAACACATCGTCGCCGCGCTGGCGGAGGGACACCGGCGATGACTCTGCGAACCGACGTGGCCGGCGTCGCGATCCACCTGCAGGAGCAACGGCTGCTCGTCCGGGAGGTCCGCGCCGAACTGGTACACCGGTACCGGGCCCGACTGCAGAACAACGACGAGCCACCGATCCGCATGATGGCGTCGCTCGTGCGGTCCCTGGAGCAGGAGTGCGCCCGGCGCGGCCTGGACCCGGCCGCGACCCGGCTGGAGATCGTCAACCGGACCATCGGCGACGTCGACACCCGGCTCATCACCGAGCGCGAGGGGGAGGACGGCGGCCCGGGCGACTACCGAATGCTCGCCGACGAACTCGGCATCGCGCTTCCCGGCGAGGACATCCAGGGCCACGTCGCCACCGGCCGGGTGTACCAGTGGCTGCGCGAACAGATGATGGCCATGGAGCGGGTCGTGCTGCGGGCCGGTTTCGACGCGCGCGTCTACGACCTGGCCAGCGTCGGTAACCCGGTGCTGCGGGAATGGCTGGCCGACGACATGCGGCAGTGGGGGCTCGAAGCCGATGCCGGCCACGTCGCCCTCGGCCTCGGCGCCACCGACTGCATGGACAAGGTGCTGCGTGGCCTGGCCGCCGTCGCCCGCAAGAGCTCGCGGGCCGTCGGCGCCGTGCTCCTGCCGGCTCCCGGGTTCAACGTCTTGGAGTCGCAGGCCGAGGCCAACGGCTACCGCGTCCATCCCGTCCGCACCCGCGCCGAGGACCACTTCAAGCTCACCGCCGAGCAGCTCGATCAGGCGCTGCGGGAGCACGCCGACGTCACCCTTGTCTACCTGACCGTCACCAGCAACCCGTCGACGTTCGCATACCAGCCGGAGGAACTGCGCGACCTGGTGGCGGTGCTGCGACGGTGGCGTGAGCACGGGCGAACCGTGTATCTCATGGCCGATCTGGCCTACATCGGCACCGGCGTTCCCGCCGACGACGAGGCCCGGATGCGAGCACTCACCTCGGCCACCGACATCACCGGGCAGATGATCTACGTCAGCAGCCTCTCCAAGACCCACACGCTCACCGGCGAACGGTTCGGATGGGTCACGTTCGGCGACGCCGGTCTCGCCGCCCGGCTGACCGGCAGCTGGATCAACAGCGTCGCCTCGATGCCCGGCGAGTGGCAGCTGCGCTTCATGGCCTATCACCGGCTCTTCCGCGAGAACCCACACCTGATCACGAAGATCCGCAGCCTGTACGCCCTGCGCCGGAGCCGGCTGCGGTCCCAGCTCGCCCAGCTCGACCAGCAGTTCGGCCTCTTCGAGCGGATCTTCGCCGACGACGACGCGACGATCTACAACTGGAGCGAGCTCCGCGCGGGAGAGGACTGCTTCTCCGTCTTCCAGAAGACCGGCATCGCCGGCATCCCCGGCTCCACCTTCAACTACTCAGACCGGTACGTCCGCTTCTCGGTTGGAATCCTGCCGGTAACGACCGACTGATCACCCGGCGCTTTCCGCATCTCCCAATCCGAAGCCCGCACCCAGGAGGTTCTCGTGACACACACCATCAGCCGACCGGCGGCCGCCGCGCTGTCCGCCGATGACCTGCCGGTCGACTTCAACTGGAACAGTGAGCCGAGCCCGCTGTCCCCGCTCCCTGAGTCGCTGCCTACCGAGCCGACCGCGCAGCAGGCCGCCGAGGCCGAGATCCTGTCCGAGTGCCTGCGCGACGGGCTGCAGGGCGTCAGCCGGTATCCGGACGTGGACTCGATGCTGAAGTATGTCGAACTGCTCGACGCGTTCGGCGTCCGGTCCGCCACGGTCGGCATCCACACCGGATCGGGCGTGCTCGACTCGACGATGAAGGAACTCCTCGCCGGTATGCGAGACCAGTTCCCGCGCATCGTGCCGTCGGTGCTGTCAGTCTGCACGGAAGGGTCCCTGAAGTGGACCGCCGAGTGCCGGGAGATTCACCCCGCACTCGAGTCCGTGGTCTTCATGGGCAGCGCGCCGTCGCGCCGCCTGGTGCAGGGCTGGGACCTCGACTTCGTGCTCGGCAAGCTCGCGACGTACATCAAGCGGACCGCCGACCTGGGCATCCCGGTGATCGCCGGGACGGAGCACACCACCCAGACGTCGCCGGAGGACGTACGCGCGATCACCCGGGTCCAGGTCGAGAACGGCGCCTACCGCGTGGCCGTGGCCGACACCATCGGCGTCGCCCGGCCGATCGGCGCCTACCGGCTCTGCCGGCTGGTCCGGGAGGTGCTCGACGAGATGGGCACCTCCGGCATGAAGCTGGACTGGCACGGGCACCGCGACACCGGCAACGCCCTGAGCAACGCCATGATGGCCGTCGCGGCCGGCGCCAACCGGATCCACGTCGTGTCGCGCGGCGTCGGCGAGCGATCGGGCAACGCCTCGCTGGAGGAGGTCGTCCTCAACCTGGCGGCCATCCGCGAGGAAGGCGGGCTGCCGGTGTCCTGGAACATGGCCGAGCTGCTCGGCCTGATCTCCTTCTACCAGGAGATGGTCGACGTGATCACCCCTGACCACGGGGTGCTCGGCAAGCGTTACAGCCACACCAGCTCCGGCATCCACACCGACGCGATCCTCAAGGCCAACGCGTTGGCCGAAAGTGCGCGCGAGGCACAGGACTTCCGGCGGGAGAAGCAGCTGCGCACCATGGCCCGCACCGTGTACTCCGCGGTCGACCCGGCCAGCATCGGCGGCACGTACTCGGTCGGCGTCAGCCAGTGGAGCGGCCAGAGTTCGGTGAAACTGGCCTGCCTGCAGAGCGGCCGCGACCCGGGGAAGCTCACCGCCGAGCGCATCGACGAGATCCTCCAACACGCGAAGAACCTCGGCCGCGAGCTCGAGGGCGAAGAACTCGAAGAGATGTTCGCGCAGTCCTGACCCCTCCGCCTCCTGATAGGGGAGAAGACACATGAGCCCACGAACCATGTTCGACAAGATCTGGGATGCCCACGTGGTCCGGGACGAGCCCGGCGAGGTGCCGATCCTGTACATCGACCGGCACCTCACCCACGAGGCGACCTCGCCGCAGGCCTTCTCGGGTCTGCGCGACCGCGGGATCGGCGTACGCCGTACCGGCGCCACCGTTGCCGTGCTCGACCACAACGTGCCGACCGTGCCCGGCCGCCGCATGGTGGACGTCATCGACGCCGCGAGCGTGACGTGCATCGAGACGATGCAGGACAACGCCCGCGAGTTCGGGGTCACGTTGTTCGACATGACCGACGAGTTCCAGGGCATCGTCCACGTCATCGGCCCGGAGCTGGGGATCTCCCTGCCCGGCATGACGGTCGTCTGCGGGGACTCCCACACCTCCACCCACGGCGCGCTCGGCATCTTCGCCATGGGCATCGGCACCAGCGAGGTGGAGCACGTGCTGGCCACCCAGTGCCTGCTCCAGCAGAAGCCGCGCACCATGAACATCCGGGTCGAGGGGACGCTCGCAGCCGGGGTCACGGCCAAGGACCTGGCGCTGGCGATCATCGGCAAGTTCGGCACGAACGTCGGGGCCAACCACGTCATCGAGTTCAGCGGTCCGGCCGTACGCTCCCTGACCGTCGAGGGCCGCATGACCCTGTGCAACATGGCGATCGAGGCGGGCGCGCGGGCCGGCATGGTGGCTCCCGACGAGGTCACCATCGAGTACGTCCGGGGCCGCCGGCACGCCCCGCAGGGCGAGCTCTTCGAGCAGGCTGCGGCGCACTGGCGGGAACTTGCCAGTGACCCGGGAGCAGACTTCGACGCCGTGCTCGACATCGACGTCGACGACCTCGCGCCGCAGATCACCTGGGGCACGGACCCGGGCATGGTCGTGGACGTCACGGGCACGGTGCCCGACCCGGCGGTGGAGGCCGACAGCGCGACCCGCAAGGCGTACGAGCGGGCCCTGGAGTACATGGGCCTCACGCCCGGCCAGAAGGTCGAGGACATCGAGGTTCAGACGGTGTTCATCGGCTCATGCACGAACTCCCGCATCGAGGACCTGCGCGCGGCGGCCGGCTACGTCGCGGGACGCCAGGTGGCGCCGGGCGTCCGCGCGATCGTCGTGCCAGGTTCGATGCAGGTGAGCCGGCAGGCCGAGGAGGAGGGCCTGGCCGGGATCTTCCGGGACGCGGGCTTCCAGTGGCGTGAGGCCGGCTGCAGCATGTGCATCGCCATGAACGGAGACCGGCTCTCCGCGGGGGAACGCTGCGCGTCGACCAGCAACCGCAACTTCGAGGGCCGCCAGGGTAAGGGCGGCCGGACCCACCTGGTCAGTCCGCTGATGGCCGCCGGCGCGGCGATCGCGGGCCACTTCGTCGACGTCCGTAACGCATAGGGAGCAGGTCCGTCATGGAGAACTTCATCACCCACACCGGTGTGGCCGCACCGCTGCCCCGCTCGAACGTCAACACCGACGACATCGTGCCCGCCCGGTTCCTCAAGACGGTTCGCCGTTCCGGATTCGCCGACGCCCTGTTCGCCAACTGGCGCTACATCGACGACCGCGACCCGAACCCCGACTTCGTGCTGAACCAGCCCCGGTACGCCGGTGCGACGGTGCTCGTGGCCGGGCTGAACTTCGGCTGCGGCTCCTCCCGTGAGCACGCCCCGTGGTCGCTGCGCGAGTTCGGCTTCCGCTGCATCATCGCGCCCAGCTTCGCCGACATCTTCTACAACAACTGCTTCAACAGCAGCATCCTGCCCGTCGTGCTCCCCTCGGCGGCGGTCGACGACCTCGTGGCCGCGCTCACCGACCAGCGGCAGGAGGTGCACATCGACCTGTCCGCGCAGACGGTCACGACGCCAGACGGGCAGCTCCTGCCGTTCGAGGTCGATCCGTTCAGGAAGACCGCGCTGCTGGAGGGCCTCGACAGCATCGACTGGACGCTGTCGCGCAGCGCCGAGATCGCCGCGTACGAGGAACGGCGCCGCCGCGAGGCGAGCTGGCTGTTCCTCGACCTGCCCGCCCCGGCATGACCATCCCTCTCACCCGACAAGGAGCCGACCGCCATGGATGACAGCAACGTGAAAGTCCTCGTCAACCACGAGGAGCAGTACTCGCTCTGGCCCGCCTTCCTCGACGTGCCCGCGGGCTGGACGGACACCGGCGTCTCCGGGACCAAGGAGGAGTGCATGTCGTATGTCAAGGAGGTGTGGACCGACATGCGTCCGCTGAGCCTGCGCCAGCGGATGGCCGAGTCGACGGCCACCCACGCCTGACCCGCAGCAGTCGACAGAGAAGAGCAGACGTTGTTTCTCAAGGCTAGCCGAGCCATCGTCGCCGGTCGCTGGCTGTCCGTGGCGTTCTGGATCATCCTCGCGGCGGTCCTGGTGCAGGCGGCTCCCAATCTGCAGGAGGAGGCCAACACCAGCCAGCAGGAGGCCCGGTCCCGGTCGAGCCTGGAGGCGTTCCAGGCTGGCGAACTGATCGCGGAAAAGTTCCCGCAGGTGCAGGAAGTGGCGAACAACCAGGTCACGGTCACTGTCTTCCGAGACAGTGGCCTGACCGCCGCCGACGAGACCTACGTGCGGTCCCTGGAGCAGTTCCTGGCTGGCCGCAAGGACGACATCCGGCTGCGGTCGACCGCGTCGCCGTACTCGGATCCGCAGAACGCCGGCACGCTGATCAGCCAGGATCGCAAGGCCACGCTGATAACGCTGAACCTCGACATGGCGTACGCGACCGAGGACAACAACGCCTGGCTGGAGCAGACCAAGGAGATCATGCCGCGGATCCGCGGCTATCTGTCCGGCGACGCCGCCGAGCGTGGTGGCGCCCCGGCGGCACCGTCCGGTCTCGACGTGCATCTCACTGGTGGGAACGCCATCTGGGGCGACGCCATCACGCTGCAGGAGGAGAGCCTCAACCGCACGCTGGTGATGACGCTCGCGTTCGTCCTGATCGTGCTGCTGATCATCTACCGGTCGCCGATCGCCGCGATCCTCCCGCTGCTCTCGGTGGGGCTGGCTCTGACGATCTCGCAGGGGGTGCTGGGCTTCGCGGCGGACGCGGGGCTCAGCGTCTCGCCGAACGCGCTGGTATTCCTCATCATCGTCCTGTTCGGGCTGGGCACCGACCACTCGTTGCTCATGTTCTCCCGCTTCCGGGACAGCCTGCTGAACGGTGTGGCGAGACGGGAGGCGCTGCGCGGCGCGATCGGGTACGGCGGCGAGGCCATCTTTGCCAGCGTCTGCGCCGTCATCGTGGCCTTCGGCGGCATGGCGTTCGCTCAGGACGTCAACTTCAAGGGCATCGGTCCGGCGCTGGCGATCGCGGTGTTCATCGAGTTCCTGGTCATCATGACGCTCATCCCCGCGGCGATGGCGATCTTCGGGGAGAAGGTGTTCTGGCCGTTCGTTCCGTCGAAGGTGCGGGCGCGGCGCCTGGGCGTGGGAACCGGCGGCGGCACCCCGAAGCACGGCATCTGGGATCGGGTCGCGTCGTCGGTCACCCGCCGGCCGACCCGGTTCATCGTGGCCACCGTCCTGGTGCTGCTGCCCTTCCTCGGCCTGCTGACCGGGTTCCGCTTCGACAACAACGAGCTACGGGCGCTGCTGCCCGCGTCGACCGACTCCTACCAGGGTCTGACCGTGCTGCGGGAGAACTTCGGCGAGGCGGCCGGGGCGGAGAACGCGATCACGATCGTCGTCGAGTCGCGACAGGGCGGCTGGGGCCAGGACCAACTCGCCACGGTCGCGAAGCTGGGCAGCGACCTGCAGGCTCTGCCCGGGGTGAGCCGGGTGACGGTGCCGACGCAGGAAAATGTGGCCCAGTACGTGTCCGCCGACGGCACGACCGTCAACATGAGCGCCGAGCTGAGCCACGACCCGTACTCGGAGCAGGCGCTCGACACCATCACCGACATCCGTGGCACTATGCGGGACTCGCTGCAGGGCACGAACCTGGCGGACGCGAGGACGTACGTCGGTGGCGTGACCGCGGAGGTCCGCGACAACCTGGCGACGCAGAAGCGGGACTCCGTCGTGATTGCCCTGATCGTGCTCGTCGGCATCTTCCTCGTCCTCGCGGTGCTGCTGCGCAGCCTCGTGGCACCGATCTACATGGTGGCGACCATCGTCCTGGCCTACGCGGCGACGATGAGCCTGACGGTGGCGTTCTTCCAGTACGTCCTCGGCTACGACGGACTGTGGATCGACGCCCCGATCGCCGCCTTCGTGATCCTGGTGGCGCTGGGCATCGACTACAGCATCTTCCTGATGACGCGGGTGAAGGAGGAATACCACACGCACGGGCGGTCGAACACCGAGGCGGTCCGCAACGCCCTCGCCCGCACCGGTTCCGTGATCACCTCGTGCGGCATCATCCTGGCCGGCACGTTCACGCCGCTGCTCTTCTCGGGGATCAAGTCGTACCTCGAGATGGGCTTCGCGATCGTGGTCGGCCTCCTGCTGGACACCTTCGTGATCCGCACGTTGCTCGTCCCGGCGATCGCCGTCAAGGTCGGCGACCGCAACTGGTGGCCCGGCCGGCGGCAGGACGTCGTCACGGAGATGCCGGACGCGGACGAGTCCCGCGAACCAATTCCTGCCAATCACTGACGAATCTGAATGGAGTACATGTCGTGAACGACCTCATTCGCCGGCTCTCCGCTGGTGAGCTGCCCGTCGTGGTCGGCGGCCCGGACCCTTCGGCGGCGGAGCTCAAGCAGCGCCTCACCGACATCGGGCACGTCTTCGTGAAGTTCCCCGGTACCGTCGGCGGCACGGATCTCGGCGTGCGGGTGGACCGGGACGCCACCGATCTGAGCGGCGCTGACTTCGCCGCCGAGACCGGCCGGGTGCACGTCGAGGGAACCCTCACGCTCGACTACGTGCCGGTGCGCTGCATCGCCGACCTCGACGTGGCGACGCTCAGCGGCACCGGCCGCCTCGTCGTGCTGGAGGAGGCGCACGTCGCCTGACCGAGCGCGGCCCGCCCTGCCGCGTCACGACTCACCGTTCACGGTGGGTCCGTGGCGCGGCACCGGCCGGTCAGGGGTCAGCCAGCCAGCGGCTGCACGATCGACTCCTCGCCCGGGATCCCGGTCGCCCGGTCCTCGAAGCGAGCCGAGCCGCGGCGTCGTTCGCGGAACTCCCGGAAGGCCATCGGCACCCCACGGGCCGCAGATATGTCGGCGTTGTCCATGATCTGCACGTGCACGTGCGGCTGGGTCGAGTTGCCGGAGTTGCCGCACTCCGCGATCTGCTGCCCGGCGCGTACCGGGTCGCCCAGCGCGGGGCGGACGGACCCGGCCCGCAGATGCGCCAGCGCGACGTACGCCCTGTTGCCGGGCAGCGCGATGGTCACGTAGTTGCCGGCGACCGCGCCCACACCCTGCCGCAGGCGCTGCGCCTGGCCCAGCACGTAGGGCACCAGCGCGAACTGGGATCGGCGCCCGACATGGTCGGCCTCCCCGTCGTGCACGTCGACGACGACGCCGTCGGCCGGGGCCAGAATCGGCCGTCCGAACGCGTAATAGCGGTCCGGGGGCTCGGTGGCCAGTATCGTTCGCCAATCACGGATGGCGGAGGTGCGGCGCCGCTCGTCGACGCCCACAAAATCAATGGCATACCGTTCTCCCAGCAGATCTGTCCCATGGCTCGGGACGCGTCGTGCCGGACTGTTTCGGGCAAGCCACAATCCGGTAAATGGCAATGAAATGACGAGCTCGTTGGCCCCATGCGGCGCGGAAAGACTCTCATTCATCGAGCAAGTATAAGCAACGGTGCTCATTTTGGCACCGGAAGGCGCTGTCGCCGATTCGTGTGTCCGTGCAAACTCACCTGCGAATTCAGATCGACGTGCCGTGCCACGCGTGCCCGGGGCCGTGCGGTCCCTGTCGCAGGGGCGGGCCACCGCTCTGCCGGCTGCTCCGGCCAGGGTGGATATGCCGCTGGTCGGAGCCGTGCGTCAGGCGGTGGCGGCGGCCCTCGGAGCATCTCCGGGCAGGCTCGCGGTGGGTGTTCCCGGCAGTCCGGCGCACAAGTCAAGGCGTTGCCGGTCTCGCCGTCTCGTCCCAACTCCGCTCCGTTCGCCGCCGCTGCCGGCAAGAAGCGGCAGGCTCGCGCGCCATACCGGAACAATTTTTCAGGAGCTTCGAAGTTGAGCGGGGTTGAGGCGTCCGCGGTTGCGTCGGGTGATGGGTGCGGGCGTGTAGCCGTTGGCTCTCGGGGTTGCGGTAGCCGTAGCCGTCGCGGGCGACGGTCTTGATGACACGGTTGGTGCCTTGGGCGTCAGCGATGGTGACTCTGGTTGCCGGAAATGCACGGACCTGCGCCCACCCGGTCTCGATCGGGGATGGCGACGATGCAGTTCGGGCAGTTCAGAGGCGGCGCAACGAGCGTAGAAGCGGTGCGGCCACCACGACCACGGGCCCACGCTGAGTCAGCGCCACTCGGCGGCGGACCTCTGCGTTGGCCCGGTCGGACAGCCGCGCGAGCCGGCGGCCAGCAGCGCCTGCGGCAGCACCTCCGCGGCGGTATCGAAGCGGCGACCAGCCACGTCACGCCGTGGTCCCGAGCCGACTGCTGCCCCGGCCGCCTCACGAAGCCGTGGTCAGCCCGGGCGCGAGCTGGGATCTGGGCGGCCTGCTGGGTAAGCGACTTCCGCGCACAGGCCGGAGTGCCGGCGGCGTTTGCGCCAGCGCGGCTCTACCGGCCGACCAGGGACCGGCCGGTTCCGCGGCCGGGTCGGGGTCGACTGCATCCGGTGGTGGACCTGTCCACCGGTCACGAGCAGGCACGACATCGTCCGCAGTGCGGGCAGCGCGCGGTGCGAGTGGAAGAGGCCGCTTCCCACCGCCTCTTCGCCTTCGTGGCTGCGCCGCGAAGGCGAAGGCCAAGGCCGAGAAGTTCCGGCCTCGCTGGTATTTGGATGGTTTTTGTTAACTGGCCTCCGGCGGTGACATCGACGGTTCGGATGATCCGGCTGCGGGCGGTTCGCGGAGCGGCGGTTGTTGTAGGCGCCCAAAGTGCCGCAGATATTGATCTTGTCGGTCCGGGGTGCCGGCCGTGCCGCGGGGCTCGGACTGCGACGGCGGTCTTTGCGGTCAAGCACTTTTTTAGGAGCTCCGATTCCTGCAAAATCGGGCTGAAACTCGCTCTTCGTAACTCACCCGTACTTTCTGCTTCACACATGTAAACGACATCCCAAGTCAACCGGATCATCTTGATCGGCCGCGTGTCAGTGTCGTATTGTGAAGCCGAGTAAGACATTCTTCGATGTTCGGAGGAAACGGTCACCGTGGACCTGCTAGTCGATCTACATAAGCAGGATCGCGACGGTTACAGGGTTCTGGTGCTCACTGACAACGAGTTGACACGCCGAGGTCTCAGCGACATGTTGGGAAGTCTGGCGGAAGTCACTGACGTCGAAACCTTTGTCAGCGTCCATCCTGACTACGTTCCGTTCTGCGAACATGGTCCGGTTGACATCCTGGTCATCGCTTGCCATGACCTGAAAGGCAGGGGGGTGAATCTGGTCGCTGACACGGCGGTCAGGTGCGGCACGAAGATCTTGGTGCTGATCGAGCGCAAGGTGGACTGCCTCGACACCGTCACAGAGTTCCCCAGCAACGGGTTTCTGATCAAGGACGACGTGACCGAGGATGCGCTCGCCGCGGCGCTGAGCCAGATCACCTGCGGCGAGGTGCCCATGCCTGCGATGCTCGCCAACCGCCTGCTGGAGCGTGTGCGTGGGGAGACGCCACCGGAGCGCCCAGTCTCACAGAAGCTGACGCCGCGGGAACGTGAGACTCTGGTGCTGGTCGCCGCCGGGCTCAGCAACAAACAGATCGCCCGCCGCATGCTGATCAGCCAGCACGGCGTCAAGCGCCTGGTGGCGAACATCTTGTCCAAGCTCAACTGCTCGAATCGGACGCTCGCCGCCGCGGTAGCGATCAAGGAGGGTCTGCTGCCGTAACGTGCCCGCCGGCACGGGCGTAGCGCCGGGTCAGAGGTGAGCGTTCTGGCGGATCGGGGCGTCGGCTTCGAGAATGCGGAGAACGAACTCGCGGTGGTCCAGGACGGCGAAGTGCCCGCCGGGCAGGACGTGACGGGCGAAGGGGCCGGTGGTCCTCGTCCGCCAGCCGTCCACACTGCCCACGGGCACACTGGAGTCGGCGACGCCGACCAGGGCCGTCACCGGGCAGGTGAGCCGTGGCTCCGGGTCGGGGCGATAAGTCTCGCCCGCCACCACGTCGCCGTGCAGGGTCGGCAGGTACGCCTCCAGGTGCTCGGGATCGTTCAGGATCGTGTCGGGGATGCCGCCGTAACGGCGCTGGAGCTCACCGGCGAACTTCGCGTCGGAAAGGCCGGACAGCTGGACGCGGCGGGCGTCCGTGCCGGGTGCCGCCGAGGCGGCGACCAGCAGGTGCACGGGTGCGGGCAGGCCGCGCTCGTGCACCTGCCGGGCGACCTCGGAGGCGACCAGCGAGCCGAGACTGTTGCCGAGCAACGCGAACGGCGTCGTCAGCAGCGGGGCTGCCGCACGGAGGAAGTCCTCGGCGAGATCGGCGACGCGGCCGAGTACGGGTTCGCCCCACCGGGTCTCGCGGCCGGGCGGCCGTACCGGGCAGATCTGGATCCGCGCCCGGCCATCGCCGGAAACCCAGGGCCGGAAGACGGCGGCGCCGCCACCGGCGTGCGGGAAGCAGAACAGCCGCAGGGCGGGGGTCCAGCCGGATGTGCCGAGCCACGGCAGCGCGCTGCGTGCCGGCTCGGCCGCGACCACGGCGGAGCCGGCGGCTCCCGGTTCCCCGACGGCCGGTGAATCATCGCCAGACTCCCGCAAGGCTCGCACCTTTCGTGCCGTGGATGGCCGAGTTCGGATTGAGCACAGCCTCGACATAAGACCGTTGCACAGGGCTGTGGTTCACCTCAACCGGGCCATACGGCGCGCGCCATCCGGCTACGGTCGGCTGTCGTGTTCATCGGCGATCGAACGCCTTGACGGCGTCATCGAACCGGTTGTAGCTTCGGCCCGTATCGCAGGAACGGCTCGGTGTCGATGACCTGCACCAAAGGGCATTGTCATCCTCGGCCGCGAATTCGTCCATTATCCATAAAGGCGGTTCGGTTCTGCGTTGCCCTGGTCAACCGAACATTGATACTCGCACCTGTTGTTAACAGTCTGCTGACGCTATGCAAGACCGACACGGGGGAGCTTTTACTGCATGTATGCGGTCAATTCAGTCATGGAAATGCCTTGTTCCACTTATCCGGGTAATTCACGCACTACCGCGCCGTTGCTGCCGGCCTCGGAGATCAGCAGCGAGGAGTACGGCGACGTCGTGCTCTCCTTGTTCGAGAGGTCGGGCATCGGCTTGGCGGTCCTCGACCCGGCGCTGCGGGTGCGCGCGTCGAACGACGTGTTCGGCGAGCAGTGTGGCCGTCCACGCGAGACCATCAAGGACCACAGCTTCGTGGCGTTTCTCCACCTCAGCGTGCGGCAGGGCCTGCTGCGCCAGTTCGAGCGACTCGTCCAGGGACGGCGCAGTCACGTCGTCTGCCACTCTCTCGCCGTGCGTTTCGCGAGGACTGACATCGCCGGGCAACTGGCCGCCTTTCCGGTGGACGACAACAACGGCAAGGTCCGCATGATCGTGGTGCAGTTCGTGCCCGAGCGGATCGAGGAATCACAACCCGAGGTCAGCGAGCAGCTAAAGCTGACCGCCCTCACCGCCAAGATTTTGGAAGGCGTGGCGGCGGGCGATCCCACCGTGCGGCTCGCGGCCAAGCTCTTCCTGAGCCGCCAGGGGATCGAATATCACGTGAGCGCTCTTCTGCGGCAATTCAAGGTGCCGAATCGCACCGCGCTCGCCGCGAAGGCCTACTCGATGGGGATTTTCACCGTGGGCTGCTGGCCGCCCAAAGTGCTCCCTGAGTGCATACGATCCTGACTGCCCCGCCCGAATGCCCGCCCCTCCGCCCCTTGTTCCGCTCCACGCCCTCGAATGACCGACGCCAATCGCGTAGGCCCAGTATCGGCACGTGACGCCGCCGCCGCGACCCCGACAGCCGTCCACTGGAAGATCCCTTAGTGAAACGGTCGACTAGAAATGTCCCTAGCTCTCCGCAGCTTTACTGATCGCATGACGGCTGACGGCTACAGCGGCGCCCTGGGTGTCCTCGGCGGGATGGGCCCGTCCGCGTCGGCCGGATTCCTCCAGACCGTGTACGAGGCAGCGGCCGAGCAGTCGGGCTCGTTCGCCGAACAGACCCTGCCTCGCTGCCTGCTCGACTCGGACCCGGCCTTTCCCGACCGCACCGAGGTGATCCGCACTGGCGGGGAGGTGGAGTTCACGGCGCGGCTCGCGCGCCGCCTGGCCGGTCTTGAGGAACTAGGGGCCACCCGGATCGTGGTCGCCTGCGTGACCGCCCACCACTTCCTGGACCGGCTCGAGCCCGCCCGGCGCACCCGGCTGATCTCGCTCGTGGACGTGATCCTCGACGAACTCGAAGCCGTCGGCGCGGGGGAGCGCCTTCTGCTGGTCGCCAGCCACGGCACGCGCGACGCCCGCGTCTTCGAGCGGACGACCCGCTGGCCCACCGTGGCGCACCGGGTCGTGCTCCCCGGGCCGGAGGTTCAAGAAACACTGCACCAGCTGCTCTATCGCCTCAAGTCGGAGCCGGCCACCGATGAGATCTCCACCCGCTTCCTGCGGATCGCGGCCGAGCACGGCTGCCGAGGGCTGATCGCGGGTTGCACCGAGGCCCACCTGCTGACGCGCAGGCTGCGCGGCGGCGAGCACCGGATCATCGACCCCCTGCTCACCATCGCCACACAACTGAAGTCTCTGCTCGCCGAATGACAGAGACGACGGAACGGAGGAGTGCTCGGTGAAATCCTCGGTAAATGTGGAGGAGGCGCTGCGGTACTGGCGGGAGCAGCTCGCCGGTGTCACCCAGCCGACGCGGCTGGGTGTCGAGCGGGTCGCCGCCCCGGACGGAGGCGAGCGCGGCAGGGCCCGGCTGCGGTGGACGGCCCAGCGGGTGTCCGATCTCGAGTGTGCCGCCGCAGCGGCGGGCCTGCCGCCCGATCACCTCGTGCTCGCCGCCTGGGGGCTGGTGTTCACCGCGCACGCCGGCGAACAGGACGTGGTCTGCGGCGCGTTCGCGGACGAGCCCGGCGGTGAGCTGTGGCCGCTGCGCGTGCGGCTGGACCCGCTGCAGCGCCTCGGCTCGTATCTCGACGCCGTCCGCAGGGACTGCGAGCGCGGCGACGCGTACGCCGGGCTGACCCTCGCCGAGTTGGCCGCCTGCGCCGACCTTGCGGACGGCACCGCCCTCTTCGGCACCATCGTCCGCTGCACGCGCTCGGCGCCCGCCGCCAGCACGCCGGTGTTCGACATCGAGGTCACCGCCGCGCTGGGCCCGGAGCCCGGGCTGTTTCTCGACCACGCCGGCGGGCTCCTCGCCGACGCCGACGCCAGGCGCCTGCTCACCCATCTCGACCAGATGCTCTCCGCGCTCGCCGGCGCCTCCGCCAGCGACCCGGTGGGCGACCTCAGCCCGCTGCCGAACTCCGAGCTCGCACAGGTCGTCGAGGAGTGGAACGCGACCGAGCGCGACCTCGGCGAGCCGCGCTGCCTGCACGAGCTGTTCGAGCTGCGGGCCGCCCGCACCCCGGACGCCCTCGCCGTCGTCCAGGGCCAGGACAGCCTCAGCTACGCGGAGCTCGCCGCCGCCGCCGGGCGGCTGGCCGCCCGGCTCGCCGCGGCGGGCGTCGGCCGCGGCGACACGGTGGCGCTCTGCCTGCCTCGTACCGTGGGCACCGTGGTCGCCGTGCTCGGCGTCCTGAAGGCAGGCGCCGCGTACGCGCCGATCGACCCGGACCTGCCCGCCGAACGGGTACGCGACCTGGTGGCGACGCTCGCCGCTCCGGTCGTCCTCACCGACCCCGGAGCTGTGCCCGAGGTGCTGCGGCGCTGCGAGGGGCTGCCCGCGCTGCGGTCGGTGCTCTGGCTGGGCGGCGATGGCCGGGGGCCGGAGGCTGGCACGGGGCCGGCGGACGTCACGGTGGACTACGCGCTTGCCGAGCCACCGCCCGGCGCGCCCGCGCCCGCGCGCGCATGCCCCGGCGATCCCGCGTACGTCATCTTCACCTCGGGGTCCACCGGCCGGCCCAAGGGCGTCATGATGGCGCACGCGCCCGCCGTGAACCTCGTCCGCTGGGTGAACGAGACATACCGGATGGGCCCGACCGACCAGGTCCTGTTCACCGCCTCGCTCAGCTTCGACCTGTCGGTCTACGACATCTTCGGGCTGCTCGCCGCCGGCGGCAGCATTCGCGTGGCCGCCACCGAGGAGCTGCGCGACCCGCAGCGGCTGCTGGCGATCCTCGACCGCGAGCGGGTGACGTTCTGGGATTCGGCACCGGCTGCGCTGCAACAGCTCGAGCCGTTCTTCGCGCTGCGCGAGCCGCCCGCCGGGCACTCGCTGCGGCTGGTCTTCCTGAGCGGCGACTGGGTGCCCCTGACCCTGCCGGACGCCGCCCGCACGGCCTTCGCCGACCCGGAGGTGGTGGCGCTCGGCGGTGCCACCGAGGCGGCGATCTGGTCCAACCACTTCCCGGTGGCGAAGGTCGACCCGGCCTGGCCGAGCATCCCGTACGGCCGTCCGATCGCCAACGCCCGCTACTACGTGCTCGACGCCGGACTGCGCCCGGCGCCGGTGGGTGCCCCGGGCGACCTCTACATCGGCGGTCGCTGCCTGGCCACCGGCTACCACGCCGATCCGCGGCTGACCGCCGCCAAGTTCGTCCCCGACCCGTACGGCCGGGAGCCCGGCGGGCGGCTGTACCGCACCGGCGACCGGGCCCGCTTCTGGCCGGACGGCACCATCGAGTTCCTCGGCCGGCAGGACCACCAGGTCAAGATCCGCGGCTTCCGGGTCGAGCTCGGCGAGATCGAAGTGAGCCTCGCAGCCCTGCCCGGGGTGGCCTCCGCCGTCGCCGCGGTGCACGGCGCCGCACCGAACCTGCACCTGATCGCGTACGCCGTGCCGCGCCCCGGAAGCGCGCTCGATCCCGTCGAGCTGCGGGCCGGCCTGACGGACCGGCTGCCGCCCTACATGGTGCCCGCGCAGATCGTCGTGCTGGACGCGCTGCCCGCCACCGCCAACGGGAAGCTGGACCGGGCCGCTCTGCCGGCGCCGGACTTCGTGGACGCCGGCCGCGCGGAGTACGTCGCGCCGCGTACCCCGGTCGAGGAGGTCGTCGCCGCGCTCTGGGCGGAGGTGCTCGCGGTCGAGCGGGTCGGCGCCGAGGACGCCTTCTTCGACCTGGGCGGGCACTCGATGCTCATTCCTCAGGTGCTGGCGCGTCTGAAGAGCGATCTGCAGATCGACGTGCCGCCGTTGACCATGCTGAACCACCCGACCCTCGCCGGCTTCGCCGCCGTGGTCGAGCGGGCGCTCCTGGAGCAGATCGAGGCGCTCGAGGAGAGCGAGAAGGAGGGTCACAGTGCCGGCCAGCGGGGCTGACAACCGCGCGGACAAACTTCGCGACCTGATCACCCAGCGCCTGTCCGCGGCCCGCAGCGACCGCGGCCCCCGCACCGCCATCGAGCGCTCCAGCGGCCCCGGCCCCAGCGCCCCCGCCCAGGAGCGGATGCTCTTCCTCGAGGAACTCGAGCCCGGGACCTCCGCGTACCACCTCATCATGACCTTCCGGCTCGAGGGCCCGATCGACGCCGAGGAGCTGCAACGGGCGCTGCGCGGCATCGAGGAGCGCCACGAGGTGCTGCGCAGCGTGTACGAGCGGCGGGACGGCACGGAGACGATGGTGCCGCACGAGCCGTCGTTCGTGCTGCGCCGCGCCGAACTTTCCGACGACCCGGACGCCGTCGAGGCGCTGCAGGCGGCGGAGCTCAGGCGCACCTTCGATCTGCGCACCGGCCCGGTGTGGCGCGGGCTGCTGGCACGCACCGACGACACCCTGCACCACCTGGTGCTCACGGCGCACCACATCGCCATCGACGGTTGGTCGATGGACATCCTGCGGCAGGAGCTGGCGCAGGGGTACGCCGCCGAGCTCGGCCGGGCTTCCCGGCCCGCCGCACCCGCCGTCCGCTACGCCGACTACGCGGCCTGGGAACGCCGGGTCGTGGCCGCCGGCGGCCACGACGAGCAACTCGCGTACTGGCGGCAGCGGCTGGCCGACCTGCCGCCCGCGCTGGAGCTGCCCGCCGACCGGCGGCCGCCGCAGCGTCGCACCCGGCCGGGCGGCCTGGTGCACAGCTTCGTCGACGCCGACCTGGCCGGGTCCGTCCGCGCGCTCGCCCGAGACGCGGCGGCAACGCCGTTCATGGTGCTGCTGGCCTGCTTACAGACCCTGCTGCACCGCTACTCCGGCCAGTCCGACTTCCTCCTCGGCGTCCCCGTGGCGGGCCGGACGCAGCCGAGCACGAAACCGCTGATCGGCCTGTTCGTCAACACCGTCGTGCTGCGCGCCGACTGCCGCCCCGGACTGTCCTTCCGCGAGTTGCTCGACCGGGCTCGGGGCGACGCCGCCGCCGCGTTCGCGCACCAGGACGTGCCGTTCGAGCACGTGGTGCAGTCGCTGCCGATGACGCGGGACCTCGCGGCCACGCCGCTGTTCCAGGTGATGCTGGTCTGGAACGTGGCCGACCAGAGCGCATCGGCGCTCGGCGACGCCAAGGCCGTGTACGTGCCGTGCGCGGAGACGGGCGCGGCGAAGTTCGACCTGAGCCTGGAGGTCACCGAGGAGGGCGACTCGTACGAGCTGACTCTGGAGTACGACCGCGAGCTGTGGGACGAGGCGAGCGCCGCCCGGATCCTGGAGCATCTCGTCACCCTCGCCCGGGCCGCGGTAGCCGACCCCGGCCAGGAGATCGGGCGGTTGCCGCTGCTCGGCGCCGAGGAGCGCGAGCTGGCCGCCCGGCACGCCGAGGGACCCGTGCGCGAGCACCCCGGGCCGGTCGACCTGGCGGCCATGGTGGCCGAGCAGGCGGCGCGGGACGGCGACGCGGTGGCCCTGGTGTACGGCGGCAAGGAGCTGACGTACCGGGAACTCGACCGGCGGGCGAACCGTCTGGCCCACTACCTGCGGGCGCTGGGCGCTGTCCCCGACGAGCCGGTGGCGGTGCTGCTGGAGCGCTCCTTCGACCTGGTGGTGGCGATCCTGGGGATCGTCCGGTCCGGCGCCGCCTACCTGCCGCTCGACCCCGATCATCCGGCCGGGCGCACGGCCGCCGTGCTACGGGACGCGGCGGTGCGGCTCGTCGTCACACACACCGCCCTGGCCGGCGTGGCGGAGGCGGCCGGCTGCGCACCGGTGTGTCTCGACGCCACACCCGAGGCCGCCGACATCGCCGCCCGGCCTGGCGACTGGACGCTGCCCGCGGCCTGGCCGGACCAACTGGCGTACGTCTTCTACACCTCCGGGTCCACCGGCCGCCCCAAGGGCGTGATGGTCACGCACCGGGCGGCGCACAACCAGATCCGCTGGCAGGCCGACCGTTTCGGTATCGGTCCCGGCGAGACGGTCCTGCTGAAGACGAACGTCACCTTCGACGACTCCGTGGTCGAGGTCTTCGCCGCGCTCGCCGGCGGCGCCCGGCTGGTGATCGCGGAGCCCGGCGGCCACCGCGACCCGGAGTACCTGCGCGCCCTGATGGCCGGCGAGCGGGTCACCTACGTGCGGTTCGTACCGACCATGCTGGCCGCGTTGCTGGAACACGGCGGCGACGTGCCCGTGCCCTCCCTGCGGGTGCTCAAAAGCGCAGGGGAGCCGCTGCCACCCGAGCTGGCCGCCCGCTGCCTCGCGGCGTTCGACGCCGAGTTGTACAACGCCTACGGTCCTACCGAGACAGCCGTGAACGTCACTGCCGCGCGATGCTTTCCGGACGAGCCACTGGTGACGATCGGCACGCCTGTCGACAATGTTCGCTGCCACGTGCTCGACGACGCGTTCGCACCGCAGCCCGTCGGTGTGCCCGGAACGCTGTATGTTGGCGGCGTGCAGCTCGCCCGTGGCTACCTCGGGCGCCGCGGCTTGACCGCCGAGCAGTTCGTGCCGGACCCCTTCGGGCCGCCCGGCGGGCGGCTGTACCGCACCGGTGACCTCGTGCGCCGGTTGCCCGATGGCCGGCTCGACTACCTCGGCCGCGCCGACCGGCAGGTCAAGATCCGCGGCATGCGGATCGAGCTCGGCGAGATCGAGTCCACCCTGGCCGAGCACCCCGCGGTCGGCCAGGCGGTGGTCGCGGCCCGGGACGACCGGTCCGGCGGCGTGCGCCTCGTCGCCTACCTGCTGCCGAGTGCCGCCGGCACACCTGAGGCCGCAGCGCTGCGCGAGTGGCTGTCCGACCGGCTGCCCGATTACATGGTCCCGGCCGCCTTCGCCGTGCTTCCCGCCTTCCCGCTGCTGCCCAGCGGCAAAGTGGATCGCAAGAGCCTGCCGGACCCGGAGCCCGAGGCCACCCCGGCCGAGGCGTACGAGCCGCCGGAGGGTGAACTCGAACGAACCGTCGCGGAGATCTGGGCCCGTGTCCTCGGTGCCGACCAGATCGGTCGGAACGCCGGGTTCTTCGCCCGCGGCGGCCACTCCCTGCTCGCCATGGAGGCGCTGCTCGCCGTGCGGGAGCGGGTGAACAGGCAGGTGCCCCTGCGGCTGTTCTTCGAGGCGCCCACCCTCGCCGCGTTCGTCGCCCGCGTCGCCGAGCTGCCCGCGTCGCCGGACAGCGCCCCGACGGAGCCGGTGCGCGCCCGCGGCGAGGGTGTCGCGGACGTCTCCGCGGCCGAGGCGCGGATCTGGTTCGCCGACCAACTGGAGCCGGGCGACCCCGCGTACAACATGCCCGTCGTCTGCCGGTTACGCGGCGGCGTCGACGTGGCCGCGCTGCAGACGGCGCTGCGCGCGCTGCCCGCTGCGCACGAGGCGCTGCGCACCTGCTTCCCCTCGGTCGACGGGCAGCCCGTGCGCGTCGTGGCCGATGCGGTCGAGCTCCCGCAGCGCGTCGTCGACCTCGGTCACCTCGGCGAACAGGAGCGCCGCCGTGCGCTCGAGGCGGTGCTCGCGGAGGAGTCCGAAGCCCGCTTCGACCTGGCCAGCGGGCCGCTGGTGCGCGCGGCCGTGGTGCCGCTCGGCGACAACGAGCTCGTGCTGGCGCTGACCCCGCACCACATCGTCGCCGACGGATGGTCGATCCAGCTGCTGATCGAGGACCTGAGTACGGCGTACCGCGCGGCCCTCGCCGGCCGGCCCGCCGAGCTGCCCGGCCGGCTCGGTGCCGGTGACTACGCGAGCTGGCGGAACCGACCGGTCGCCGACGAGGTGCGGGCGGCGGAGCTGGCGCACTGGCGCGAGCGCCTGGCGGGGGCGCACGGGGCGCCCGAACTGCCCACCGACGCCCCACGCGATGCCCGCGACGGCTCGGCGGGCGCCGCCCTGCCGTTCGCGGTGCCGCCCGCGACGGCGGACCGGGTGCGGGAGCTGGCCCGGGTCGAGGGCTGCACGCCGTTCACGGTGATGCTGTCCGCGTACGCCGCCGTGCTCGCCCGCCACTGCGCCGCCGACGAGGTGGTGCTGACCATGCCCGTCGCCGACCGCGGCCGTCCCGACCTCGACGGCATCGTCGGCCTGCTCCTCGACACCGCCGTCCTGCGGATCCCGGTCCGGTCCGAGGACGGCTTCCGGACGCTGCTGCGCGCGGCGCGGACGGCCGTCCTGGACGCCCAGGAGCACCGGCTGCTGCCCTTCGACCAGGTGGTCGACGCGCTCGGGCTCGACGGCCGCGCGCTCACCCGGTACGCCGTGTCGATGGACCCGCTCCGGGCCGGCGCCGCCCCGTTCGCCGGTGGAGTCACCCTCGAGCCGGAGCCGTTCGGCCTGCGGCACTCCAAGGCCGACCTGAACGTGCTGTTCGAGGACGGCGAGCAGGGCCTCGGCGGAGGGGTCGTGCATCGCACGCCGCTGCTGGGCGCGGACCGCGTCCGGCGGCTGACGGGCCACCTGCTGGCCCTGCTCGGCGCGGCGACGCGCGCCCCGGACACCCCGCTGGCCGAACTCGGCATGCTCACTCCCGCCGAGCGCGCGGAGCTCGCCCCGGGCGGGCTGCGGCCCGGCGCTGCCACCGCCCCGGCCTGCCTGCACACCCTGGTCCTCGACCAGATCGCCCGCACACCGGAGGCCGTGGCCCTGGTCACCGACGAGGGGGAGTGGACGTACCGGGAACTCGGCGAGCGGGCCGCCCGCCTCGCCCGGCACCTGGCCGGGTGTGGTGTGCGGCCGGGCACGCTGGTGGGCCTCTGCCTCGGCCGGGGAGCGCAGCAGCCGGTCGCGGTGCTGGCCGTGCTGCTGGCGGGCGCCGCGTACGTCGCGCTCGACCCCGGCAACCCACCGGCCCGGCTGCGCCGCGTCCTGGCCGACAGCGGCACCGCCTTGGTCGTCACCGACCGCCCCTGGGCCGCGGCGTGCGAGGGCAGCGGTCTGCCCACCGTGGTGCTCGCCGACGACGAGGCGGCAGTCGCCGCGCACGACTCCGCCGTTCCCGACACCGCCGCGGCGGTCGACCCGGCCGCCCTCGCCTACCTCGTCTACACCTCCGGCTCCACCGGCCGGCCGAAAGGAGTGCGCACCCCGCACGCCGCAGCGACCGCCTATCTCCGCGACTATCTGGGTGGCTTCGGCCTCGGTATCGAGGACACCGTCCTGCAACTCGCCGGGCTGGCCTTCGACGCCTGCGTGCGCGACCTGCTCGGGCCGCTGACGACCGGGGCCCGGGTGGTCCTGCTGAACGACGAGCGCGCCGCCGACCCGGGGGCACTCGTCACCGCCATCGACCGGCACGAGGTCACCTGCATACTGAGCGTCGTGCCGACGCTACTGCGCGCGCTGCTGACCGTGGCCGAGGAGCGCCACCCGTCGCCGGGCGGCCGGCTGCGTCTGCTGTTGACCGCGGGGGAGGCCCTGGACCTAGCCGACTGCGCGCGCGTCGGCGCGGCGTTCGCCGGCCGGCCGACGGTTGTCAACCAGTACGGGCCGACGGAGGCCACCATGACCACCACCAGCGCGCTCGTCACCGCGGCACCGGGCGACCGCGGCCCGCCCCGCTCGGCGTCCCGGTCGCCGGTGCCCGGATGTGGATCGTCGACCGGCACGGCGACCTCGCCCCCGTGGGCGTGCCCGGCGAGCTGTGGATCGGGGGTGGACGGCTCGCCGAGGGCTATCACGGCCAGCCGGCGCTCACCGCGGGAAGCTTTGTGCCCGACCCCTTCTCCGGCGTTCCGGGCGCCCGCGTGTACCGCACCGGCGACCTCGCCCGCCGCGAGGCCGACGGCACGCTGACCTTCCTCGGCCGCGGCGACGACCAGGTCAAGATCCGCGGCCACCGTGTGGAACCGGCCGGGATCGAGAGCGTGCTGCGCACCCTGCCGGGTGTCGAGGAGGCGGCAGTCGTACCCGTGCGGCCCGTGGGCCTGGCAGGCACCGTCCGGCTCGTCGGCTGCGTCGCACCCGCCACCCTGGACGCCGATGCGGTGCGCTCGGCGCTGCGTGGCCTGCTGCCCGACTACCAGGTGCCCGCCGTCATCCGGGTGCTGCCCGCGCTGCCGCGCACCGCCAACAACAAAGTGGACCGTCGGGCGCTGACCGCGCTCGACGAGCCGGCGGTGCGTTCAGCGCCACCGCGCACGCCCACCGAGGCCGTGGTGGCCGACGTGTTCGCGGAGGTGCTCGGCGACGAGCGCGTTGGCGGCGGGGCGATGGGCCGGGACGACGACTTCTTCGCCCGCGGCGGGCACTCGCTGCTCGCGGCCCGGCTCGCGGCCCGGCTGCGCGTGGCCACGGGGTGTGAGGTGCCACTGCGGCAGATCCTCGACCTGCGCACGGTGGCCGCGCTCGCCGACTGGATCGAGGCCGCTGCACCGGTGGCGGGCGGGGCCGGCCCGGTGGTTCCGGCCGCGCCCGGCCGCGCCGGCCCTACTCCCGGCCAGGAGTCCATCTGGCGGCACTGGCGGCAGCAACCGGACACCGCCGCGTACAACGTCGGCTTCAACGCGCGGGTCGAGGGACACGTCGACGAGGTCTCCCTCGCCCGCGCCCTGGATGCGCTGGCCGACCGGCACCCGGCGTTGCGCACCCGTTTCCCCGGCGTGGCGGAGGGGCCGGGCGTCGTCGTGGAGCCTCGGGTGCTGCTGCCGCTGGTCCGGCACGACGTCTCGGGCGCCGCCGACCCGCGGCAGGAGGCGGCGCGGCGTGCCACCGCCGAGCTTCGAGCGCCCTTCGACCTGGAGCGCGGGCCGCTCGCGCGCGCCGTCCTCGTCCGCTGTGGCGAGCGGGAGCACGTGCTGGGTTTGACGGTGCACCACATCGTCGCCGACGGCTGGACGCTCTCGGTGCTCCAGCGCGACCTGGCCGCGCTCTACGGCGAGTTGGCCGCCGGCCGGCTGCCGCAGCTGCCGCCCGTGCCCGGCTTCGACGGCTACGCCGCGGCGCAGCTCGCCCGGCTGGACACGCCGGCATGCGAGGCCGACGCCGCCTTCTGGCGGAGCCGACTGCACGGCATGCCGGCGCTGTTGCCGCTGGCCACCGACCGGCCGCGGCCGAAGCGCTGGTCCCTGGCCGGCGCCGTGGAGCCGTTCGACGTCGATCCCGACGTGGCCGCCGGGGTGCGTCGGCTCGCGGACGAGGCCGGCGCGACCCCCTTCGTGGTGCTGCTGGCCGCCTTCGAGCGCTGGCTCCACCGGCTCAGCGGCGCGGAGCGCTTCCTCGTCGCCGTCCCGGTGGCCAACCGGCCCGACCCGGACTCCGAGCAGGTCGCCGGTCCGTTCGCGAACATCGTGCCGGTGCCCGCCGACCTCGCCGGGGAGCCGACGTTCCGTGAACTGGTCGCGCGGGTGCGGGAAACCTTCCTGCAGGTGTGGGAGCACCGCGGCCTGCCGTACGAGAAGGTGGTCGCCGCGCACGCCGCGGCTGACGGCAGCCGTCCGCCGCTGTGCCAGGCGATGTTCGCCGTGCAGAACCTGCCGCCGGCCGGGGAAGGGCTGGCAGGGCTGTCCGCCACGCCGCTTCGGCTGGATCGCGGCACCTGCCGCTACGAGCTGCACATGCGCTGCCACGAGACCGCTGGCGGGCTCGCCGGCTGGCTGGAATACAGCACCGAGCTCTTCGAGCGGGAGGCGGTGCGGGAACGGCTGAACGGCTTCCTGTCCCTGCTGGCCGAGGCGGTCAGTGCCCCCGATGCGCCCGGAGGTCGCTGAGTGCGCGTCTTCAACCTGATCTGGTCGGGGCAGGCGATCTCGCTCATCGGTTCGGCAATGACGACGTTCGGCATCGGTGTGTGGATCTTCGCCCATACCGGGTCGCCGACGGCGTTCGCCACACTCATCCTGGCGGGCTCGCTGCCCGGCCTGCTCACGTTGCCGTTCGCCGGGGTGATCATCGACCGCTTCGACCGGCGCCGGGTGATGCTGCTCAGCGACCTGGGCACCGCTCTCGGGCCGCTGGTACTGCTGACGCTCAGCCTCGCGGGCGGGCTGGAGCTGTGGCACCTCTACGTGATGGTCGCGGTCAGCTCGGTCTTCAAAGCGTTCCAGTGGCCGGCCTTCGCCAGCCTCGTGTCGCAGTTGGTGTCCAAGGACCAGCTCAGCAAGGCCAACGGCCGGGTCGGTATGGCCGAGGCCGTCGGCATGGTCTTCGGTGACCTCCTCGGCGGAGCGCTGTACGGCGTGCTCGGCCTGAACGGCCTGCTGTTGGTCGACCTGTCCACGTTCCTCGTCGCGACGTGCACCATGCTGCTGTCCTACCGCCTCCGGGCCGCGATCCCGCCGGTCCGTTCCGCGGACGCGCAGCGCCGCCCGATGCTGTCCGAGATGGCCCAGGGCTGGCAGTTCATCAGGCAGCGCAGGGGCCTGCTCGGCCTGCTGCTCTTCTTCGCCGGCTACAACCTGATGATGGAGATGGCGCTCGTCCTTCTCGCGCCGCTGGTGCTCAGCTCGCACCCGCCGTCGGCCCTCGGCGTCATCAACGCCGTCGGCGCGGTCGGCATGATCGCCGTCAGCGGCATCATGAGTTTCACCCGGCAGCCGAAGCACCTGGTCCGTACCATCCTCGCGGTCGCCGTCCTGCACAGCTTCCTGCTGCTGGGCATCGGATCCAGCCACGGCACCCCCTGGCTGTTGGCCATCTGCATGTTCGGCATCCTGGGCGGCTACGCCGTGACCAACGCCGTCACGCCGACTCTCTGGCAGCGGAAAACCCCGGTGGAGTTGCAGGGCCGGGTCTTCTCCATCCGCCGCCTGCTCGCCTGGTCGTCCGGCCCGATCGCGTTCGCGGTCGCCGGCCCGCTCACCGAGTACGTCGGCACACCTCTGGCGGACGGGCCGCTGGCGGACAGCGCCGGGCGGATCACCGGAACGGGCACCGGCGGCGGGATCAGCATGGTGTTCCTGCTGTCCGGGGTGCTGCTGCTGGCCGTGGTCGCGATCACGTGTGTGCCCCGGGCGGTGCGGCGGATGGAGCAGGAACTGCCGGACGCCGACGAAAAGGACGCCGACGAAAAGGAGGCGCCGGGACTCGCGGTCGCGGCGACGCCATCCTGATTCCTCCCGCCCCGCTTATCCTTCCGCTCCCAGGAGTGGTGCGTCTGGCCGCGCCGCGAGCTGCCGCATGACGGCGACGAAGCGGTCGTGCAGCAGCCGTACGGTGGATTCCTCCAGCAGACCGGAGCGGTACTTCCAGACCGTGATGTAGTCCGGCCCGCGCCGCCCGAGGCTCACGGTCAGGTCCAGCGCAGACTTCTCCGCGAACAGCTGCCGGTAGGAGACCTCGACGCCAGAGAACTCGGGCTCCGCGAAGCCGGTGTTGTCCAACTGGAGGATCACCTGCACCAGCGGCAGGCGGCCGGGCACCCGGGCCGGCCTGGTCGCGTCGATCAGGCGCTGGAAGGGCACCTCGCCGTGGGCGAGGTCGTCCAGCGCGTTTTCCCGGACGCGGCGCAGCATCTGCTGGAAGGACTCCTCGGGGCGCACCAGGACCCGCATCGGCAGGGTGTTGGTGAACACGCCGATGAGCTGCTCGGTCTCGGGCAGCTCGCGGCCGGCCACCGGTGATCCGATGACCAGGTCCTGCTGGCCGCAACCGCGCCACAGCGTGACCGCGAAGGCCGCGAGCAGCGCCATGTATCCGGACGCGCCCTCGACGGCGCTCACCTTCTCCAGGTCGTCCACGACGGTTCCCGGGATCCTGGCGAAGGCGGTGCCCGAGTCCAGCGCGTCGTCCTCGCCGGGCATCCGGTCGAAGGGCAGCGGAACCGTCGTGGGCGCTCCCGCGAGCCGCCGCCGCCAGTAGGACAGGCCGCGCTCCAGCCCGGCGCCGGACTGCCGCTCCCGCTGGCCGATCGCGAAGTCCGCGTACTGGATAGGCAGCTCGGGCAACCCGGCTGGTTCCCCGGTCGCCCGGGCCCGGTACAGCAGGGAAAGATCCCGATTGAGTACGCCTTCCGACCAGCCGTCGGCGGCAATGTGATGCATCCGCAGCACCAGGTGGTGCTCGTCCTCGGCGTGGCGCAGCAGCGACCACGACACCGGCGGTTCCTTGGCCAGGTCCAGCTTGCGCACCAGCTGCTCGCGGGCGAAAGTCTCTACCGCCTCGGCGTCGGCCGGCATCTCGACGGCGGGCAGCGGGACGTCCGCCGAGGGCAGGACCCGCTGGACGAGACCACCCTTTCCTGGTTCGACCACCGTGCGCAGGACCTCGTGGCGGCGGGCCAGGTCGGTGACGGCGCCCCGCAGCGCCGTCACGTCGAGGTCACCCCGCAGACCGATGACGAACACGGTGCTCTCCGTGGACGCCTCGGGATCCAGCCAGTCGGACAGCCACATGCGCTCCTGCCCGAAGCTGGCCGGGATGACGTCGGGCCGTTTCGCGACGGCCTGCCTGCCCCTCGCGGCGCGAGCCAGCAGCTTTCGCTCGAAGTCGATGCGCGCGGCGGAGACTGCGGGCGTACGGCTGTCACCCATGCTGGCCACCTCCGTTCGTCCCGGCCGCCGCCGCGGGTTCCAGGGCGAGGACGGCCTCCTCGAACCCCGCGATGTGGTTGGAGCGCACCCGGCGGACCGGCCCGGGCACCCCGATGGCGGCCACGCGGCGCGCCACCTCGCCGAACAGCACGCGCAGCTCACTGGTCGCCAGGGCGCCCCCGAGGCAGTAGTGGGCGCCGTGGCCGAAGGTGAGGTGGCGGTTGGGCTTGCGGTCGAGGCGGAACGTGTCCGGCTCGTCGAAGACCGACTCGTCCCTGTTCACCGCCGCCCCCCACACCACGACAAACTGTCCCGCCCCGATCGCCCTGCCGGCGAGCTCGGTGTCACGGACCGCAGTGCGCAGGGTGTGCGCGCCCGGCGTGGTCCACCGCAGGATCTCCTCGACCGCGGTGGGCAGGAGGCCGGGGTCGTCGCGCAGCGCCTGCCACTGGTCGGGATGCGCGGCGAGGGCGAGCAGACCGCCCACCGCGGCGTGGCGCGTCGTCTCGTTGCCGCCCGAGATCAGGCCGTCGCAGTTGAGGAGGATCTCCTCGTCGGTGAGCGGCCTGCCGTCGACCTCGCCCTGGGTCAGGGCGGTGACGACGTCCTCGCGCGGACTGCGCCGACGCTGTTTCACCAGCTCCAGGTAGTACAGAAGGATGTCCGTATGCGCCTCGGCGGCGTCGGCCGTGGGGCCGCCGTGCTCGTCGACGGCGCCGAAGGCCACGGTGGTGCGGTCCAGCATGAAGCCCCAGTCCTCCCGGGGAACTCCGAGCAGGTCGCAGATGACGGAGACGGGCAGCCGGGCGATGGTCTGGACGAAATCGCCGGCGCCCTGTTCGAAGGCCTCGTCCAGGCAGGCGGTGACCGTCTCCCGCATGTTCTGCTCCAGGCGCTGCACGGTGCGCGCGGTGAAGGCGGCGCCGATGATGCGCCGAATGTCGCCGTGCCGGGGCGGGTCGGTGACGATGAGCATCTTGCGGGACGCGGCGGCGGCCGCCAGAGGGTCACCCCCCAGCCGGATGCCGCGCTCCGAGGAGAACCTCTTGCTGTCGCGCAGCACCTGCACGGCCTCGGCGTGGGCGGTGACCGACCAGAAAGCGTCCTTGTTGGAGCGCTCGGTCCACCTCACCGGGTCGTGGTGGCGCATCCAGCGCCACACCGGAGGCAGCACGCCATCCCGGTGCAGCACCGGGTCCGCGACGTCCACGGCCACGGGGTCCGCGAGGTCCGGCGCCGTGCTCATCGCTCACCAGCCCTCTGCTCCTCAGCGAGGGCAAGCTCCATGATCGCCTCGGCGAGGTCGGCGAGCACCCGGTGCTCGAAGAGCAGCCGCACCGAGACCTCCAGGCCGGTCGCGGCCTTGACACGGGCGATGACCTGGGCCGCGAGCAGGGAGTGCCCGCCCTTCTCGAAGAACTGGTCGTGGACGCCGATCCGCGGGACGTCCAGCACCTCCTGCCAGATCTCCGCGAGGATCTCCTCCAGCGGGGTGCGCGGCGCGACATAGCCGGCCTCCTCAATCGGGGCCCGCTCGACGGCGTCGTCGATCAGCGCGGTCAGCGCGGCCCGGTCCGCCTTGCCGTTGCTGGTGAACGGCAGGCTCTCCAGGAAGTGGTAGCGCGTCGGCCAGAAGTGGGCGGGGAGCCGCCCCTCCAGGTGATCCCGCAGCTCCGCGTCGTCCACCGCAGGCTGGTCCGATTCCCGTACGACGCAGGCAGTCAGCCCGACCACGCTGTGCGCGTCCGCGCGGGCCACGATCGCGCACTCGCGCACGCCGGGATGCGCGGTGAGCGCGGCCTCGATCTCGCCCGGCTCGACCCGGAAGCCACGGACCTTGATCTGGTCGTCCGCCCGGCCGACGAACACCAGCGTTCCGTCCGGCCGCCGGCGCGCCAGGTCACCGGTCCGGTAGAGGCGTCTGCCGGGTTCCTTCGAGTACGGATCGGGTAGGAAGCGCTCCGCCGTCAGGCCGGGCCGGCCGAGGTAGCCGCGGGCCGTCCCAACGCCGCCCACGTGGAGCTCGCCCACCACGTTGACCGGCACCGGGCACAGATGCTCGTCGAGCACCAGCGCGCTGTATCCGGGGATCGCGCCGCCGATCGGCAGCGCCCCGACCCCGTCAGACGCCCGCACCTCGTGGCCGGTGGCCCAGATGGTCGCCTCGGTGGGGCCGTACAGGTTGAAGCATCGGGCCTGACCCGTCCAGTGCCGGATGGTGCCGGCCGTGAGCACCTCGCCGGCGCCGATCACGACCCGCAGGCTCGGAACGTGCGCGGCGCCCATCGCGGCGATGGCGGACGGCGGCGCCGTCCAGGATGTGACCTCGTGCCGGCGCATCAGCGCCGCCAGCGGCTCACCGGGGACCAGGTCGTCCCGGGTGCCGAGTACGAGGCTGGCGCCGGCCCCGACGGCCAGCCCGATCTCGAACATCGAGGCGTCGAAGCTGGGCGAGCAGAACTGCAGCACGGTGTCGTCGGCGCCGTGCGGAAGGCGGGCGCGTTGCGCCGCCAGCATGTTGGCGAGTGAGGCGTGGTTGATCTGGACGCCTTTGGGGCGGCCGGTGGAGCCGGAGGTGTAGATGACGTAGGCCAGGTTTTGGGGGTGGGGGTTGTTGCTGGTGGTTGGGGTGTCGTTGTCGTGGGCGTCGGGGGGCACCAGTGGCAGGTTGCAGGTGTGTGCGAGGTGTTCGCTGAGGGGGCCGGTGCCGATGAGTGCGGCGGCGCCGGAGTCGGTGAGCATGTATTCCAGGCGTGCGGGTGGGTATTCGGGGTCCAGGGGTACGTAGGCGCCGCCTGATTTGAAGACGGCGAGGAGTGCGACGATCCATTCGGTGGTTCGTGGCAGGCAGATGGCGACGCGTATTTCTGGGCCGACGGCGTGGGAGCGTAGTGCGGCGGCGAGGCGGTTGGCTTGGGCGTCGACTTCGGCGTACGTCAAGGTTTGTTCGTTGGTCTTGACCGCGACTGCGTCCGGTTGCTCGCGCGCCCACCGCGCGAACACCTCATGTAGCAGCGGCGGATCAGGATCGGCCGCCGGACCGGGAGCGACCAACGCGTCGCGCTCCGCCTCGCCGAGCATCGGCAGTTGGGACACGCGCAGGCCGGGCTCCGTCACCGCCGCTTCCAGCAGCGTCCGAAGACGCGCGTGCAGGTGCTCGATGCCCTCGGCGTCGAAGAGGGTGGCGTCGTACTCCCAGGCTGCGGCGAGGCCCGAGTCGGTGGGCACGAGCGTCAGCGCCAGATCGACCCCCGGGGCCTGCGTGTCCATCCGCACCACGTCGACGGTGAGCCCGTCGAGGCGGATGCTGTTCAGCGACACCTCCGCCACGTGCAGCACCGTCTGGAAAAAGGTCTGCCGGCCTCCGTCACGGTCCGGGCGCAGCTCCTTGACGAGCCACTCCAGCGGCACCTCCTGGTGCTGGATCGCCTCCAGCGACACCTCACGGACCTGCACGAGCAGCTGCTCGAACGTGGGATCGCCGTCAAGGTCACCGCGGACGACGACGGTGTTGACGAAGCAGCCGATCAGCTCGTCGAGGCCGGGCTGGCCGCGGCCCGCCACGGGAACGCCGACCATCACGTCGGTCTGGCCGGAGTGGCGGTGCAGCAGCGTGTCGAAGGCCGCGAGCAGCACCATGAAGACCGTGGCGCCGCGCTCGGCGGCGAAGGCGCGGACGTCGTCGACCAGGTCTCCGGGCAGCGTGGCGAGGAGCAGGGCACCCTGGCCGGCCGTGCCGGCGGTGCGGGGCCGGTCCGCGGGCAGCTCGGTGGCCTCCCCGGCGCCCTTCAGTCGCTGACGCCACACGTCCAGGGACAGCCTGAGCGTCTCCGGCGTGAGGTTCTCCCGTTCCCAGACGGCGAAGTCCGGGTATTGGATCGGCAGGTCGTCGCCGAGCGGATCCTCCCCGCCGCACAGGCGCCGGTAGTTCTCGATCACCTCCTGGTAGAGGACCTGGAGCGACCAGCCGTCGGCGATGAGATGGTGCAGGCCCAGGGCCAGGCGGTGCTCGTCCTCGCCGAGCCGCAGCAGCGCGGCGCGGAACAACGGGCCGGACTCGATGTCGAACGGCCGCTGCCAGGACCGCGACAGCCACTCGTCTGCGGCGTCCGCCGGATCGCCGCCGCCGTCGCACGCCACGGTCTCCAGCTCGATTCCGGACCAGGGCCACACCACCTGGACCGGATCGCCGTCCTCCGCGGCGAACGTCGTGCGCAGCGCCTCGTGGCGGCGAACGACCGCGTTCACCGCGGCCTGCAGCAGCTCCGGGTCGAGGGCGCCGCGCAGACGCAGCACCGCCTGGATGTTCCAGGCGTGCCCGCCGCCCTCCATCTGCTCGAGGAACCACAGTCGCCGCTGGGAGTACGACGTCGGTACGACGAACTTCTCCTCGGTGAGCTCCATGCCTACTCCTTCACATCAGGTCGGCGTCGGGTAGGGCGCGAGACACGGGTGATGGGCGGGCGTGCCGTCCCGCCGCCGGCCGCCGCCCGGGACACCGCCCCGGCCAGGCCCTCGACCGTCCGGCCGTGCGCCAGCAGCGTCTCGAGCCGCAGGTGCACGCCGTGAAACTTCTCGACCTTGGCGACCACCTGGGCGGCGAGCAGGGAGTGGCCGCCCAGCTCGAAGAAGTCGTCGCGGATCCCAATCTCCGGCTGCCCCAGCACCTCCTGCCAGATCCGCAGCAGGTCCTTCTCGACGGCGGTGCGCGGCGGGACGGGCGCCACATCGCGTCGCCGCGGGGCGGCGCGCTGGGACAGCAGGGCCTCGTGGTCAACCTTGTGGTTCGGCGTCAGCGGGAACTCCCGCAGCAGCGCGATGGAGTTGGGGATCATGTAGTCGGGCAGTTCGTCGGCGAGATGGCGGCGCAGCATGCCCCCGGTGACGGCGTGTTCCCCCCGAGCGGGCAGGACGAACGCGAGGATCTGCCGGCCCAGCAGACCGGTCTCACCGACCACCACGGCCGCCTGGCTCACCTGAGGGTGGCGTTCCAGTGCCTGCTTGATCTCGTTGAGCTCGATCCGGTGGCCGCGGATCTTGACCTGGCCGTCGGCGCGTCCCTGAAACTCCAGAGGGCCGCCCGGCAGGAATCTGCCCAGGTCTCCCGTGCGGTACATGCGGGCGCCCGGCACGCCGGAGAACGGGTCCGGGACGAACGCCGCCGCGGTCAGCGCCGGCCGGCCGAGGTAGCCGCGGCCGACACCCGCGCCGCCGATGCAGATCTCGCCCGTCTCGCCCGGCGGCGTCATCGTCCCCGCCGGGTCGTCCACGACGTACAGCGACACACCCGCGAAGGGCACCCCGATCGGCACCGAGGCGAGCTCACCGTGATCCGGTGTGACCTCGAACAGGGAGGCCGCGACCGTCGTCTCGGTCGGGCCGTAGCCGTTGACGAAGCGGTGCCGGGCGGCGAACGAGGCCGCGAGCTTGGGCGGGCACGCCTCTCCGCCCGAACCCACCACCGCCAGGTCGGGGAACTCCTGGCCGGCCAGGGTCGCGAGCACGGAGGGCGGCAGCGCCACCATGTGGATGCGATCGGCGCGCAGCCGGGCGGCCAGCCGGTCCGGCGAGGAGACCTCCTCCTTGGCGGCGATGACGAGCGTGCCGCCGTTAGTGAGGGTCGCCAGGGTGTCGAAGACGGAGATGTCGAAGCTGAACGACACGCACTGCAGGGTGCGCCGCCCCGGACCGACCTCCAGCGAGGGCGCCAGCCCCGCCAGCATGTTGGCGAGTGAGGCGTGGTTGATCTGGACGCCTTTGGGGCGGCCGGTGGAGCCGGAGGTGTAGATGACGTAGGCCAGGTTTTGTGGGTGGGGGTTGTTGCTGGTGGTTGGGGTGTCGTCGTGGGCGTCGGGGGGCACCAGTGGCAGGTTGCAGGTGTGTGCGAGGTGTTCGCTGAGGGGGCCGGTGCCGATGAGTGCGGCGGCGCCGGAGTCGGTGAGCATGTATTCCAGGCGTGCGGGTGGGTATTCGGGGTCCAGGGGTACGTAGGCGCCGCCTGATTTGAAGACGGCGAGGAGTGCGACGATCCATTCGGTGGTTCGTGGCAGGCAGATGGCGACGCGTATTTCTGGGCCGACGGCGTGGGAGCGTAGTGCGGCGGCGAGGCGGTTGGCTTGGGCGTCGACTTCGGCGTACGTCATGGTTTGTTCGTTGGTCTTGACCGCGACTGCGTCCGGTTGCTCGCGCGCCCACCGCGCGAACACCTCATGTGCCAATGTGCTCTCCATCAGCTTTCCTCCCTCAGCGGGACGCCGCCTGCTCCGCCATCCGGGTGCGCAGGCTGAGCGGACGCATGTCGGTCCAGACCTCCTCGATGTGTGCCAGGCACTCCTCGCGGGTGCCCGTGGTGCCCTCGTCGCGCCAGCCCGGGGCGTTCTCGCGGCCGGCCGGCCAGATCGAGTACTGCTCCTCGTGGTTGAGCACGACCTTGTAGGGGCGGCTCTCCTGGTTGTCGCGCATCTCTCCTCCGTCGGGTTGCCCGCGGGTGTTCCGGGCCTATTCGACCGTGGGAGCGACACCTCGGGCTGCCTGCTCGAGGAGGTACTAGAACAACACCTGGAACATGCGGCTGGACATCGACAACAGCCACCCCCGTCGCGAAAACTGCGACTCGAGGCCGCACACCGAAGGCCCTCGTGATCCGGGGATCCGTGCAGGTGATGACCGGCGCCGATGACGAGCTGTGCGGGACCGTGGTGCGCAAGCAGTTGGGCCACCTGCGGGTGTCCCTTACATGAGGAGCGGAATGCGGGTGGCTATGCATCGGCAGCGCACGGAACATGTGCGATCCGCGCAGGGTGCGCACATTCGGCAGGGCGCGTGCGCTGCCGGTCAAGGCTCCGCCTCGGGGCCGACTAGCGTGGACGAGACGATGACCCATCCTCCAGGAGGAACCGTGCCCGCAGCGTCGCTGACCGTCCGCCGCAGAGTCGGCGCCATCGTGGTGGCCGCCGGCACCGCGCTCGGCATGGGCATCATGGCCGTCCCCGGGCCGGCCGAGGCCGTCGGGTCCATCGTCAACTCGGGCAGCGCCCAGGCGGTGAACGGCAGTTATCTGGTGCTCTTCGCCGACGGCGACCGGCCCGACGTCGCCGGCAAGTACGGCGTACGGGTGCGTAAGAGCTACGAGAGCGCGCTGGACGGCGTGCTGGTCGAGGCCACCGAGGAACAGGCACGGCGGCTGGCGGCGGATCCGTCCGTGCGGTTGGTGGAGCAGAACACCAGGGTGCAGCGGCCGGGGTCGCGCACCCGCACGCAGCGGAACCCGTCCTGTGGCCTGGACCGGATCGACCAGCGCGCGCTGCCGCTGAACGGCAGGTACACCTACCCGGCCGGTGCGGGAGCCGGCGTGGACGTCTACCTGGTCGACACCGGCATCGACTACGGGCACCCCGACCTCGCGCCGCGCGTTCGGCCCGGCTTCGACGCGTTCGGCGGTGACGGCAGCGACGAGCAGGGCAACGGAACCCTCATGGCCGGGATCGTCGGCGGCACCCGGTACGGCGTCGCCAAGAAGGCACGGCTGATCTCGGTGAAGGTGCTCGACGCGCAGGGCGGCGGCACCCTCGACGGGGTGGTGGCCGGGATCGACTGGATCACCGAGCACGCCGCAGGCCCATCGGTGGCCAACTTCATCATCGGCGCCCCGGTCAGCGAGGTGCTCGACGAAGCGGTGCGCGCCTCCATCGCGTCGGGCGTCACCTGGGTGTTGTCGGCGGGCGCGAGCTCCGACGACGTCGACAACTCCTCGCCGGCCCGGGTGCGCGAGGCGATCACCGTGGGCTCCTCCGACTGCGCCGACCAGGTCGCGTCGTTCAGCAACTACGGCCAGGGCCTGGACATGTACGCCCCCGGGGTCGAGATCACCTCCGACTGGCCGGGCGGCGGCACGAACACCGACTCCGGCACCTCCGTCTCGGCCGCGCACGTCTCCGGCGCGGCGGCGCTCTACCTCGGCGGGCGGCCCAAGGCCGCCCCGAACCAGGTGGGCCGCGCCCTGGACCTGGCCGCCGTGACCGGCGCGCTGTCCGGCGTGCCGGCCGGCCCCACGCCCAACAAGCTGCTCCAGACAGTGCGCTGAGGCGGGACTCTCGTTGCTGATCGCCGCTATCATCCTGGCCGTCCTCGCGGCCGCCCACTGGTATCTGTACCGGCGTCTGGTCAAGGACGTCTCCCGCGAGGGCGGCCCGTGGCGGCGCATCGGCACGGTGCTCATCTGGCTGCTCGCGGCGAACACCGCCCTGCTGCTGGCGGCCGGACCCTTGGAACCGCCCTTCGAGGTCCGCCGCCTCGCATACTGGTCGGCCGCCGTCTGGCTGCCGATGCTGCTCTACCTCACCCTCGCGCTTCTGGTGGGCGAGTTGGTCCGCCCCCTGCTGCGCCGTGCCGTCCGGTCGCCGCGTCGATCCGGGGACGTGGACACTTCCCGTCGGCTCTTCGTGGCACGCACCGTCGCGATCGGCGCCACCGTCGTCGCCGCTGGTGGCACCGCCGCCGGCCGGCTCAGCCGGCCGGCCGTACAGGGGCCCGGGGCCCGCGGGGTGGAGATCTCACTGCCGTTCACGGGACTGTGGCTGACGAGGAACAGCCCGGCCCGCCAGGTGCCGAGCCACGGTACCGACCTGCTCGGCGGGCGTTACGCGATCGACTTCGTCGCGGTGGACGACGACTGGCGGACGTCGGACAGCCGCGACTGGCGAAGCCTTCTCACCACCGAGCCGCCGGAGATCTTCCACGCCTTCGGCCGGCCGATCCTGGCACCCGTCGGCGGCACGGTCGTCGCGGCGCACGACGGCGAGCCGGATCACGAGGCACGACGGTCGCAGACCGCCCTGGTGCCGTACATGCTGGGCCAGTCCGGACGGCTGCGCAGGGGAGTGGCTGCCGTCGCCGGCAACCACCTGGTCATCGCGCTGCCCGGCGGCGGCGGTTTTGTGGCCTTGGCGCACTTCAGGACCGGCTCCATCCGCGTCTCCGTCGGGCAGCAGGTGGTCGAGGGCCAGCACATCGCCGACTGCGGCAACTCCGGCAACTCGACTCAGCCACACCTGCACATGCAGGCCATGGACAGCGCAGACCTCTCCGTCGCTCGCGGGGTGCCGATGCTGTTCCGGCGTTTCCGTGAGTGGCCCGCCGGCCCGGGCAGCGGTCGTGTCCGGGAGCTCGCCGTCCCCGAGGAGGAAGCGGTGGTAGAGCCGCTACCTCCCCTCACCGGTGGGTGACGAGCTCTCATGGCCGGTGAGTGGACCCGCACCCGATCGAGTCGGAGAGGTGGTAGCTGGCTGAACTTCAGGGCGTGACGTCCACCAGCACCTTGCCGACCGCGCCGGTCTCCACCGCCCGGTGAGCGTCGGCGGTGCGGTGCAGTGGGAAGCGGAGCAGGGGCAGGCCGTGCTCCTCGCCGACCGGCAAGGCGCCGTCACGGATCGCGGCGGCGACGTCCTCGACGGCTGCGGCGCGCGCCTGCGGGCCAGCTGCGCTACGACGACGTGGAACGACGCTTTCCCGGGCTGCTGACCATGCTCCGCGAACATGACCGTGCCGGTGCCGCGCGGAGGCGCGGCCTGGTTTGAACTATCAAGGTGTGCTCTGCTCCTGCTACACAGGGCGCGTGGCGATGGACATCTATGACCAGTACGAGCGGGACGCCGAAGAGCACTTGGCGGCCTACGGCTTGCGTGTCGGCGCTGACCAGGTCCCAACCGTTCGGGAGGTCCTCGTGCGCGAAACCCAGCGCGAGGCGGACACCTACGCTGGAATGGGCACTGTCCCCGGCAACACGCAGCTGATGCGGATCTGCGCCGTCCAGCTCTGGCACGCCGGCACCGTCGAGGACGCACTGTTGGTTCACCGTGCCCGTGGCACCAGTATGGACGCGACCGGTGCCGTCGACGCGGAATTGATGCTGGGGGCAGGCGTGGTCAGGACCAAGGAGTACCTCGCGGCTTTGTGCACCGACGAAGCCCGAGAGCTCCTCAACGAGATCGCGTGGGTGGAGGAGTCTTACGACGCCGGGCGCTACGCAGCTTTCCTCGACACGTACTACCGAACTGGGTCGGCTGGATAGCGACTAGCACCTGGCAGCCGCGACCCGGTCCAGTCTCGTCGCGCGCCCGGAAGTGCACTCCTACCTGCCAAGAGGCGATCGTCACCGATGTGACGTCCGCGCCGCACAGCAGTACGGGGCGGCAACGGCGTCACTCTCACCGTGCCCGTTCCGGGTGGCGAAAGACGGCGAAACGTCGGCATTCGCGCGTGGTGAACGACGGCTATCCCGGACGGCGGTCCTGCGCCGATCATTGCCCACAGATTGACATGAGTCATTCTCACCTCCAGGCGGAACGCCCGGGCACGGAGGGCGAGAGGTCGGCACCAGCAGCCGGGCGTACCCGAACGGCCCGACTCCGCGTCCCCGGAGGATCGCCATGCTTAGACCCGCCCTTCGTGCCCGGCTCGCGGCGCTCACCGCCGCCGCCCTGACCGCGAGCGTCCTGACGGTCACCCCGCCGTCACCGGCGCTCGCCGCCACCACCTTCACCCCCGACGACTACTGCCTCGGCCAGTGCGCCGACATCCTGCCTCCCGGGCAGAACGGCAACGCCACGCTGGTCGCCATCCTGGCCCACCAGGCGCTCGGCACCCGCCCGGCACACTCCAGCGACCAACTCGACGAGTACGCGAACCTGGTCTACAACTACGCCGGGCTGACCGACGAGCAGATCGCCCACTTCTACAACGACGCCTCGTTCGGCGTCCCCGCCGCGCAGGTCGAGAGCACCGTTTCACCGCGGGCGGACGTCACCATCGTGCGGGACAAGGCCACCGGTGTCCCGCACGTCACCGGCACCACCCGCGCCGGCACCATGTTCGGCGCCGGCTACGCCGGGGCCCAGGACCGGCTCTGGGTGATGGACCTGCTGCGGCACGCCGGTCGCGGCACGCTCACCTCGTTCGCCGGTGGCGCGCCGGGCAACCGTGAGCTGGAGCAGAGCATCTGGGCCAACTCGCCCTACGCGGAGGCGGACCTCCAGGCGCAGGTCGACGCGCTGCGCCTCAAGGGCACGCGGGGCCAGCAGCTCTACACCGACGTGGTCGACTACATCACTGGCATCAACGCCTACATCGACAAGTCGATCGCCGACGACAACTACCCCGGCGAGTACGTGCTGACCGGCGCTGGCAAGCCGACGCACTTCACCATGACCGATTTGATCGCCACCGCCGGTGTGGTTGGCGGGCTCTTCGGCGGGGGCGGTGGCAGCGAGATCCAGTCCGCGCTGGTCCGGGTGGCCGCCCGGGCCAAGTACGGCACCACCGAGGGCGACCGGGTCTGGCAGGCGTTCCGCTCGCAGAACGACCCGGAAACCGTGCTCACGCTGCACGACGGGCAGAGTTTTCCGTACGGCGCGACACCGCCGGGCGCGACCAGCGCGGTACTCCCCGACGCCGGCACGGTGATCGCTGAGCCCCTCGCCTACGAACAGAGCGGCGGGGCCGCCGCCCGCGCCGGTGCCAGCACAGCCACCCACGAACTCCTCGGCGGGCTGTCCAACCTGCGCGCACACGGCATGTCCAACGCGGTGGTGGTCTCCGGCAGGCACACCACTACCGGCAACCCGGTCGCCGTGTTCGGCCCGCAGACCGGCTACTTCGCCCCGCAGCTGCTCATGCTCCAGGAACTTCAAGGGCCGGGGATCAGCGCGCGCGGTGCCGCGTTCGCCGGGCTGAACCTCTACGTGCTGCTCGGTCGCGGTCAGGACTACGCCTGGAGCGCCACCTCCGCCTCCCAGGATCTGACCGACACGTACGCGGTGCCGCTGTGCACCACCGACGGCAGTGCCCCGACGCTACGCTCCAACCGCTACCTCCACCGGGGGCAGTGCCTGGCGATGGAGGTGCTGGAGCGGCGCAACTCCTGGTCGCCGACGCTCGCCGACTCCACCCCGGCCGGCTCGTACACGCTGCGCGCACTGCGCACGAAGTACGGGCTGGTGTCCTACCGGGGCCTGGTAAACGGGCAGCCGACCGCGTTCACCAAGCTGCGCTCCACCTACCGGCACGAGGCCGAATCGGCGATCGGCTTCCAGGCGTACAACGACCCGTCGGCCATGGGCAGCGCGGCGGCGTTCCAGGCGTCCGCGGCCAACGTCGGGTATGCGTTCAACTGGTTCTACGTCAACTCGACCGAGGCGGCGTACTTCAACTCCGGCTCGAACCCGGTCCGGCCCGCCACCGCCGACCCCAACCTGCCGACGAAGGCTGAGCCGGCCTACGAGTGGGTGGGCTGGAACCCGGACACCAACGACGCCACCTACACCCCGGCGTCGGCCCACCCGCAGTCAGTCAACCAGGACTACTACGTCAGCTGGAACAACAAGCAGGCGCAGGACTTCGCCGCGGCCGACGGCAACTTCAGCTACGGCGCGGTGCACCGGGGTCAACTGCTCGACGGTCCGGTGCGCGCAGCCATCGCCCAGCGCAAGCTCGGCCGCGCCGACATTGTGAAGATCACCGCCGAGGCGGCGGTGACCGACCTGCGTGGCCAGCAGGTTCTCGGCGAACTGCTGCGGGTGCTCGACAGCACGCCGGTCACCGACCCGGCGCTGGCCGCCGCCGTGAGCAAACTGCGGGCGTGGCAGCAGGCCGGCTCCCGCCGGGTGGAGACGTCACCCGGCTCCAAGGTCTACCAGCACGCCGAGGCTATCCGGATCTTCGACGCCTGGTGGCCGCTGCTGGCCGCAGCCCAGTTCCGACCCGGTCTCGGGCCCGACCTGTATGGCGCCCTGGTCGATGCCATCGAGGTGAACGAGGCGCCGTCAGGCGGCCAGAACGGCGGGCGTGACGGCACCGTGAGCTGGGCGGCGCAAGGGCAGGCGCACAAGGGTTCGTCGTTCCAGTACGGCTGGTGGGGCTACGTCGACAAGGACCTGCGCACCGTGCTCGGCGACGACCCCGTCGCCGGCGGGCCGGGGCGCGCGTACTGCGGCAACGGCAACCTCAGCGCGTGCCGGCAGGCGTTGCTCGACACGCTCGGCGGCGCCGCCGCGGTGCCGGCCACCACGGTCTACCCGGGTGACACCTCCTGCGGGGCCGGCGACCAGTGGTGCGCCGACTCCATCGCCCAGTCCGGGCTCGGCGGCATCACCCACCCGCTGATCGCCTGGCAGAACCGTCCCACCTACCAGCAGGTCGTCTCGTTTCCGGCGCGCCGCGGCGACAACGTCACCAACCTGGCGCAGGGCCGTCCGGCCACCGCGTCGAGCACCCAGTTCCTGACCAGCAACACCCCGGACAAGGCGGTCGACGGCAGTCTCGGCAGCCGGTGGTCCAGCAGCTACAAGGACAACCAGTGGCTTCGGGTTGACCTCGGCGCGGCCCGGACGGTCAGCCGGGCGGTACTGCGCTGGGAGTCCGCGTACGGCAGCGGGTACCGAATCGAGGTCTCCGGTGACGGCACCTCCTGGCAACCGGTGTTCAGCACCACCACTGGCAACGGCGGCGTCGACAACGCCACCTTCGCCCCGGTCAGCGCTCGCTACGTGCGGGTGTACGGGGTCAGCCGGGCCACCTCGTACGGGTTCTCGCTCTACGAATTCGAGCTCTACGGACGGTGAGCTCGGCCGGAGGGCCGGCGGGAACCACCCGCCGGCCCCTTCGGGGCGTGCACAGCGCCGTGCCGGCAGGCCGGGCGGTGACGACGATCCACGTCGCCGCCATCTCGGGCTGAGGCAATTTCCGTCGATGTCAGTGGCGACAAGATCCGGGACGAGGTCAGAAAGTAGCGCGTCCATAGGCAGGCGGTGGGGCTGGCGGGCGCGGACAATGGTGAGAGTGGCACCTGCATTCGTCTTGCACCAGCACCGCAAACCACGACCGCACTTCGACCTGCGGCTCGAAGAGAGCGGTGTGCTGCGCTCCTGGGCGGTTCCTCGCGGCCTGCCGGACAGTCCCAACGACAACCGGCTCGCGATCGCCGTGCCCGACCACCACCTCGATCACCTCACCTACGAGGACGCCGACAAGTCGATCGCCGACATCGGCACCTGGGAGGAGCACGACCGCACCGAGCGTCGGATGCTGTTCACGTTGCACGGCCGCACCGGCCGCCGGCGATACGCGCTCATCCGCACCGGCGAGGGGTGGCTGCTCCACCTGACGAGAGAGCAGCCTCCGGACGAGCGCGCGGTGACCCGCAGAGCGGGCGGGGCGTCAACGCCGAGTTCGTAGTGTCCGTGTCGGAGGTTCTGCATGAACGCGTGTCCGGCGACGATCACCTGCGCTGTCCTGTCCGTTCGTAGTCGGCCCGCTGTGGGGTGAACCGCTGCACCCAGCGGTAGACGGTGACGTGGTCGATCTTCGCGCCGCGTTCGACCAGCAACTCTTCAACGTCGCGATCGGACAGGTTGTACCGCAGGTACCCCAACGGCGGTCCTTCCGACACCGTCACCCCACCAGCCGGCGTGTCAGATTCCGACTGCACCCCGAGCTGCTCGTCGACCCTGGTCCTGGGCAGGAGCCGCGTTAGCGGAATGGCAAACGATCTGGTCGCTTTCGGACCAGGCGAGTTCCGAGAACGCTGTTGTAGTACTAGCGTGCGGACTCGGTCGACTGGCGCTCGCTATTGATCCGGAGGAGGCCTTCGATCCCGCGGAGGAAGGTCTCCGACACCAACGCGGGGTCGAAAAGGCATCCGGCTGCCATGGCGCCGTCGCGGAGCATGACGAAGTGGCGCGCGGCGGGATCTGCGGTTTCTTCGTGGACCTGCGCCATCAGCATGGTGAGGGTGTCCAGGAACCATCGCCGGTGGGAGATGATCTCCTGGTGCACGGGGTGGTCGGTGTCGGGATACTCTGCCGCGGCGTTCAGGAAGGCGCATCCGCGGAACCCGGGGGACTGGATGTTCTGCGCGATGGAGCCAGCGATGGCCAGGAGGGGGTCGACCGGCGACGGGTTGTTGGCGATGGCCGCGTCGACGGCGCCGCGATCCATCTGATGGACTTCACGCAGGTAGGCCAGAATGAGGTCTTCCTTGCTGGGGAAGTGCCGGTAAAAGGTAGCCCGCGTCACTTTTGCCTCGGCGATGATCCGGTCAACGCCGACGGAGTGGATGCCCTCCGCGTAGAAGATCCTGGTTGCCGTGGTGAGGAGCCGGAGTCGCGCCTCGGAGGGCCGGGTGTCGGTTGCGATGCGCGCCATACAACCATCTTAGCGATAGAACGTTCGGTCTGATATGCGAGCGGCCCTCGGGTCCGGCAGCCGAGCCTGGCCGCCTCCGCCACAAGCGGGCCGCGCCGGTCATGATCAGCTCGGGGCGTACCCCATCGTTGCCGAGGCGCAGGTGGCGCGGCGCCCGACGCCGGCCGGGCAAGCCGCGCCCGCACTCAAGCGCCAGTCGATGCCGACCGGCTGGATGTCCTTTTGCCGGGCCGGGCCGGGGCGGCCGTTTGAGCAGCCGCGACCCCCGCATTGAGCGGCCGCCTGCTGTGCCACTGCTCACTCCTGCGGATAGAACGTTCGGTCTTGACAGCTCAAGTCGGGGGTTGCCATGCTGGGTCGTGACAGAACGTTCGGTCTCTCTGCGCCTCCCTTGAAAGGGACACCGTGACCAGCATTGCTGCTTCGCCCGGTATCTCCCAGACCGCTGCCGCACTACGGCGGCTGTACTTCACCCGCTTCGCGTTCGCCATCGTCTGGGCACTCGTGACGATCGCGACCGCCAAGGAGATCGGCCCGCTCACGGTGGTGCTCTTCGTGCTCTACCCGTTGTTCGACGTCGGCGCCGCCATTTACGACCTTCGTTCCTCGCGGACCACCGGCTCGCCGGCTCTGCTGTACGTGAACATCGCGGTCAGCCTGATCACCGCCGTCGGCATAGGTGTCGCCTGCGCGTCTGGCATCCCCGCTGTTCTGCGGGTGTGGGGTGCCTGGGCGATCGTGGCCGGTCTGGTGCAGCTGATCGTGGGTGTCACTCGTCGCAGGATGGGCGGGCAGTGGCCGATGATCATCAGTGGAGGCATCTCGGTTCTGGCCGGTGGATCCTTCATCGCTGCTGCTTCCGCGGACAACCCGTCGCTGACCAACGCGGCTGGCTACGCCATCCCCGGTGCCATCTTCTTCCTCATCGCCGCCATCCGCCTCGGCCGCAGCGCGAAGGGCAACTGACATGACCCCCACCATCGAGTACGACGTCATCGTGATTGGTGCGGGTCCGGTCGGGGAGACCGTCGCCGACCGGGTCGTGCAGGGCGGCCTGACCGCCGCCATTGTCGAGCGGGAGCTGGTCGGCGGGGAGTGCTCGTACTGGGCCTGCATGCCGACGAAAGCGTTGCTGCGCAGCGCGTCCGCGTTGCGGTCGGCCCGCCAACTGCCGGGTGCGCGGGAGGCGGTGACGGGAGCGGCCAGGGACTGATCAGTTCCGCCCGGGTCGTCGAGGTGACCGGCGTCGACGGTGTCACGACGAGGTTGACCGCGCGGCACGCGGTGGTCGTCGCGACCGGTAGCAGCGCTCTGCTGCCGGATATCCCGGGTCTGCGGGAGGCGGCGCCGTGGTCCAGCCGGGAGGCCGCCTCGGCCGGGTCGGTGACGGTGCTGGCCCGCGACGGTGTGCTGCCGTCGGTGGAGCCCTTCGCCGCTGAGTTGGTCACGGAGTCGTTGCGCGAGGCCGGTGTGTCGGTACGCCTCGGCGCGAGGGCCGTTTCCGTCAACCGCGACGACAGCGGGACCGTCCACATTGGGATCGCCGACGGTGACCGGGTCGAGGCCGACGAGGTAATGGTGGCGATTGGCCGTACGCCGAAAACCCAGGACATCGGCCTGGACAGCGTCGGACTGGCGCCGGGTGCCTGGCTGGCGGTCGACGACACGTTGCGCGTCGTCGGGGGCGGGGAGTGGCTGTATGCCGCTGGTGATGTGAATCGGCGGGTTCTGCTGACCCATCAGGGCAAGTATCAGGCACGCGCGGTCGGCGACGTGATCGTGGCCCGGGCGAAGGGCGAGAAGGTCGAGGACGGCCGGTGGGGCCGGCACGCGGCTACCGCTGATGACCGTGCGGTGCCGCAGGTGGTCTTCACCGACCCGGAGATCGCGTCGGTGGGGCTGACCGCAGCCGCGGCTGCGGCAGCCGGACTGCGGATCCGGGTCGTGGACTACGCCCTGGGCGCAGTTGCCGGATCTTCTCTGCACGCTGATGGCTACACGGGACACGCCCGCATGGTCGTCGACGAGGACCGGAAGGTGATCGTACCCGACCGTCAGCGAGGTTTGGCTGCGGCTGCTGGAGACATACGGCCGCTGATGGTGACCGCGGGTACCTTACCTGGGCTCCATCGCGCCATCTGCCCGTCGGCAAACGCCCCGGGCCGGGGGTCGACGGCTCACTGCTCAGCCCATCTGGTGTCTGTGCTCTTTCGGTGCGGGCCGGGGTTGCTGTTGCCAGGGATCTCCGGAGGCGCCGGTGGCAAGGTGTTGTTCGTAGCTGGCCACTTTGACGTTGACGAGTTCGAGGCAGTCGCTCAGCTGCGCGAGCTGCTCGGTGATGTAGCGCTGGTGTTCGCGGAGCAGCTCGAGCCGTTCGGCCTCGTTGCCGCTGCCCTCGCGGACGAGCTGGGCCAGGCGGCTGATCGTCGTGAGCGGCATCCCGGAGGCCCGGAACTTCACGCAGTTCGCCAGCCACTCGACGTCCCAGGCACTGTAGACGCGCCTGCCGGACCCGTCGCGCTGCACCTCGCTGGCTAACAAACCCTCACGCTCGTAGAGCCGCAGGGCGTGCACGCTCAACCCGGTGCGCTGCGCCACCTGGCCGATGCTCAGGCCCCTGTCCGTCATAGCGTCGACCGTAGCCCCGTTGACCTAGACCTCGGTCTAGCACCTAGCGTCCGCGGCATGACCAGCGACACGACCCACACCACGTTCGGCGCCCACAGCACGACCGGAGACGTCCTCGCCGGAATCGACCTCACCGGCAAGACCGCTGTCGTCACGGGCGGCTACTCCGGCCTCGGTCTCGCCACGACCCTCGCGCTCACCCAAGCCGGGGCTCGGGTCGTCGTCCCAGCGCTCAGGCCGGACGCAGCGAAGCAGGCGCTCGCCGGCGTAGCCGGGGTCGAGGTCGACCAGCTCGATCTCGCCGACCTCGCCTCCGTCCGCGCGTTCACCGAACGGTTCCTACGCATCCACTCCGCCCTCGACATCCTGATCGCGAGTGCCGGAATCATGGCCTGCCCGGAGACACGGGTAGGACCCGGCTGGGAAGCGCAGTTCGCGATCAACCACCTCGGTCACTACGCGCTGGCGAACCTGCTGTGGCCCGCGCTCACCGCGCCCGGCACGGCTCGGGTCGTCTCGGTCGCCTCCGGCCGCAACCCGTCGTGGCGTATCCGGTGGGACGACGTGCAGTTTGGGCGCGGCTACGACAAGTGGGAGGCCTACACCCAGTCCAAGCTCGCGAACGTCCTGTTCGCCCGCCACCTCGACCTGCTCGGCAGACCGCACCGCGTCCGCGCCTTCTCCGTCAGCCCCGGCTGGATCCTCACTCCCCTGCAACGGCACCTTGGAGTCGAGGAGATGGCCGCCGCCGGCTGGATCGACGCGGACGGGACTCCTACGCCGGGCCTGTTCAAGACCGTCGAGCAAGGCGCGGCGACCCAAGTCTGGGCCGCCACGTCGCCCCACCTCGACGCGAACGGCGGCGGCTACTGCGTGGACTGCCACCTCACCGACGGCAGCCCCACCGACAGCAGGGAGGCAGCTCGCCTCTGGGCGCTATCGGCCGACCTGACGGGCCTCAATCTCATCGACTGATCCCCACACGTCCCGCCACCCGTACTGGCGCAACGCCCAACCATGCCGCCGAGCGCGCTGGGCTCGCGCCCATCGATGCGGACTTCACCGCTTCCGGCGTAGTTCGCGCAACACGCCGTGCCGGCGCACGGCCCACGCGAGGCGCCGGACGCTCGGGTGCCGCACGAACAGCACCGCCGCCCGGCGGATCAAGCCGAACCGGTTGTCGCTCACCTGGTTCTCAATCGCCTGCCAGATCAGCTCCCGCACCGTGGCGTTGCCCAGCACCGCCCGTACCTCACGCCGCACCGCAGGATCCTCGGCCGCCGAAGCGATGGCGGCAACCTGACCCGGTCGGTCCGCAAGCGGTTCCACCGCCGCCGCGACGAGCGGCCGGCGCACCTCGTCCTCCTCCAGTAGCAGCAACACCGCCTCTCGGATCTCGATCGTGTCCAGGCCGGACCGCAGCAGGCTCAACAGGCTGCGCTCAACCTCGCGGTCATGATCCGGGACGGACAGCGTCGCGAGCAGCACTGACACTTCCTCGAGATCGATGAGGTGTCGCACCCCGTTGCGGAACTCCGGCAGCCCCCACGCAACCTGCAGACCCTTCACGAGATTGCGGTTCATGAGCCATCCGCTACCCGGAAGCGGCAGCCGGCGAAACCCCCGCGACCTATCCGGTCCAACGCATGCCCCGCTTGGCCGGAGTCACCGCCGATGTGGCGTGGAGCGCGTGATGAGGTGCCCTGTGGCAGCCATACCCGGTGGCGTACGGCGCGGGCTCACAGCCCGACTCCCGCGGTCGAGCCAGGACGGTAGATCATCAGGACGACGACGATTGCCCACAGCAGGTTGAACACGCCCGTCAGCATCCCGAGTCGGCGTGCGGTCCCGTCAGGCACCGAGACGCCGGCGTCGTTCGCGCCCGTGTCGAGGGCGCGGACGACGCGTTTCTGAGCGGGCAGAATGAACGCGATCGGCATCGCGACCGCAGCCGCAGTCAGGATCATCGAGACGATCAGCCAGGTGTCGCCGAGCACGCCGATGCTCGCGCCCTTAGCGAGGCCGAACACTGGAACGAGCACGCCGATTACTGTGTAGACGCGTGTGATTCGGTGCAGGATGTGCACCGCGACAGCCCTCCTCGGGTCGTCGGGCGCGGCGAGGGCGAGACGCGCGGAGCGCGGGAACATGCTCGCGGCGATTCTCACATTGGGCCTTTCCGAGTAACGGTTGGTGGCGTTGTGTGATCACGTCGTGCGGCGGTGGTCGATGTGGAGCAGGACCAAGGCGGCAGCGGTGATCCGGCCAATGCTCCAGGGACACAGGCTGACGTTGCGCAGCGCTTTAAAGGTCGTCTTGAGCGCAGTGGCAGGATGCCGTGCTCGCGCAGCGCGGTGGTGTCGTGTTCACGGCCGGGGGCGTGCTGTCGATGTTGATGTGGGCGTAGCCGGCCATCTTCGCGGCCAGCAACACCGAGTGCAGGCCGGGCGCTTGGGCGGCGAGCATGGTAAGGCCCTCATGCAGGTACGCGTACCCCGTCGACCTGCTGATCGTGTTGTCGCTGGCGAGTTGCGAGATGCGGGTGCCGTCGATCAGCCAGCGGATCACCAGGACAGCCTGTTTGAAGCAGCCCAACGACCGGGTCCCGGCGCGGGTGCCGAGCCGTTGCCGGTCGGCGTGCAGGAGGCCGGAAAGGCCCAGTGGAGGATCAGCAGGGGGTCAGCTGCCAAGTCACCTTCGTCACGTTGACCGGTATATACAGGTCGCCCCCGGTCCCGCCGGCAGGAGCGCAGTTCTTGAAGGGAATCGACGAGCCGAAAGTGAACCCGGATATTACGGCGTCGCGGCCTGTGCCGTTGTAGAAGTTGAATCCCTGGATGCTGCCGGTCCACTCGCTGTTGGTCGTCAGAGACGGCGTCTCCACGGGACCCTGCGGCGGGTGATTCCAGTTGGGCCAGATGCAGAGCATTCCCTGCGGGCAGTTCCCGGACCCCCAGCCTTGTATCGACACTCCGGGTGCTGCCGCTGAGGCGGCGGGGGCGGTGGCCAGCACGCCTGCGACGGACGCGGCGATGGCGATGGCGATGGATTTCAACAGCACGGTTCACCTGCTTTATAGATAGATGCTTGTAGTTACGAATTTAAACTACCGGCGGAAAATTGACAGGTCAAGCACCTGAAACGACGTAGTCCGGCGGGTCACTCGGAAGCTGGCGTCCACCTGAGTCTGGTGACGATTGAGGTAGTTTCAGGGTGGTATCTGTCGGATGGCACCACGGCCCGCCAGCATCTGATCACCGCCCACAGTGGAGCCGACCGTGCTCTCACCCGACGGCGCCACTGTGGAAACGACGGCCGACACCGTCCGGGCCGGCCGGCGACCTCGGAGCAGACGCACGGGTCGAGGTCGTGGGCACGACCTGCGTGATCCCTGCGACAGAGGCGGCGATGGCGATGGCTTTCAGCAGCACGGTTCACCTTCTTCGATCGGGCTTATGGGTGTAATCCTCAGCACGGACGCAGCCCCGACCCGGCGGACGATCGCCGCCGCACTCGACGGCCAGCAGGTCGTCCGGTCGGGTGACGGCTGGAGGTCAGCAGGTGGTCGTCTGCCAACTCACCTTCGTCGCGCGCATCGGCACGTACGTGTCTCCCCCCACCCGGGGGTGGCGCAGGGCTTGCCGGTGAGCGGCTTCCCGAGATACGTGTAGCCCCAGGTGATCTCGGCGTTGCGGGATGTGTAGTTGTAGACGGCGTACGCGGCGACGTTGCCGGTCCACTCGGTTCTGGTCACCAGGGACGGCGGCGACGTGGGGCCGTTCTCCAGGTTCTCCCAGGTGGGCCAGATGCAGAGCGTGCCCTGCGGGCAGTTCCCGGGCGGGAAGTACGGGATCGAGACTTGGTCGGGCGCCGCCGAGGCGGGGGCAACGGCTCGGCACCCGCGCCGGGACCAGGTCGTTGGGCTGCTTCAAACAGGCTGTCCTGGTGATCCGCTGGCTGATCGACGGCACCCGCATCTCGCAACTCGCCAGCGACAACACGATCAGCAGGTCGACGGGGTACGCGTACCTGCATGAGGGCCTTACCGTGCTCGCCGCCCAAGCGCCCGGCCTGCACTCGGTGTTGCTGGCCGCGAAGATGGCCGGCTACGCCCACAGCAACATCGACAGCACGTCCCGGCGGTGAACACGACACCACCGCGCTGCGCGAGCACGGCATCCTGCCACTGCTGAGAACCTGGACCGACGCCGGCCTACGGGTCCTCGGTGACCTCGGCTACGAAGGCGAGGCCGACACCATCACGGTGGCGTTCAAGAAGCCACGCAACCATGCCTGCACCGACGTACAGCAGCAGTTCAACAAGGCCCACAACGCGGTCCGCGCCATCAGCGAACGCGGGAACTCCCTGCTCAAGACGACCTTTAAAGCGCTGCGCAACGTCAGCCCTGTGTCCCTGGAGCATTGGCCGGATCACCGCTGCCGCCTTGGTCCTGCTCCACATCGACCACCGCCGCACGACGTGATCACACAACGCCACCAACCGTTACTCGGAAAGGCCCAATGTGCGAATCGCCGCGAGCACATGGACCGAGAGCAGGAATGCACTCACGTGCTGCTCCGCTCGCCGGTCACGCGCGTCTGCGGCAGCCGCCCGGCGCGGGACTCGCCGGAGAGCGCATCGCCGTCGACAATGACGTCATAGGCGAGGTTGAGGCGCAGCGGCTTGGTGATGCTCTGCCGCCAGGTGACCCGCTGCCCGGTTGGGTCGTCGTAGACCACGATGTCAGTGAGGGTCGTGGTCTCGCCAGCGCCGGTCGCGCTAGCGCGGATCACGCCATCGTGTTCCTCGAAGTGGTAGTCGGCCTCGATAGTGCCGACGGGCGTCTTCATGCGTAGCAGCCAGGTTCCGACGATGGTGTTCATCTGCGCTTAGTGACCTGCACTTTCAGAGGGGCGGGGTAGGTGGATCAGACCGCAGGCTGACCCGTGGTCTTCCAGGTGGTTCCGCGACGCTCGTACTCGAATAGCTCCTCGACCGCGTGCGCGGTTTGGGAGCCGAAGTCACGCTCGAGCAGGTAGAGGGCCACGTCGAGGCCCGAAGTAACACCGCCGCCACTGATGAGGTTGCCGTCGTCCACCACGCGAGCGCGGACGACGTTCACTCCCGTGGCATCGAGCAGGTCGATGCCGAGCAGGTGCGTGGTCGCGGTGCGGCCTTCGAGGAGACCGGCCATCGCGAGTGCGAGTGATCCCCCGCAGAAGGCCGCGACGGTGATGTCCGGGTTGTCGAGCGCGCGGCGGATGAGGGGCATCGCGGCGCTCGAAGCGAACCGGCCCAGGAGTACGGGGATGGTCTCGTCTCCGGCGTCTGGGTCTCCATGGACGGGGCCGACTGCCCCTGGGACAACCACGTAGCCGGGTGTCTCCGGGTCGAGCGTGGCGGTGGCTGTCAGGGTGATCTGTGGGTTGCCGGATCGCACCACGCCGGGACCACTCGCGCTGACGAGCTCAACCGCGAACGCGCCACCGAGGAGGTCGCTTCCGGCGGTGAGCACCTCGAACGGGGCGATGACGTCCAGGGGATCGAACCCGTCGAAGAGCACGAACTGGACGCGGGATTGAGTCATGGAGGATCTCTTCCGATGGAGGTTTCCTCCTATGTTCGCGCTCCGTTGCAGGGGCTGGCCATGACTATCAAGACAGAAAGTGCCTGAATCTGGCCACCCGCAGAGTGCCCTATCCTCAGGGGATGCACACCGTCGTCGTGCTTGCGCTCCCAGATGCGATTGCCTTCGATATGGCCACTCCGATTGAAACCTTCGGGCGTGTGCGCCTACCGGACGGCCGTCCGGGCTACCGGCTCGTCGTCGCCGGCCACGAGCCGTCCGTCCAGGCCGGTCCGCTGCGCTTGGCTGTTGATGAGAAGTTGGACGCGGTCGCGCGCGCGGACCTCGTCGTCGTGCCAGGCAGAAACGACCCGTTGCAGCCGTCGCCACCCGCTGTTCTCGAAGCACTGCGGGCCGGAGCGGCGCGCGGCACGCGAATCGCGTCGATCTGCGTCGGCGCGTTCACGCTGGCCGAGGCAGGCCTGCTCGACGGCCGCGACGCGACGACCCACTGGCTCGCCGCGGACGAGCTCGCGCGAAGGCATCCCGCTGTCCGGATGAACCCCGACGTGCTCTACACGGACAACGGGAGCATCCTGACGTCCGCCGGAGCCGCTTCCGGTCTCGACCTGTGCCTGCACATCGTCCAGCGCGATTACGGGACGGCCGTCGCGGCAGACGCCGCCCGCCTTGCCGTCGCGCCGCTGCACCGGCCGGGAGGGCAGGCTCAGTACATCGTTCGGAACCGCGCCACCTACCGGACATCGACTCTGGAACGAGCGCTCTCCTGGATTGAGGCAAACGCGCACCGTGACCTCACCCTCGCGGACATCGCCGCCGCAGCCGGCCTGAGTGTGCGCACGCTGACACGTCGATTCAAGGACGAGACAGGGCAAAGCCCTATGCAGTGGGTTTCGGGGGTACGCATCCGTCACGCGCAGGACCTGCTTGAAACTACCGACCACACCGTCGATCGGATCGCTGCCCAGACCGGCTTCCCTACGACGAGCAACTTCCGTTCCCAGTTCGGACAACTCCTCGGCGTCACACCGGGCGCGTACCGGAAGGTTTTCCGTCCGCAGCCTTTGGGGGTGTGAGCGAGCGGCGTCCTGTTTGATGAGCAGTGCTCGATGGCCTTGAACGGGCGTCAACTGTTGTCCATGCCCGCCTGGTGGCGGCTTCACAGCCCGTTCCTAGCTTCGGCATAGCTGGCTCCCCGGATCCAGGGCCATCGTCGAACTCGCGGATGGACACCGCCAACCGCGATCGGAGGGGTCTGAATGCGGCACGACCAGGAGCGCAAGCCGGGACCGATGTACGAGGGCCGCCCGCTGGACCGGCCCGAGGAGGATGTCGTCGATCAGGGCCTCGGCTTCGACCTCGGCACCCTGATGGGCCGCCGGCAGTTGCTGCGGGCCTTCGGCCTGGGCACCGTTACTGTCGGCCTCGCGGCGTGCGGGAACGGGTCGGGCGGTAGTTCGTCCTCGTCGACGGCGTCCTCGTCGGCTTCCGCAGGCGGCACGACCGGTGAGATTCCCGACGAGACGGCCGGCCCCTACCCGGGTGACGGCTCGAACGGCCCCGACGTTCTGGAGCAGAGCGGTGTCGTCCGCAGCGACATCCGGTCGAGCTTCGGCGAGACGAACGGCACCGCCGAGGGTGTCCCCATGACGCTCGAATTGACGATCCAGGACCTGGCGAATGGCGGCGGAGCCTTCGCTGGAGCGGCCGTCTATGTCTGGCACTGTGACCGTGAAGGTCGCTACTCGCTGTATTCCGAGGGTGTCGAGGACCAGAACTACCTCCGCGGCGTGCAGATCGCCGACGCCCAGGGGAAGGTACGGTTCACCAGCATCTTCCCGGCCTGTTACACCGGTCGCTGGCCGCACATCCATTTCGAGGTCTACACCGACCAGGCCGGCATCAGCGATTCCACGAAAGCCATCGCCACCTCCCAGGTTGCCCTGCCCAAGGATGTCAGCGACAAGGTGTACGCCGAGAAGGGCTACGAAGCGTCGGTCCGGAACCTCGCACAGGTCTCCCTGCAGAACGACAACGTCTTCGGTGACGACGGCGGAGCGCTGCAGCTTGGCACCGTGACCGGTGACGTCACTCGCGGCTACGCCGTCTCCCTGGCCGTGCGGGTCGATACGGCCACCATCCCGACCGGTGGCGGCGGCCCCGGCGGTGGCGGCCCGTCCGGCACGCCTCCGCAGCCCGGCGGACCCGGAGGACCCGGGGGAGCCGGAGAACCCGGCGGGCGCCCGCCGGTGCAGCCTCGCTCGAGCGGCACAGCCTGACGGATCGGACCAACGACGGGCGTACTCTGACCACGGCGTTCACCGCGCCTGGTCGCCACTCCACCTGGCCCACGCCGCTGCGGGCGGCGCCGCGCAGGCGCTGAGCTGTGCCGAATTCAGAACTCGGGAAATGGTGACGGGAGCAGATGGGCTACCTTCGGATCGGCGATGTCGACCTGTATTCGGAAGTCGCCGGCGAGGGCGATCCCGTCCTTCTGCTGCACGGCGGCTTCTGCTCCCTTGAGTCGATGCGTTCGCAGGCCGACGCGCTCCTGCCGGATCACCGGGTGTTCGCCTTCGAGCGTCCCGGGCACGGCCGGTCGGCCGACATCGACGGGGAGTACGGGTACGCGCGCGGGGTTGCCGACACGCTGGCCTACCTCGATGCCGTCGACCTCGAATCGGCGCACATCGTCGGCTACAGCGACGGCGCGATCATCGGGCTGCTGCTCGCCCTCGACCACCCGGCGCGGGTGCGCTCGCTGACCGCCATCAGCGCCAACCTTCATCCGTCGGCGTTCACGGATTCAGCCGCCCCCGTGCTCGAGGCGCTCGAAAAGGAGCAGAAGCCGGACGTCGAGCGGATGCACTATGAACGCCTGTCGCCGGACGGGCCGGGGCATGCGGACGTCGTACTCGCCAAGCTGTTCCGCCTCTGGCGGAGCGAACCGCACATCGAGCCGGACGAACTCGTCCGGATCGCGGCGCCGGTGCTCGTCATGTCGGGCGATCGTGACACGATCCCGCCCGGCCACAGCCTTCTCATCGCCGCGTCGATCCCCGGCGCGCAGTTGTGCATCGTGCCGGGTACCACGCATAACCTCATCGCCGAGCGTCCTGAGTTGGTCGGCGCGCTCATCCGTACCTTCGTGGAGCAGTCCGCCGATCAGGGACGTGAACGACGCAGCAGCCAGACGAAATAGGGTGCGCCGACAAGGGCCATCATGAGTCCGGCGGGGATCTGCGAGGGGGCGATGAGCGTACGGCCGAGGGTGTCGGCAACGCAGACGAGCAGGCCGCCGAGCAGCATGGCGACCGGGATGATGCGCCCGTGCCGAACGCCGACGAGGCCGCGGGCAATGTGGGGAGCGACGAGCCCGACGAAGCCGACCACGCCGACCGCGATCACGCTCACCGCCGCCACGACCGCCGCGATCGTCAGCAGTAGGAGTCGCGCGCCGTCTCGGCGGACGCCGAAGATCCGTGGGGTGTCCTCGTCGATCGCCAGGAGGTCGAGCTGGCGGCGCATTCCCAGCACCGCGGGGGTCGCGAGGAGGAGCACGAGCGCGACCGGCAGCACGTCGGCGAAGGACCGGCCGTAGGTCGTGCCCGAGAGCCAGGTGAGGATCCGCGGTGTGTCCCACGGATCGGCACGCAGGAGCAGGAAGGTGCTGATGGCGCTGAGCGCGTAGCCGCAGCCGATGCCGATGAGCAGGAAACGGTCGGGGAGGAGCCCTCCGCGCCACGCCAGCAGGGCGATGAGCGCGAAGGTGCCGAGTCCCATCGCGACGGCCGTGACGATGAGCACGGGACGCCCGCCGGATACGCCCGAGGTCACCACGATCACCGCGCCGAGGCCGCCACCGGCGGTGATACCGAGTACGCCCGGCTCGGCCAGCGGATTGCGTACCGTGCCCTGCACGACGGTTCCGGCCAGGGCGAGTGCGGCACCGGCGACGACGGCCGCCGCGACCCGTGGGGCGCGGTCGTCGAGTGCCCGGCCGATCAGGTCCGGCGCGGAGCCCTGGAGCCAGAGCACGATGTCGCCGACGCGTAGCCACAGGCTGCCGGCGAGCAGGCCGACCAGCACCGCCGCGACGAGCAGACCGGCCGCGACGACCGCCACGGTGAGGAAGCGGCGGCGCGAGCGGAGGGCGACGAGGGCCCGGGGCGCATAGCGCGCCGATCCCGCATCGCGAAGCCGGAGCGCGAGGATCACGATGACTACGGCACCGAGCAACGAGGTCGGGATTCCGGTGGGAATCGAGGCGGCCGCCTGGGCGCCGAGAACCGCCCGGAGCACGTCGTCGGCGAGGAGCACCAGAAGTGCCCCGACCAGCCCGCAGGCCGGGATCAGGAAGCCGTGCCGGCTCAGCACACCGATGCGGTTGGCCGCGAGGCGCACCACGACCGGCGCGGCGAGGCCGACGAAGGCGATGGGACCAGCCAGCGTCACCGAGATGCTCGTCAGCAGGACGGCGCAGAGCACCGCGATGACCCGGGTCGAGCGGATCGGCACGCCGAGCGAGGCGGCCGTGTCGTCGCCGAGGCCGAGCACGTCGAGTCGCCGGGCCAGCAACACGGCGACGGCAAGTACGACGACGATGACCGGGACGGCGCGCATGGCGGCGTCGATGTTCAGCTGTGCGAGCGAGCCGCTGCCCCAGGCGTACAGCCCGGTGGTGCTCTCCTTGAACAGGATCAGCAGCATGGCGGTCGCCGCGTCGAGGGCCATCGCGACTGCCGAGCCGGCCAGGATCAGCCGCGTCGACCCGCTGCCCGACGTGGTGCCGACGAGGCCGAGCACGACTCCCGCAGCGAGCAGACCACCGCCGAAGGCCACGGCGCCCGAGGCCCACAGCGGCACCGCGAGACCGAACGCGGCGACCGCGCAGAGCGCGAAGTAGGACCCGGCGGTGACGGCGAGCGTGTCCGGTGCGGCCAGCGCGTTGCGGGTGACCGACTGGAGCAGCGCCCCGGCCGCGCCGAGCGCCACGCCGACCGCGATCCCGGCGAGCATGCGGGGCAGGCGGGACCCGGTCAGCACGTCGGTGACCGGTACGCCGCCGACGTCCTCGCGCGCCCCGAGGAGATAGCGCAGCAGGTCCCGGAAGCCGACCCCGGAGGTGCCCTGCGTCACGTGCCACAGCCCGAGCACGACGACCACGGCGAGCAGGACGGCCAGGACGGCCGCCCCGCTCGCGCCGCGGCCGAACCCGACACGGGGCAGCGGCCGCGGCGCGAGGGTGCCGCTCACTTACCGGTCAGGATCTTCACGTAGGCGTCGATTGCCTGCTCGGTCGACTTCGGGCCGCCGGCTCCCCAGACGCCGGCGGGGAAGGCGTACGCCCGCCCCTCCTTCACTGCCGGCAGCGCGGTCCAGATCGAGCTCTTGCGCAGTTCCTTGACGTAGCTGTCCGGGGTCTCGTCGTCGGAGTAGAACAGGCTCGCGCTCCCGACGGCGGTGAGTCCCTCGATGTCGGTCTGCGCGAGACCGTACGAGGGGTCGACGCCGCCGCTGCCGTAGGCCGCGTTGATCTTGTCGGTCCAGGCTCCAGTAAGGCCGAGCTGCTCGCCGAGTTCAGTGAAGAGGGCACCCTTGCCGTACGGGCGGATGACGACGTTGCCGCCTTCGATCCAGCCGTCGAAGAACAGGAAGTCCTTGGACTTGACGTTCGCGGCCTCGGCCGTCTTCCGGGCAGTGGCGAGGTGTTCGTCGAACTGCCGCAGCACCAGGTCGGCGCGCTCGGTGCGGCCGGTGGCCTGACCGATCATCGAGAACACCTTCTTCATGTTCTCGATCTGGCCGGAGGCGTTGGCCCCGACCGTGGCGAGCACGGGGACACCGCGCTTCTCGAGCTTGGCGATCTGCTCATCGTCGGCCTTGAACGCCTCCACGATGATCAGATCGGGCTTCGTGGCGTACAGCGCGTCGAGGTCGGGCTCACCGCGCTCGCCGGTGTCGACGACACCCGCCGGAAGCGACTCCGCCTTCACGTAGGTGCCGTATCCCTTCGTGTCGGCGACCGCGACGGGAGTGAGGCAGAGCGTGAGCACGTCCTCGGTCTGCTGCCATTCCAGCACCGCGATCCGCTGGGCGGGCTTGGCGAGCTCGATCTTGCGGCCGACGCCGTCGGTCAGCGACACCGGGCCGGTCGATGTCGTCGTCTTGTCGTCGGCGCAGGTCTGCGACGAGGGGGCGCTCGGGCCGCCGGCGGCGGGTTCCTCGACCTTCGTGGTGCCGCAGGCCGTGACCGTCACGGCGATCGCGGCGAGCGTCGCGGCGGTGGCCGCGAGCCGGGTGACATGGATCATGCGAGTTCTTCTCCTGATGTGATGTTCCGGTTCCGTGCGGGATGCCGCCCGACCGGGTCGATACGAAGGCGGCCGGTGCGTGGGTCGACCTCGACCTCCACGCGCAGGTCGTAGACCTCACTGATGTGCTCGGCGGTGAGTACCTCGAGCGGGTCGCCCGCGGCGTGGATGCGCCCGGCGTGCATGAGGAGCACCGTGTCCGCGACGCGCGCGGCGTGGTCGAGGTCGTGCAGCACGACGCCGACGGCGATGCCGTGCTCCTCGACGAGGTCCCGGACCAGGTCGAGGGTCTCGATCTGGTAGCGCAGGTCCAGATGGTTCGTCGGCTCGTCGAGGAGCACGACGCCGGTCTCCTGCGCCAGGCAGGCGGCCAGCCAGACGCGCTGCATCTCGCCGCCGGAGAGCTCGCCGACCGGCCGCTCGGCCATGTCCTGCACGCCGGTGACCTCCAGGGCGCGGCCGACCGCCTTCCGGTCCGCCGCGGACGGGCCGGCGAAGCGGCGCCGGTGCGGATGGCGCCCGAACGAGACGACCTCGTGCACCGTGAGCCCCTGGGGGGCCTGACGCGACTGCGCGAAGAGCGTGACCTCCTGCGCGAACTGACGCACGCTGAGCAGCGACACCGCGCGCTCCGGTTGCCCGTCACGGTGGCCGAGCATCACCTCGCCGCCATCCACGCGATGCAACCGGGCGAGGGCTCGCAGCAGCGTCGACTTCCCGCTGCCGTTCGGCCCGACCAGTGCCGTCACGCGACCGGGTGCCAGCACCACCGAGACGCCGTGGACCACCGCCGTCTTTCCGTAGCGCAGCACCAGCTGTTCACCACGCAAGACGGCCGCCGCTGCCGAGCCGGCGGCCTCTCGCCGATCGGCGAGGGGCTCAATGGTCACGGACATCGATCGGCTCCGAATCACGGGGGGTGGCAGGCGCGGCACGCCCGGGGTCGAGGCGCCAAGTAAGGTTTGCCTTGCCTAACGGAGGCTAGGTGATGATCAGGCTGTGGGCAATCCTGAGCTCAGGACAGGCGATACGGGATTCCGGACATCAAGCGCGTTGCGAGGGCATTAGCGAGCAGCCCGGGAGTCGTCTTCGTCACTCGCCGGAAGGCTCCCATAGACATGTATCAATCCCCGGTATATCGTCCTTCGGATATATGTCAGCCTCTCAACCCCTCTGGAGAGGACATGATCAGTACTCGACGCTGGCTCGGTAGAGCCACGACGATCCTGCTCGTTGCCACCCTGGCCAGCACCGTATCGAGCGGCGCCCACGCCGCCCCGGCCAGCGACGTCACCACCGCCGTACGACACAAGCTGCTCGAGGAGGCCGCGGTCGCGGCGGACCAGGGAATCCGCACCGCTGGTTTGGCGGACACCCGGGTGACGGTCACCCGCCGGGACAGCCGGGCCTGGGCCTTCGGCACCGCCGTGCTCGTCGCCCCGCAGGAGGAAGGGCTCTACCCGTCCGGTTGGATCTTCGTCGCCCGCCAGCAGCGCGGCGGCTGGCAGGTCGCCTTCGAGGGCGAGGCCAACTTCGCCGAACTGGCCGCGGCCGCGCCCGCCTCAGTCGTCGCTCAACGGGAAAGGGACGCCTTCACCGCCCCCATCACAACGGCCGCCAACGGGGACTTCCGCACCGGCATGCGCCTGCCGTTCGCCCTCGGCCAGTCCTGGACTCTCAGAGGTGGCCCACACGGCTGGTCCGGCTCCCCGCGGCCGTTCAGCTCGATCGACCTGTTCGGCGGTGACGAGCGGGTGCTGACCACACGCGCCGGCACCGCGTACACGATGTGCAAGGGCTGGATCCGGGTGATCCACGACCGGGGCTACGCCACGGACTACTACCACCTCTGGAACAACATCAACGTCGACGGCACGTCCGTCGGGGCGGGCGCCTACCTCGGCAACACCGGCACCGACATCACCTGCGGCGGCTCCGCCAGCAGTCGGCACGTACACCTGGGGTTCCGGCAGAACAGCGCGTACGTGGCGATCGCGACCCACAACCTGGGCAAGTGGGTGCCGAGAGAGGGCAGCACGGCCTACGAGGGCTCCGCGTTGCACGGCTCGAAACGCGTCAACGTCGGCGGGGCACTCTACAACTACGGCGCGCTCGGCTTCACCGAGGGCATCATCGACAGCAACGGCGGCACGTCGGTCAGCCGGCGGTCCGGGCCGGGCACCGGGTACGGTGTCGTCGGCTCGATCGCGGACGGCGCCACGGCGGCCGTGGCCTGCTCGGCGAACGGCACCACCCACACCGGCCGCTGGGGCACCACCGCACTGTGGAACCGGCTCACCGACGGCACCTGGATCCCCGACGCATACCACTACACCGGGGCAGCCAGCCAGGTCAACGGCTGGTGCTGACGCGCCACCCCGCCCCACGTCGGTCACCGCTCCGTGAGGACGTGGCGCGGTCTGCTGCACGGGCGATCTGGCTACCGACCTCGCCGGCGCCGATGATCCCGAAAGTCGTCATGCGTGCTTCACGACCTTGTCCTTCGCACCTGAGGTGGGCAGGACGGCAGAGGCAAGCAGAGCCAGCTTGTCCGCATCGCTGGAGCCGGCGTCCGGGTGGTAGACGACCAACATCAGGTCCTCGGTGCCGTTGATCGTCAGTCGCTCCCGGTTGAGGGTCATCTCGCCGACCTGCGGGTGGTCGAGCCGAAGCGGCGTCCCACGCTGTCCACGCACTTCGTGCCGGGCCCAGAGCTGCCGGAACCGCGGACTCGCCAGCGACAGCTCACCGGTGAGTTCGATGAAGCGGGGATCGTCGACCTGGGTTCCCACGGCCTGCCGCAGGTTCGCGGTGAAGCATTCCGTCACGTTCTCCCACTCCGGATGCAGCGCCTGCTCGGCCGGGTCCAGGAACAGGTCACGCAACTGGTTGCCGCCGACGGCAAGCCCGGGTGAGAGCGCTGTGGCCATGCGGTTCACGGCCAGGATGTCGAAGTACCGGTCTTCGATGAAGGCAGGCTGCACGAGGCTCTCCAGGAGCTTCAAGGCTCCTGCCGGCGGTGTCTGCTTGCGCGGTCGACGTCTGCGCCGCCGGGGAACCTCCGCGACCAGGGTGAGCAGGTGGGCGAAGTGGTCGTCGTCGAGTTGCAGCACGCGGGCGATCGACTCGAGCACCTGGACGGAGGGGTTGCGGTCACGGCCGCGTTCGAGCCGCAGGTAGTAGTCAGCGCTGATGCCGGCGAGCATGGCGACCTCCTCCCGCCGCAGCCCTGGCACACGCCGCCCACCGATGTCGGGGATGCCTGCCTGCTGCGTCGTCACCAGCTCGCGCCGGGCTCGCAGGTAGGCCCCGAGGGCGTTCGTCGACTCGCTCATGAGGGCGACCCTAGCTCTGTGCGCAGCGATCGGAGGGGGTCCTGTCGCACCCCAGGCTGCAGAGGGCTCTGGGTGACTCGGCGTGCCGCTCCTAGCGTTCACGACGGCCCGTTCGGGCCACGTAACTCGAGGGGGAGTCATGACCGTCACACTGATCACCGGAGCCAACAAGGGCATCGGTTACGAGACCGCCAGGCAACTGCGGGAGCTGGGGCACGAGGTCTACATCGGCGCGCGTGACACCGAACGCGGTAAAAAAGCCGCCGCCGAGCTCGGTGCGCGGTTCGTCCAGCTCGACGTGACCGACGACGCGTCGGTCAGCAGCGCACTGGCGACGATCGACGCGGCCGAGGGCCGTCTCGACGTCCTGGTGCACAACGCCGGCGTCCTGGAGACCGCGCTCGACGGCCCCTCGGCGCTGCGTTCCTTCGACACGAACGCGGTCGGCATCGTGCGTGTCACGCAGGCGGCACTGCCCCTGCTCCGCAAGTCATCGAACGCCAACGTCGTCACCATCTCCAGCAGCGCCGGATCGTTCTGGGCGGTGAACAACCCCGAGCGGCCGGAGTTCGGTCTGCCGCTCGCGCTGTACTCGGCGTCCAAGGCCGCAGCCACCATGCTGACGGTGCAGTACGCCAAGTCCCATCCGGGCATCAAGTTCAACGCCCTTGAGCCGGGCGCCACCGCCACCGACATGACCGCCGCCTTCGGCATCGGACGACCAGTCGAGGAGAGCGCCCGAGTCGTCGTACGTCTGGCCACCCTCGACGCGACCGGCCCGACCGGCACCTTCCAGGACGAGGCAGGACACCTGCCGTGGTGAGCCTGCGCGAACAGCTCAAGCCTGCGGACGCACGCCTGCGCCCGGCGACGGGCGCGGGCGGCGAGTCCACGGCAGCTCCGTCCTGGGCCGGCGTCGTCTCACTGAGTCTGGGGATCTTCGCGATCGTCATGTCGGAGTTCCTGCCGGCGAGCCTGCTGCCGGTCATCGCCGACGACCTGCGGGTGTCGGAGGGGACGGCGGGACAGTCCGTCAGCATCACTGCGTTCGCCGCGGCGTTGTCTGCTCTGCTCATCTCGGTGGTGCTACCGCGCGCCGACCGGCGCCACGTCATGATCGGCCTCACCCTTCTCGCTGCCGTCTCCAACCTGATCGTGGCGCTCGCCCCGAACTTCTCCGTTCTGCTGGCCGCGCGGCTTCTGCTGGGTGTCGCTCTCGGGGGGTTCTGGGCCATGGCCACCGCGATGGCCGCACAACTGGTGCCCGCCGACCACGTCGGTCGAGCGCTGA